>QMQE01000041.1 GCA_003650445.1 Acidobacteriota bacterium | reverse complement strand
CTTGTAGCGTCAGCAAGGAACTTTCCCCGAAGCGCCCCTTTTGAGCAAGCTCAACGGTTTGCTTCAGGGAAAGTTCCTATTTCAAAAACTTTGTTTCTGAAATGCGGGTTCTGTGGTTAGTGCACAGTTGTTGATACCTCCCCTTCTTTTAGACTGACGCTCAAGTCTCGGCCAATCTGCGCACGTTTACTCCCTCCGCTTCCCTCCTTCGCTCCGATCCTGAACAGAAGTAATTCCTGGGACACAATGCCAAAGGGATAACCGTTAACTGGCAGAATAAAACTGCTGTTGTCTCACATATGGAGAAGGCCAAAAAAATCGCGCCTTTTCCCTCATGTTGTGCAAAGAAGGCGACAAGAAATGGGGAAAACGCTCAAAAGGGAGTGGGCGGCAGAAAAGTGCAAGTGCAAGAAGGGCAGGGATTGGCCCATCCCCGCCTTTTTCCAACCCATCACTCATCACTGCCGCATGAGAACGGTGTCCGGGGTTCCTTCTCAACCCTCAATAAAAGTGGTATAGTTATTAGTAAAAGTAGAGGGGGATAAATGCCAATGGAAAGGGTAATCCTGATCATCATACTGGCTCTTTCATCCAGTTGTGCGCGGGCACCAGTGCCGGTAACATATGACGGGGAAGCGTTTCGGCTTGCTGTGGAGAATCGTGTGGGACACTCATTGCTGCCGAAGGAGCCGATCATTATTTCAGGCGGGAAAGGGTTGGATGTGACTGTGACTGCTGAATCGATTATGACTCCCCCCTTCCAGTTAAGCCAGGATGTTCGGGAAGCCCTTCGCCCCTGTGTCAACATGGCAAGCACCCAATGGGAGCGCTTTGATGGTTTGTATGATTGCCTGTTTTGCAGTTCTTCCCGTTTTAGCTATATTGCCGATAGCACGCTCAGTGCGGATGCGTGTTTTCAAAACCATCAGGGGAACTGTTTCGCAATGACCAATCTTCTGATAGGGGCAGCCCGGTATGCCCGGCTCCAGGTCTATTACATGTTGGTGGAAGATATTGTTGGAAACAAGATTGAGGACAATGTTGTGGTTCATACCAACCACATCATCACAGCTGTCCAGATCGGCCAGGACAGGAGAATGGTGGACTTTATCCCCAATACAAGACATTATTACTATGTCACACTGCTGTCCGACATCGAGGCTGCCGGATTGTATTACAACAACCTTGCAGCACAGTTGCTGCTTCAACATCAGGACAAAAAAGCCGGAATCCTTTTCCATATCGCGGAGAAACTCTACCCGGATTCATACCAGATTCAGGATAATCTTGGTGTCCTCATGCTTAGAAAGGGGAATCGGCTGGGGGCCAAGAGGCATTTCCTGAAAGCTCTGCAATTGGCCAGATTTCCGGATCTCGTAATGGGAAACGTGATGAGGGTGTTTGAAAGAAGAGGGGATATAGAATTACTCCATATGCTTCGAAAGGACATGCAAAGGGTCAAGCAGCGCAATCCATATTTTTATCTGAGTCTGGCCAGCAGGGATTATTGGCGGCGCGATTACCAAACGGCAATGAAATTGTGCGAGACAGCCAGGGGAATTCGGGAGGACATTCCTGAAATCTATTTACTGGAATTCAGGATTTACGCCAAGCTGGGGCTCAAGAAGCAGCAGGCGAAAGCATACAGAAAACTTTTGAAATATGAGCATTATGATAAAGAAGCACCCCCCATGCCGAAGGTGGTGGACCCGCCGAAGAGCTCAGGTTGGGGGATAATCCCTGATAAATTCGTGGATACAAAACCGGACAAATAGCCTTTTGAGTGATTCTGTGATAGCAGGGAAAAATTTCGGGGAATAGGCGTGTTCCTCCTTTTCCCGGTCTTTTCGGATCAGAATAATTCCATTCTCTTTTTTCTTACTCCCACCCAAACTCCAACATTGATTCTTATTGACACACCGGGGAAGGTCTGGTATTTTCTCTGGCAGTGGAGGCACGTAGCTCAGTGGGAGAGCACTTCCCTGACGCGGAAGGGGTCGGCGGTTCGATACCGCCCGTGCCTACCATTTTTTTTATGAACCACCCAACACAGAGGGGAACGCCATGGACAAGATTCGTGTTACGCTTCCGGACGGAAATGTCCTTGATATTGATAAAGGTACGTCTCCGATGGACGTGGCTGCCGGCATTTCTTCCGGGCTGGCCCGGATGGCTGTGGCGGCCAGATTCAATGACAAGCTGATTGATATGACCCGGCCACTTACTGAGAGTGGTTCACTTGAGATCCTCACGGAAAAATCTCCCGATTCGCTGGAAGTACTTCGCCATTCCACAGCTCATCTGATGGCACAGGCGGTGCAACGGATTTTTCCGGAGACAAAAGTTACCATCGGCCCGGTGATCGAGGACGGGTTTTATTATGACTTTGACAGAGAAACCCCATTCACTCCGGAGGATCTGGTGAGGATTGAGGGCGAGATGAAGAAAATCGCCAAAGAGAAGCTGGAGATTCTGAGGGAAGAGGTTACACGGGAAGCCGCGCTGAAGATGTTTGATGAGATGGGAGAAGAGTACAAGGTGGAAATTATCAAAGAGCTTCCCGCAGGGGAAACGATAACCTGCTACCGTCAGGGTGAGTGGGTGGACCTGTGCCGGGGGCCGCACTTGCCCAATACTTCCTTTATCAAAGCATTCAAACTTCTGACAATTGCCGGGGCCTATTGGCATGGTGATGAGAAAAATAAGATGCTCCAGCGAATTTATGGAACTTCTTTTTTCAAGAAGGCGCAGCTGGAAGAACATCTGATGATGCTTGAAGAAGCAAAGAAGCGCGATCACCGGCGCCTCGGGAAGGATCTGGAGTTGTTTGCCTTTGAAGAGAAAGTCGGGGGCGGCTTTGTATTCTGGTATCCCAAAGGGGTCACCATTCGCAAGCAGATTGAGGACTATCTGTACAATGAGCTTATCAAGCGTGGGTATCAGTGGGTGATTTCACCTCATCTTGCACGGAGCGAGCTATGGAAAACCTCGGGCCATTATGACTTCTATCGGGAAAACATGTACAGTCTGTCCATTGATGATGAGGAGTACATTGTCAAGCCGATGAACTGTCCGTTCCACGTGATGATTTACAAAAATAAACGCCGCTCCTATCGGGAATTGCCCATTAAGTATGCTGAGAATGGGACAGTCTACCGCTATGAGAAGAGCGGTGCTCTCCACGGGATGCTCCGGGTACGGGGCTTTACCCAGGACGATGCTCATATTATCTGTACGCCGGAACAGGTTCACGGCGAAATTGAAAAGCTCATTGACCTGGCTCTGGATATTTACAAGGTGTTCGGGTTTGAGAAATATAAGTTTGAATTGTCAGTCCGGGACAGCCAGAATAAGCAGAAGTATGCCGGGACAGATGGGGAATGGGACATGGCGGAAGACGCCTTGATTCAGGCGCTGACAAAGAAGGAAATTGCCTTTGAACGCATGGAAGGAGAGGCAGTTTTCTACGGCCCCAAGATTGATGTCAAACTCTATGATTGTCTGGGCCGTAAATGGCAGGCGACAACAATTCAGTTCGATTTCAACCTGCCTCGGCGTTTTGGAATGAGCTATGTGGGCTCAGACGGGGCGGAACACACACCGTTCATGATTCATCGGGCGATTTTCGGTTCATGGGAGCGTTTTTTCGGGATGCTGGTGGAGCAATATGCCGGGGCTTTCCCCCTGTGGCTGGCACCGGTTCAGGCCGCGATTATCCCCATTACCGATGATAATGTCCCTTACGCCAGAGAAGTTTCGGATAAACTGATGGCTGCGGGAATTCGGGTTTCCATTGACGATCGCAGTGAGAAAATGGGGTACAAGATTCGGGAAGCCCAGCTTCAGAAAGTGCCCTATATGCTGATTATTGGCAAGAAAGAGGCCGAGGATGAAACTGTCTCGGTCCGTGTGCGTGGGAAAGGAGACGAAGGAGCTGTTCCGGTTGATGAATTTATTCAGAAAGCAACTGCACTTGTTGCGTCAAAATCATTGGATTTGGCTTGACATTATGGAATGTTCCGTCTATAGTGAAACACTGACTTTATTGGGGAGGTGTGTCTATTAACCGCTCAGTTAGTAAAAATTCAAGGGGTAACGGCAAGCAAGGTGGAACCCGGATAAATGAAAACATTCGGGAGAAAGAACTTCGGGTGGTTTCGGAGGACGGCGAACAGCTTGGAATCCTGAGCCTGGACGAAGCACTTAAAATTGCACAGGGGAAAGGGCTGGACCTGGTTGAGGTAGCCCCTAACGGAAAGCCACCGGTCTGTCGGATCATGGACTACGGGAAATACCTGTACACTGAACAGAAACGGGCCCAGCAGGCGAAGAAGAAACAAAAGCGCATCCAGGTGAAGGAAATGAAGTTTCGTCCCATGATTGACGATCATGATTACAACTTCAAGAAAAAACATGTTATCCGTTTTCTGGAAGCAGGAGACAGGGTGAAGGTTACGGTTCGTTTCCGGGGCCGGGAGCTGGCGCACAAGGACAAGGGATTTGCAATTCTCCAGCGGCTGAAAGCCGATTTGGAAGAGTATGGATACCCGGATAAAGGGCCCTCATTTGAAGGGATTCACATGGTGCAGATTTTTGTACCAAAGCCTTCCGGGAAAAATTGACACGAGATAGATAAGTCTATTACCGAATTTTGGAGGAAGTATGCCGAAACTGAAAAGCCATAGAGGTGCAGCAAAGCGAACCAAGACGACCGGCGGTGGCAAAATTGTTCTGAACCATGCCAATAAAAGCCACATTTTGACCAAGAAGTCCAAGAAGCGGAAACGGAACCTTCGAAAGGGTTTTCTGGCTTCTGCCGGAGATACCGTGGTGCTGAAGAAGATGCTGCCTTACGGCTGAGGCATCTGAATTTCATTGTTTTTTGACGTAAAGCAGGAGAAGAGATATGACACGCGTAAAAAGAGGAACCAAGAGAAAAGACAGAAGAAAGAAGATTTTAAAGCTGGCAAAGGGCTATTACGGTGGCCGGAGTAAGCTGTATCGTACTGCGAAAGAATCCGTGGAAAGGGCATTGGCATTTTCCTATCGGGACCGTCGCAGGAAGAAACGGGATTTCCGGTCTCTCTGGATTGTGCGGATCAATGCCGCTGCAAGGCTTCACGACTTGAAGTACAGCACCTTCATGAATGGCCTGAAGCAGGCCGGGATTGAATTGGATCGCAAGGTTCTTGCCGAACTGGCGGTTTCCAATCCGGAGGCATTTGCCGAGCTGGCAACCAAGGCCAAAAACGCCCTGAGTTAAGTCGACGCAAATGAGTGACCTGAAGGCACAGATTCAGGGAATCAGGGATGCCTTCAACCAGGCATTGGGCCAGGTAGAAGGCCTGAAAGGCCTGGAAGAGCTGCGAAATCATTATCTGGGAAGAAAACGGGGAATTATAAAGGACCTGTTGACGGATTTGCGTTCGGCACCGAAGGAATTGCGTCCGGAATTGGGCCAGGCTGTGAACCGGCTGAAGCAGGCGGTTGAAGCGGGACTTTCTGAAAAGCTCGAAGCCCTGAAATCCAACGTTTCTTCCTCAAAGGAAGATGGCATTGACCTGACACTTCCCGGAATTGCCCCTGAGCTGGGCTCTCTTCATCCTTTAAATATTGTCAACCGGGATTTGATACGTATTTTCGAGCGGATGGGTTACGAAGTGGCCGGAGCGTCGGAAATTGAAACGGATTTCTACAACTTCGAAGCGCTGGGACTTACCAAAGACCATCCGGCCCGGGATATGCAGGATACCTTTTATGTTTCTGATGAAGTTGTGCTTCGAACTCACACTTCCAATGTTCAAATCCACCTGATGCAGGAGAAAAAACCGCCGTTCAAGGCAATTATGCCTGGCCGTGTGTATCGTAAGGATGCAGATATAACCCATTCCCCCATGTTTCACCAGGTGGAAGGCCTTGTTGTGGGGGAGGACATCACTTTCACGGATCTGAAAGGCACACTGGAGCATTTTCTTAAAAAACTCTTTGGGTCGGATACGAAAATGCGGCTTCGGCCGAGCTATTTCCCGTTTACCGAGCCCAGTGCCGAGGTGGATGTGACCTGCATTATGTGCGGCGGCAAAGGCTGCCGGGTATGCAAGAACAGTGGTTGGCTGGAAATCCTCGGTGCCGGCATGGTGGATCCGGTTGTTTTTCAGAATGTCGGCTATGACCCGGAAACGGTTTCCGGATTTGCTTTCGGCCTGGGAGTGGAGCGTGTGGCAATGCTGAAATATGGTATTTCCGACATTCGGATGTTTTTTGATAATGACCTGAGATTTCTGTCTCAATTTAACTGACGGTTCAACAAAGAGGAAACCCATGGATTTCAGTGTAAACTGGCTGAGAAAATATATTGAAACAAAGCTGGATGCGGATGGTATCGCGGAGGTGTTGACGGATCAGGGCCTTACGGTTGATGAAATCCGCCGGGACGGTGATTCGATTGTCCTGGATATTGATGTCACCACAAATCGGCCGGATGCCATGAATTACGTGGGCCTTGCCCGGGAGCTTGCAACTTCGGGGAACGGGGATATGATTCCGATACCGGAACCCTCATTTACTGAAAGTGGAACTGTAACGGAAGAAAATGTTGCGGTTGAAATTCAGGCACCTGATCTCTGCGGCCGCTATGTTGCCCGCTATGTGAAAAATGTAAAAATCGGGCCGTCCCCCGAATGGATGCAGGAGCTTCTGCAGGAAGCCGGGATTCGACCCATAAGCAATGTGGTGGACATTACCAACTATGTCCTCTGGGAGCTGGGGCATCCCCTCCATGCATTTGACAGTCGTTTTCTACAGGGAAAGCAGATTGTAATTCGGCGGGCAGTTGCCGGTGAAACAATGTTGACATTGGACGGGGTGGAACGGAAGCTGACACCGGAAGATCTCGTGATTGCAGACGGAGAACGGCCGGTGGCATTGGCTGGAATTATGGGCGGAGAGAATTCTGAGATACGTGAAGATACAACAGATGTAGTGATTGAGTCTGCCTGGTTCAATCCGGTCAGTGTTCGAAAAACATCAAAGCGTCTGGCGATTCACACGGATTCTTCTCATCGGTTTGAGAGGGGAGCGGATATCGGAATTGCCTTGAAGGCGGCCAATCGGGCCGCAGACCTGATGGCTCAGTTTGCCGGCGGTGAAGTGGCTCCCAAGCCCATAGATGCTTTCCCGATGCCCTTTGCTGCTCCGGAAATCCTGTTGAAATCCGATAGCCTCAAGCGAATTCTGGGTGTGGAAATCGAAAATGACTTTGTTGAAAAAACCCTTGAAGGTCTCGGATTTTCGAAAGTTCAGGGAACGAAAGATGGCTCAATCTGGCAAGTGCCTTCCAACCGGCTGGACGTAACCCGGGAGATTGATTTGATAGAGGAAGTGGCCCGGATCTATGGGTACAACCGGATGCCTTCAACCCTTCCAGGTGTGGAAAGCCCTGGCCGGGAGACATCTCCGTCGGAATTGATTTTCAATCAGGTGGAGTCTGTTTTTTCAGCAGGGGGGTTCTACGAGGCGATTTCTTATTCTTTTTGTTCCCCCGATGACAATCTGGCTATCCTCCCGAAAAAGATGGATATGGTTAGAATTTCAAATCCACTGGGAGAAAATACAAGCGTTATGCGGACTTCTGTTCTGGCTACGCTGATGTCTGTTGCTGCATTGAATTTGAAACGTGGAAACCTGGCATTAAAGCTTTTTGAGGCAGGGCGGGTTTATCTGCCGAAAGGTGCCCAGGCAGATGAAAGAGTTTCAATGGCGGCAGTGGCGGTAAAAGGGGTTCAGTCCCGTGCATGGAATGGGCGGGAAATTGTAGCTGATGAGTTCACTATGAAAGGGCTGTTGAATAGGTTTGAGCAGAGTGTTTCTGGAATGTCACGCATTACTTACGGGGCATGCGATTCAGCTGCTTTTAATCCGGACAAGTCTGCAGCATTGCTTCTCAATAATCATACAATTGGTTATCTGGGCCAGCTTTCAGGCCAGGTTCTTTCTCACTTTGACATCGATTATCCGCTGGTCGCACTGGAACTGGATCTAAGCGATTTTGTCGGGGAAACGCAGCGGACGGTTCGTTTTAAGCCATTCAGCATGATGCCGTTGACCCAGCGAGACTCTGCTTTCCTGCTGGACAGGCGAATCCGATATGATGAGATGGAAGCATTTTTGAAGAGTCTGGATGTGCCGTATTTGAAAAATTTTCGCCTTTTTGACCGCTATGAAGGGAAAGGCGTCCCGGCCGGAAAGGTCAGCATTGCGATTAATTTTGTTTTTCAGGCAGACAACCAGACCCTGAATAATGAAGAAGTAAACGAGCTGCACCAGAAGATGGTGTCTGCGTTTATTGATAAATTTGGAGCGGTGCTTCGATGATGAATCGACTGATTCAACTGCTGGAAAAAAAAGTTTCCCAGTTGCTTCGGGAGTATGAGACAATCAAAGAAGAGAATACCGAGCTGAAGAAGCAGGTTGAATTATTGCAGATGGAGCTTGAGGGTGCTCTTGGAAAACCCTCACATTTAAAGGAAGTTGAAAGCCGTATAGGCAAGATTATTAACTCAATTGACACGCTGGTGGAACGGGAAAATGGCAATTTATAGCCTTCGAATTTATGGTAAGGAATACAAAATTTCCTCACGCTATGATGAAAGTTACGTGCAGGAAATGGCCCATTTGCTCGAATCCAGGATGAAGGAATTAGCGGAAGCAACCGGGAGTGTGGATTTTTACCGCCTCCTGGTGATGGCATCTATGACGGTTGTGGACGACTATTTTAAACTGATGAAGGAATGCCGGAAGGCGGATCAACCGCAGTTTGCTTCCAAGCTTGAGAGCATAATCGGAATGATTGAAAGTTCTCTAACAGAAAAGCGGGTCCTGTGAAACCCGTGATGGTGGAGCGATATTGAGCCAACGGAAATGAAACGGGAACGTGACGCTGCCCGGGTGAGCAAGTCCACCTTGAGTGGAAGTCCCGAAGGGTATGCAGATGTACCCACCTGGTAGGCCAGGTTCATTATTTCCTGCCACACGATTTCACGGGGCCACTTATTCCTCCACTCAAGCGTGTTGTAACAGTATTGGGAGGAGATTATGGTAATAGCACTTATTGTTGCTGTGGTTGTGCTGTTCCTGACCAGTCTCGGGCTCATTGTTTTTTATACATCCAGACAGAAGAAGGAAAGCCACCTGCTTGAAGTAACTGAGCAGAAGGCAAAAGAAACATTGCGCCTTGCAACCGGAGAAGCCGATCAGATCCGACGTCGTGCTGAGCTGGACGCAAAGGAGTTAAAGCAGAAGGTCAAGGAAGAGGTAGAGCGGGAGACAACTGAAAAGAGAAAAGAAATTCACGAGATGGAGAAGCGGCTTCTCCGCAAGGAAGACCTTGTAGAGAAGCGGATGACAACCCTGGATTCCAAGGAACAATCTCTGGATGCCAAGGAGGAGAACCTCAAGCGCCAGGCATTGTCCATCGCTCAGAAGGAACAGGAAATTCAGAAAATCCGGGATGAGCAGATTGAAGCACTGGAACGAATTTCCGGATTGACCCGGGAATCCGCCAAGTATGAAATGATGCAGCTTGTGGAAGAAGAAGCGCGCAAGAGTATCACAAAAAAAGTGAAGAAGATGGAAGAGGAAGCAGAAGTGACGGCGCTTCAGAAGGCAAAGAAAATTATCGGTCTGGCGATTCAGAAATCTGCATCCGACTATGTGACGGAGGCAACCGTTTCTGTGGTGGACCTGCCCAGCGATGACATGAAGGGCCGGATTATCGGCCGGGAAGGCCGGAATATCCGGGCGCTTGAAGCGGCAACAGGGGTTGACTTGATTATTGATGACACCCCGGAAGCCGTGATTGTTTCTTCCTTTGACCCCATTCGCAGAGAAGTGGCACGGCTGTCACTGGAACGCCTGATTGCTGACGGCCGGATTCATCCGGGCCGGATTGAAGAAATCGTGGAAAAAGTGAAGATGGAGCTGGATGCCCAGATTAAGGAAGAAGGTGAAAATACCGTTTACGAGCTGGGTGTCGGCGAAATTCATCCCAAGTTGATTAAGCTCATTGGCCGGTTGAAATTCCGCACCAGTTATGGCCAGAACATCCTTCATCATTCAAAGGAAGTTGCATACATTGCTACATTTATGGCCCAGGAGCTGGGCGCGGACGTAAAAATTACCAAACGGGGTGCTTTGCTCCATGACATCGGAAAGGCCATTGACAAAGAAATTGAAGGGACACATGTGGAAATTGGTGTGGATTTGTTGAGACGCTTCGGTGAATCAGAACCGGTAATTCACTGTGTACAGGCTCATCACGGCGATGTGGAGATGAAAACGCTTGAAGCGGTCATTGTGCAGTCAGCAGATGCCTTGTCTGCTGCGCGTCCCGGGGCGCGCCGTGAAATTCTGGAAACATATATTCGTCGTCTTGAAAAACTGGAAGAACTGGGACGATCCTTTGATGGTGTGTCCAAAAGCTATGCCATCCAGGCCGGGAGAGAAATTCGCGTGATTGTTAAGAGCAATGAAGTGGATGATGACAAGGTGTTCTGGCTGTCCAAAGGACTTGCAAAAAAGATTGAAGAAGAGTTGGATTATCCAGGGCAAATCAAGGTAACGGTGATTCGGGAAACCCGGGCTGTGGAATACGCAAAGTAATCGTGCTGAATGTACAGAAGACAGGCAGGATTAGAACACGATGATTCGCATTTTGTTTATTGGGGATATTATCGGGCGGCCAGGGAGAAAGGCAGTTCAGAAAGAATTGCCGCATCTCCTGGCGGAACGAAAACCGGATGTGGTTGTTGCCAATTGCGAAAATCTGGCCCATGGGTTTGGGATTACAGCAGATACCATTGCAGAAATGACTACGGCTGGAATCCATTGTTTTACATCCGGAAACCATATATTTGACAAAAAAGAAGCGAGAACCCTCCTTGAAGACCGGCCCTATGTGCTTCGGCCGATGAACTATCCCCCTGAAGTTCCGGGGAACGGTTTCATTACGATTTCTCTTCCTGAGAACCGGAGCGTGACAGTGGTCAGCATGCTGGGGCGGGCATTCATGCCCCCGGTAGACTGTCCGTTCCGCAGCATGGACCGGTTTCTGGAATCGAAAGAGACTGACATTGTGCTGGTGGATTTTCATGGGGAGGCTACTGCGGAAAAGGCGGCTTTTGCTCATGAGTTTGATGGGAAGGTAGCCGCGGTAATTGGAACCCATACCCATGTCCAGACGGCAGATGAACGGATATTGCCCCATGGGACCGCTTTCTTGACGGATGCCGGGATGACCGGGGCGGTGAATTCTGTTATCGGGGTTGAAAAAGACGCAGCAATTCGCCGGATGCGTACCGGAATCAACGAACATTTGACCCCTGCAAAGGGGAAATACTGGTTCTGCGGTTGTGACATAAGGATAGAAGAGAATGGAAACACTTTTATTGACAGAATTATGATAATATCAAAATAAGGAAAAAAAATGGAACTTGAAGAGATTACGATTGAACGGTATGACGAAGGTGAACTGGTCCTGAAGGAAGAAGATAAGTTTATTCTTTCAAAGGGGGCATGGTCTACAGTGATGTATCTGTATCGGGAGCTGGGCAAAGAAGGAGAATTCGGGGATTTGAAAGTGAGGCTGGTTCGGTACCAGAAGCGAAAAGGCCAGTATCGGGCGCATTCCAAGTTCAACCTGACCAGTCCGAAGCAGATACATCAGGTGATGGACAAATTAACGGAATGGATTCCTCAATAAGGCGTAAAAAACATTTCGGACAGCATTTCCTCACAAATCCCGAAACGGCGGAGCGTATTGTCAGCTTCCTTGAATGGAAAGGCGCTGTTGTAGAAATTGGCCCTGGTGATGGGATTCTGACAGATTTTCTCCTGAGCCGGGGGCTGGACGTCCGGGTGGTGGAGCGGGATCACGAATTGATACCAGGCCTTAAAAGGCGATTTGGCAGCAATCTGAAAATCATTTCTGCAGATGCCCTTGACGTCATGGGAAACATACCGGAGGCATGGGGGCAGACCGCTGTAATCTCCAACCTGCCGTACAACATTGCCTCGCCGTTGACATTCCATTTTTGCCGGAACGTGAACCAGATTCCCGAAATGGTTCTGATGTATCAACGGGAGGTGGCTGAAAAGGTGACAACGGACTTAGGCCCATTGAATCTTGCTGTGGGGCCATTTTTTGAAACGAATCTCGTAATGACATTAAAACCGGCCAGTTTCAGCCCGCCACCGAAAGTAGATTCTGCTGTTGTCCATTTTGTCCGCAGGAAAAACTTCGAGGTAAAACCGGAAAAAGATTATTTCCGGTTCTGCCGCCGGATTTTTGAAAACAGACGTAAAATGTTGTATAAAAATATTATGAAAAACCAGAGCGGCGGGATGTCGGAAATATTCAAGAAACTGGAGATTTCAAGGTCAGCCCGTGTAGATCAGCTGTCTGTAAGGCAGTTGCTGGCCCTGTACAGGGAGGTTAGAGAAAATGGCATACAAATATAATCCGGGTACCCTGCAGATACTCCCCATCGGGGGTGTTGGTGAATTTGGCATGAACGCTACCCTCTATCGCTATAACGATACGGCTGTGATTGTGGATGCCGGTGTTATGTTTCCGGATACGGATCAGCCGGGCGTGAATCTCATCGTTCCCGATTACACCATTCTGAGGGAAATCGGCGTTTCCGGGCTTATTGCCGGAGCTATAATCACCCACGGGCATGAAGATCATATTGGGGGCATTCCCTTCTTGTGCCGGGACCTTGATCGGGACATGGATATCTATGGAACCCGCCTTACCTGCGGATTTATCAGGAAAAGACTGGAAGAGCATCGCTTTGACCATCAGGTAAATCTCCATGAAGTGGCAGCCGGGGACAGTTTAAGCTTCGGGGAGATTAGAATCCACCTGCTCAGGGTGACCCACAGCATTGTAGACTGCGTTTCTGTGGTGGTTGAAACCCCTGCGGGAACGGCATTTCACACCGGCGATTTTAAGGTAGATCAGACCCCCATTGACGGCAAAAACTTTGATTTTGCCGGGTTTGCAGAATGGGGGAAGCGGGGGATTGACGTCCTGCTGTCAGATTCAACAAACGTTGCGAAAGAAGGGTATACGCTCTCCGAATGCACAGTGGGAGATTCCTTACAGGAAATTATCGAATCCAGTCGCCAGAAGGTTATTGTGGCCTGCTTTTCCAGCCATATTCATCGGATTCAGCAGATTGTCCGGATTGCCCACGAATTGAACCGGCGTGTTGTGCTTCTGGGCCGGAGCCTGGAAAACTCAATGTCGGTTGCCCGGCAGCTTGGCTATCTTAAAGTACCTGCTGGGGTTATGGCAAATAAAGAAGAAATTCGGAATATTCCGGAAAACAGATTGATTATCATCACCACAGGTTCCCAGGGAGAGCCCATGTCTGCTCTATCCCGGATTGTACGGGGAGAGGCAAAGCAGGTGGAGATTTATCCCGGTGACACAATTATCATTTCTGCCAAAACCATCCCCGGAAACGAAAAATCTGTTATGCGGGTCATCAACAGCCTGTACCGGATGGAGGCGGAAGTCCATTACGAAGAAATCTCCGAAGTCCACGTGTCCGGACACGCCAGCAAGGAAGAGCTGAAACTGGTTTTCAGTCTGTTGACACCAAGAAACTTTATTCCGATTCATGGCGACAGAATGCAATTGGTGCACCATGCGAAACTGGCAAAGGAAATGGGACTGACAAGGAGTCAGATCGAAATCGTGGATAGCGGGGATATCCTGGAACTTGCCGATGATAAAGTACGTAAAATTGACGCTATTGAAATCAACCGGCGCTTCATCGAGGGAGATCGCTTTGAAGAGCTGGAAGACATTGCCCTTCAGGATCGTCGCCGACTGGCAGAGGACGGGTTGATAGTTGTAACCCTCCAGGTCGATGAAAAGTCGGCAGAACTGGTAGGAGAAGTCGAAGTAATTACACGCGGCTTTCTTCTTTTGTCCGATGATGAAGTTGAGATGGCTCAAATCCGGGATCGGGTTCGCCGCAGGTTCAATGAAATGAAGCGAAATGAACGCCTGAAATGGGAAGCGGTTCGGCCGAAAATCCGTTCTGCTCTCAGAAGCTATTTCCGGAAGAGAATGAACAGTTTTCCGGTTATCCTTCCCATCATCCTGACTGTTCCCCGCGCCGGAGGTACGAAAAGATAAGCTTGAGTTACAGTCTGAGTTTAGTTTAAGGTAATATAGAGAAAAAAGAGGTTTATGGTTTTAGAGCAGACAGTTTTTCCCAAAGACTATCTGTTTTTCTTATCACCGATCATTCTTTTATGTCTTTGTTCAGACTTCTCTTTTATTTCATCTGACAATGAACTTGCAATCTGGCGGCGAAATCTGGTATCGTAACAGCATGGAAAAAGAAGAGAGAAAACCGATTTACAAGCGGGTTCTGCTGAAACTCAGCGGAGAAGCATTGATGGGGGACAAGGGCTTTGGTATTGACAACAGCATTGTCCGGCGCCTGTCGGAGGAAATTGCCGAAATCCACCAGATGGGAGTCCAGATTGGAATCGTCATCGGTGCCGGAAACATATTTCGGGGCGTATCCGGCAGTGAAGCCGGGATGGACCGGGTTACCGGTGACTACATGGGCATGATGGCTACGCTTATCAACTGCCTCTCACTGCAGGATGCTATTGAAAAACAGGGTATTCCCACACGGGTGCTTTCTGCCTTGGAAGTTCGGGCCGTGGCCGAAACTTTTATACGGCGACGGGCGATTCGTCACCTGGAAAAAGGGCGGATTGTCATCTTTGGTGCCGGTACCGGAAATCCTTTCTTCACGACAGACACTGCCGCATCACTTCGGGCAAACGAGATTGGTGCCGACATACTGTTGAAAGCCACCAAAGTAGATGGCGTATACACAGCAGACCCGATTACTGATCCCAAGGCGCGTTTTATGGAAGAAGTGGATTATATGAGCGTATTGAAGCAGGGATTGCGGGTTATGGATTCCACCGCGATTTCCCTTAGTATGGAAAATAATCTGGAGATTATTGTTTTCAGCATGATTCGCCCGGGAAATCTGGTTCGGATCGTCCTTGGCGAAAAAGTTGGAACAAGAGTCAGGAAGAAAGGAGGCTCAGATGATTAAAGAGGTGTTGCAGGATGCAGAATCCCACATGAAAAAAACTGTGGACGTGTTCAAAAGAGAGCTGTCCTCACTTCGTACCGGTCGGGCCTCAGTCACCATCTTTGATAATATCCGGGTAGACTACTTCGGTTCTGAAATGCCGTTGAATCAGCTGGCAACATTGTCATCGCCCGATGCGACACTGGTGGTTATTTCCCCCTTTGACGCCGGAACGATTACCTTAATTGAGAAAGCCATTCAAAGCTCGGATCTTGGGCTTAATCCAAACAATGACGGGAAAATCATTCGGGTACCCATTCCCCCTCTGACCGAAGAACGGCGCAAAACACTGGGCAAAAAAATCCAGGAATATGAAGAGCAGAGTAAAATTGCGATTCGCAATATCAGGCGGGATGCCCGGGATCAGTCCAAGGAATTGTTGAAGGAAAAGATGATATCGGAAGACGATGAACATAAATGTGAGGATGAAATTCAGAAACTGACAGATAAATATGTGGACATCATTACAGAGATTTCAAAGAAGAAACAAACAGATATTATGGAAGTTTAGCGCTCCAGTCCTTCTTCTCCTGATGATTTTCAATGGAGGATGGACACAAACTGACCGGTTGGCCCTTGTTGCCGGGAATCGCCCCGTAACCCTTTCGGAAGTCCGGGCATGGGTATACCTGCAATCCGGCCAGTGCCTGTCAGGACAGGTGACGGCAGAAAACAGGCAACAGATTATTCGCATGATTGCAATGGAAAAACTCTATCAGGCTGCGACGGAATTTGGAAAGTTTGAACTTCCGCCCCGAATAGTCAGGCAGGCACTCCGTGTAGTGGATTCAAGCAGGGGGTTCCGTTTACTCAATACAATTCATCTTCGAGATTGCCACGTTTCTCTTCCTCTACTTGAGGAAGTCCTTCGGCGGGAGCTTGTGGCTCAGCATTACATTCGCAGCCATTCTGCTTCTGTCAAACCCGGTGAAGATGCTCTGATCGTTCTGGCATCCAGCCTGGAACCCGATATCCCGGTGGTAAACCTGCTGTTTCATGAATCTCAGACAAAAAACAAATCTGTTTTAGGCGCCATTCAGCCAGAAAAACATTGAAATTTACAGTATGGTCACTATAATGAACTGTACTGGTCGGAGCGTGGCGCAGCCTGGTAGCGCACACCCTTGGGGTGGGTGGGGTCGGAAGTTCAAATCTTCTCGCTCCGACCATTTTTCTTTCCTTATTTCTTAATCATAATCCTTTCGAATGGATTGCTCCGGGAAAGTAGGTCGGATCCATTCCTGCCATTCCGGTGAATTCCACGTTCCCAGTTTTTCATGAACAATCACATACTTTTCCGGAAT
>QMQE01000040.1 GCA_003650445.1 Acidobacteriota bacterium | reverse complement strand
CATTCCTTTCCCCTTCGAGCTTCGAATCGGGGATATCGCGGAACTGAATCGCTGGGCACTAAGACGGGAAACAGATATAACAAAACTCTCCTACTTTACCTATTTTCAACTGGCGGATGAATATATCATGCTCAATGCCGGTGCCGCGCTGGGCCGGGGCTGCGGCCCGCTGGTTATTTCAAAAAAGCCGGTAAGCCCGGACAAACTGAAAAATTTCCGCGTGGCAGTGCCGGGGCTGAATACCACCGCATATTTACTGTTCAAATCCTTTTGTCCGGACTGCGACGAGGTGGTGCCCATGCTCTTTTCAGATATTGAACAGGCCATTTTAGACAGAGAGGTAGATGCCGGGGTCATCATCCATGAAACCCGTTTCACCTACCGGCAACGGGGTCTGAAAAAGATTGTGGACCTCGGAGAATGGTGGGAAACCGCTACCGGACATCCCATTCCGCTGGGTTGCATCGCGGTCAAACGGGAACTAAAGGACACAATCGGCCGGGAATTTGACGGGGCGCTCCGAAAATCCGTGGAACAGGCCTTTCTTGACAGGGAAAGCACATATCCTTTTATTCGGGAGCATGCCAAAGAACTGGAACAATCCGTCATTGACGCCCACATCGATCTCTACGTCAACCCGTTCTCCATTGACATTGGCAGTGAGGGCCGGGCCGCCGTTCATTTCCTATTCCAAAAAGCAGTGGAAACCGGCGCCGTTCCCCGGGTTCGAAAGGATATTTTCCTCCCCTGAAAAGACAAAAGACACAGCAAGATTACAGGAACGTCTAAGTTAAAAAAAGGGGGAAGGCACGGCCTTCCCCCTTTTTTTTGCAATTGAGTCGTGTTATTTCTTTGGGTTTTCTGCTTTGGGCTCTTCAGTCTTAGGAGCTTCAGCCTTTTCTTCAGTCGCTTCTGTTGCCTTTGTTTCTGTAGCAGCTTCTGCAGCAGGTTCTGCCGCTTCTTCTGTTTGAGCACCCTCTTCCACAGCCGCTGCAGGAGCCGGAGTGGTTTGTTCCACTGCTGCCGGTGCTTTCTTAGCCGGTTCAGCTTTTTTCGCCGGTGCCTTACTCTGGCAAGCGATAAGGAACGTCGCAGACACAATCGCCAATACGATGACAAATGTTTTGAGAATTTTCATTTCTACCCCCGATACTTTAGTTTGATGGAAAACGGAAAATCAATATCATTTTATCGGACATACGGAATCCAGTAAAGACATATGTTAAATTTTTTGTCATTTTTCTTTCTTGATTCTCTAACAGTTATCAATAGCTGGGGTTTTACCCTACTCAAAGCTGGAGTTTTCCGGATTCAATTGTCAAGCCGTTTGAATAAGGCGATGCTTTTCAGGAGGGTCCGAAACATCCTGGCCATCAGTACCCGATAGATGACGGTCATGACAAGTGGCCAGATCAGTGCCCAGAATGTAACTGCAATAAAAAAAGATACAAGGGCAGAGCCCTGAATACCGGATGGAAGGCGGCGAACATAAAAGAACATGAGAATGGAAAAGGCAATGAGTATCTGAAAAGAAAGGAAGAGCATAGCCAGAAACCATTTGATGAAGCTCACTCGGTAGCGAATGTGAATTCCTTTTTCTGACGCTGGCTCCACGGTGAGGGTTGCATCATTAAAGGTGTAGCCGAATGGATTCAAATGGGTAGAAGAGATTCGGGCAGAGACAGAAGAAGTCCGGGAGAATGTATAGCGCCCTTCTTTCCCCATCCGGCTGGCCACCTTTTCAAGGCTCTGAAAAAAGGAATCGCTGTCCAGGGGGAGGTCCAGCTCCCCCTGGAACACCGGAGTAAACATTTTCTATGCTTCGACGAGAACAGACGCAATGTGGAGGATGACTTCGGTGGATTTTTCCATGGTCTGCAACGAAGCAAATTCTTTCTTGGAGTGCATATTAATGGAGCCAGCAAAAATATTGGGAGTTGGAATGCCCATAAAAGTGAGCCGGGATCCGTCCGTTCCGCCGCGGATGGGTTTGCGGATGGGGGTAATTCCGGCTTTTTCAAATGCTTTCTTTGCCGTTTCCAGAATTTCGGGGTTTTCGTCCAATACCTCTTTCATGTTCCGGTACTGTTCCTTAATGACGATTTCAATTTCGCCCTTTGGGAATTTTTCCAGTACCTGCCGGCGCACCCGTTCCAGGTCTTTTTCCCGGTCCTTCAGCCCGCTCACAGTAAATGACCGTACAATCATGCTGATGACGGTTTCGTTTTCCATTCCTTTGATACCGGTGGCGTGGTAGTAATCTTCACGGTTTTCCGTGGTTTCCGGCAGGGTCTTTTCATCCAGCAGGGTCATAAACAGCCCTGCCATACGGATGGCATTGACCATTTTGTCTTTGGCGTAGCCGGGATGCACGTTGATTCCCCGGCAAATAATGTCCGCGCTGTCAGCGCAGAAGGTTTCGTCCTCAAGCTCGCCCAGTCGGCCGCCGTCCATGGTATAGGCGAATTTTGCCCCGAATTTTTCCACGTCAAAATGGTCCACGCCCCGGCCTACTTCTTCATCCGGCGTGAACCCGATACGGATTTCCCCGTGTTTAAACTCCGGGTGTGCCATCATATAGGCCGTTGCAGTCATAATTTCTGCAATTCCCGCCTTGTCGTCGGCACCGAGCAGTGTGGTGCCGTCGGTGGTGATGAGATCATTCCCCACCAGTTCTTTTAATATCGGATTCTCTTTCGGAGAAATCACCAAAGAGGGGTCACCGGGAAGCGGGATGTCACCCCCGTCGTAATTCCTGACAATCTGCGGTTTGACATTTTCCCCACTCTCAGCCGGGGCAGTGTCCATATGGGCAATAAATCCCACCGGCGCAACGTGTTTTTCAACATTTGCAGGGATTCTGGCATACACGTAGCCATATTCGTCCCGTTCGACATCTTTCACTCCCATTTCTTTCAACTCTGCCGTCAGCAGATCTGCCAGCTCAAATTGGCGTTTCGTCGATGGAAAGGTTGTGGATTCCTCATCTGAGGTTGTATAAATTTTGACGTAACGGGTAAAGCGCTCAAGCAATTCTTCTCGATTAATCATAAAAGTTCTCCTTCAGTCATTTCTGTCCGGCTACAAGTGTATCAGAATTTCCTGTT
The DNA here is from genome assembly GCA_003650445.1 of Acidobacteriota bacterium. Lineage (GTDB taxonomy): Bacteria > Acidobacteriota > Holophagae > Thermotomaculales > Thermotomaculaceae > UM-FILTER-49-7. The sequence goes on along the minus strand of QMQE01000040.1, from coordinate 13,422 downwards.
TCTCCGAAGGGGTGGAACTCCCTTTTCTGTGGTAAGATTTAATCAAATTTCACCGAATTCAGGGGGAGGAAATGGAGAATAGAAAATTTTACTGTAACAAAACCAGAAAAAGAGGATGGAAAGCCGGGATTTCTTTGCTGTCTGTACTTTTTCTCTTTCTTTCAGGCTGTGGCCACAGAGAAAAAAATAAAACAGCCGAAAAGCCGAGCTATTCAATTGAAACTGCAAAGGAAATTTCATACATTACCGGGGGAATCATTTCTTCAACTGAAGCCATCCGGGTTCAGTTTAATCATCCCATTGTGGACAAAGACAGGGTCAATGCGCCACTGAAAATCCCGGTGTTCCGGTTTATGCCGGATATGCCCGGGCATGCCCTGTGGCAGGACCAGAAAACCATTGCCTTTATCCCGGATCATCCACTGGAACTGGGCAGAAGCTACACCGGAAGACTGGACATTTCCGCACTGCTTCCGGCCCGAAAAAAAAGCATGTTAAAAGAAGTGCTATTGTCATTTCAGGTGGCAAAACGGGAGCTTGTCCGGTTGGATGGAGAGTTTACAGGGTCCCCTTCCGGGGATGCCTCCCAGGCGGCTTTCGAGGGAACGTTGGATTTTACCGAGCCCTGCACTGTGGATATGGTGAAAAAGGGTGTCTCGCTGAAACTGGACGGCCGGAAGGTCCACGCTGTCTGGATGATTCGGGAAGATCAGAAGCGCTTCACTTTTACCATCCCGGATATTTCACGGGGAAAATCAACGCGAATCCTTGTCATCCATGTCAATCCGGGTCCACTGGGGATTTCAACTCCGATGGAAAGAAAATATTTTCTGGACCCGGCAAAGATTTTCAGGGTCTCCCGCTTTGAACAGCTGAAAAAAGGCGGCCGGGGAGTGGCGATTGTTTTTTCCGACCGCCTCGACATGAAACAGGATATCAACGGGTTTATTTCTCTAAAACCATCAGTAAAATTTACGATGAAGAAAACCGGGCGGAAAATTGTTGTAAGCGGTGATTTTAAGCCGGGGCTGAGCTATGCTGTTACTGTAAGGGCGGGAATCCGAAGCATCTGGGGCTCCCGTTTGAAGAAAGCCGCTACAGACAGCATTACCTTTCAAAACCTCAATCCCGCAATTCGTTTTGTCAAGAGCGGGATTTTTCTGCCCTCCAGCAACAAGGAGCAGATTCGCTTTACCGCCGTCAATGTACGAGGGGTTACGGTTACGGTGAAACGGGTATTTTCTTCCACGTTGGGGCAGTATCTCCAGGTGGCGGAAATGGATGCGAACAAGACCCGGAATGACAGTTTCAACGAAAGTGAACGGGTGGGAATTACAGTGGCACAGAAGCGCCTCAATCTGTCAGGTAAACTCAATGATGAAGAGCAGTATGCCATTGATTTGAGCAAGCTGATTAAGAAGGGTAAACTGGGAATGTTCCTTATTTCTGTCCGATTTGAACGAAAAGACATGATGCCGGAAACCAAAGCGGCGAAGTACGGGGAGTACAACGACTGGAATAACGACCCAAGGGGGCCCGGGTACATCTGGTCCCACGGCATCATCTACAAACCCGTTCTGTTGACTGACATCGGGATGACACACCTGAATGCCGGGAAGCATCATGTCGTCATTGCCACGGACCTTGTTTCCGGAAAACCGATATCCGGGGCCACGGTGGAGTTGAGAACTTATCAGGATCAGGTCATTCAAACCGCTGTTACCAATCGGGCCGGGAAAGCCGAGTTTGCCAAGGTGAAAGAAAGTGTTTACTACATCAGGGGGAAATACCGGGAAGACACGAGTTTTCTCCTGGATTCCGCAATGGCGTGGAATGTTTCTTCATTCGACGTCGGCGGAAGTGAGGTGAACCGGGACAACCTCAGGGCATTTCTTTTCACCGACAGGGGGGTTTACAGGCCTGGGGATGAAGTACATCTGTCTATTATTGTACGCAATGAAAATGGTACATTTCCGGAGAACCACCCGGTATCACTGAAACTGAGTAACCCGAAGCAGCAGGTGGCATTGGAAAGTACATTACGAAAGGGCAAAGATGGTGTTTATGCCTTCCGCTTTCATACAGCTGAAAATGACCCTACCGGGGTCTGGCAGGCGGAGGTGACTGCGGGAAGCCGTACCTTCGTGCATCCGATCCGGATTGAGACAGTTGTTCCATACAAACTGAAGGTACGCATGAAGGCAGATCCCCGGGTTCTGACTCCGGACAGGAAAACACTCTCCCTGTCACTGACGGCAAAATATCTGTTTGGTACACCGGCATCCGGCCTGGACGCCTCCATTGACCTGTCACTTGAAAAGGGAAGGCCTGCCTTCAAAGCCTTTCCCGGTTTCCGCTTTGTGAATGAAACGGTGAATTTTCGTTCCGTTGCCACACAACTTATGAACAGGAAATTGGACAAATCCGGGATTGCCATTGTGTCATGGACAGTTCCGGAAACAGTTACCGCTCCGGGGCCGCTGACCGCGATTCTGAAAGGCCGGGTGCTGGAGAAGGGAGGCAGGCCCAACCTGAATCGTATTTTTATTCCGGTTTATACCTTTCGCTACTATGTTGGGCTGCAGAAACCGGATTTTGAGTATGGCTACGCCAGAACTGGTGAGCCCTTCACTGTGAACAGCATACTGGTCAACACGAAAGGAGAGGCGGTCAGCGGTCATCCTGTGCAATGGCGTCTCTATAAAAATGACCGTTTCTGGTGGTGGGAATACCGGAACCGCAGCGCCTTCCAGTTGAAATTCAAATCCGATGTCAATACCGAAGAAGTGGCCAGTGGTGAAATTACATCCGCCTCTCTCCCGGTGCCCATTGAGGTCAATCCGAAGGAAAGGGGGGAGTATTATCTTGAGGTTCAGCATGGCGATGGCCACACTGCCGGATTTTTCTTCAGCGCTTACGCCTGGGGAGAATCCGCCGGGGGTGGAAAAACTGCCGGTATGATTGTGCTGAAATCAGACCGCCCGGCATATCACCCCGGTGATGTTGCCGTCGTCAGCTTTCCCACGCCCAAAGCCGGGACCCTGGCCCATGCGGTACTGAAAGGCAATGAAATCCTTGAAACCCGGATTGGTGAAGTGGATTCAGGCAACAAAACCAGTATCAAAATTCCCATCACTGCGGCAATGGCCCCCAATGCCTACGTAGTTGTTTCGGTAATTCAGCCCCACAACCAGACAACAAACGACCGCCCCATGAGACTCTATGGAGTACTGCCGCTGATGGTCAGTGACCCGGCTACCCATCCGGGGCTGAAAATAGACGCACCGGAGGAATTGAAACCGGGAGAAAAGTTCAAGATTTCTATTCAAACAGGCGATCATAACCCGGCACAGCTCGTTGTCGCTGTGGTGGACGAAGTGCTCCTGGACCTCACCGGTTTTTCCACACCGGATCCATGGAAATTTTTCTATCACCGGGAACGGCTGTCGGCGTCCATCAGCGACATTTTTCCCTGGGTCATTGGCGCCAGAAAGGGCGATCCCTTTAGCGTGTTCAGTGTCGGCGGCGACATGAAGATGGCCATGTCTATGGCAAGGCAGCGAAAAAAGGAAGAGGGAAAACGCCGTCGATTCAAGCCCGTTGATTTGTTTCAGGGGCCCGTGTCCACCGACAGTAAAGGAAAAGCGGTGCTACACTTCAAAATGCCGGAATATATCGGCGCAGTCCGTGTCATGGCAGTTGCCTCCGCCGGAACGCACTTTGCAAGCGCGGAAAAATCTGTACCGGTTAAGAAAGACCTGATGGTGCTGCCGACCCTGCCCAGGGTGGTCCATCCCGGCGACCGGATTCAGGTTCCGGTAACGGTTTTCGCTATGAAGGATGGCGTCGGGCCGGTGACCGTTTCCATTTTTGCAAAGGGTTCGGCAAGGGTTGTGGGAGAGGCGAGCAGAAAATTGAAATTCGATGAGGCAGCTGAAAAAAACGTCAATTTTACCCTGGAAATTCCCCAGGCCCTTGGAAATGTAGATATCAGCATCCGGGCGAAATCCAGCCGGGACAGTGCCATTCACACTGCTCAACTTCAGTCGGTTCAGGTTTCTCCGAGAATCTACGAATGGAAAACAACGCCGGTGAAGCCGGGGCAGTCCATTACAGTGAATATTCCAGATAAGGGGATGCCGGGCTCCAACCACGCCCGGATTGTGGTTCGAAAGCGTGCCGAACTGAACATCGGACATCGCCTGAACTGGCTGCTTCATTATCCATATGGCTGTGTGGAACAGACGACTTCTGCGGCTTTCCCCCAGCTTTACTTGAAAACCCTGGCGCAGCTCACGCCGGAACAGGAGGAGAGATCCGACACCATCATCAACCGTACCATTGAACGCCTGAGAAAATTTCAACTTCCCGACGGAGGCATGAGTTATTGGCCTGGAAGTACATATTTGTCTCCATGGGGTACCAATTACGCGGGGCATTTCCTGCTGGAGGCAAAAAAGAAGGGCTATCATGTGCCGGAAGATATGCTGAGGGGATGGATTCAATTTGAACAGGAAAGGGCCAAGTCCACCATGGACGCTATGACGACGCGGACTTACCGGCTTTACCTCCTGGCCCTTGCGGGGCAGGGGGACCGGGGCGCCATGAACCTGATTCGGGAAAACGCATTGAATAAACTGTCCGACACCCAGAAATGGTTCCTTGCCGCGGCTTACAAACTCTCCGGCATGGCCGATACGGCGGCGGATATCCTGAAAACATCAGGAACATCTGTTGCCGAATCCAATAATTATAGAGAGACCTACGGCTCCGAATTACGAAACCAGGCTATTTTACTGGAGCTGGCGACCGAGTTCCAGAACTGGCAGGTGGCGGACAAAAAATACACTCTCATTGCCAAGCGCCTGTCCTCCAGAGAATGGCTGTCTACCCAGACGGCGGCATACTCTCTCCTCGCGCTGGGGAAATACGTGAATGCTACAAGTGTCCATAACGGAAATCCGGATAAACTTACAGGTAGTGTAACCCTTCCCGATGGTAGCGTAAAACAGTTTGATACCACTGCACTCAGCACTGCTTTTGAACTGACGAAAGGATTTGGCAGGAAGATTACCGTTAAAATCGCCGATTCAGTTCCATTGAAGCAAGTATACGCGGTCATGGAATGGGATGGCATCCCCATCTCTCCTGTCGTCTCGGTCCAACCGGCTGCTGAGGGCATGGCCATGGAAGTGGAATTTCTCAACGAAAACGGCATGCCGATTGATCCTTCTTCCGTCAAGCAGGGAACGGTGTTCTGGGGCCATTTCAAGGTTCGCTGTCAGAAAGGCCAGACCTCAGTTGACCATGTAGCGCTGGAGCAGATGTTGCCCACCGGTTGGGAAATTGAAAACACCCGCTTGTCCGGGGAACCCATGCCAGCCTGGACCAGCAAGTGGAACCTGGGCTATGCGAATTATACCGATATCCGGGACGACAGAATCCGTTGGTTTTTCAATCTAACCAGCTATCAGGCACTGGATTTTCTTGTGAAGCTGAATGCCGTCAGTGCCGGGCACTTCATTATGCCCGCCACGGTGAGCCAGGCAATGTACGATAAAACACTTCGGGCTGTTGTACCTGGCCGTTTCGTATCCGTAACCTCGGCAAAGGAGAACTGATTGGCCATTGAAATGTGCTGATGTCTTGATGAAACTCAAAAACATCCGGTACCGCCGCAAGGCACTTATCCTGGCGGCGGTACCGCTGGTCTTTTTCCTCGCCGTGGTGTTGACACCGGTCCCCGAACCGCTCTTTCCCGGCCGATACAGCACAGTTGTCACAGACCGGAACGGAAAAATGATGCGGGTCTTCCTCAATCCCGATCAGCAATGGATTCTGCCCCCCCGGCCGGACATGCCGGTACCGAAAAAACTGGAACAGGCGCTTCTAACTGCGGAAGACCGTTTTTTCTACAGCCATCCCGGTGTGAATCCCTTTGCCATTTGCCGGGCCATCTGGCAGGATGCCCGGGCCGGGCGGATTGTCAGTGGCGCGTCCACCCTCACTATGCAACTGGCACGGATTTCCCGGCCAAAGCCACGAACCGTCGCCAACAAAGTGCTGGAAATGTTACAGGCCATTAAAATCGAGTGGCGCTATGGCAAAAAAGACATTCTGCGCATGTACCTGGACCATGCCCCCTTCGGCGGAAACGTCATCGGGATCCGTGCCGCGTCGTGGAAAAACTTTGGCAAGGCACCGGAAAAACTGACCTGGAGCCAGGCCGCCACCCTCGCTGTCCTCCCCAACGCCCCGGGGCTGATTTCACCCAAAAACGGGCACAAACTGTTGAAAGAAAAACGAAATCGCCTCCTTCATAAACTGCTTCGGCACAAAATCATCGACGCCGCGACCCTGAGAGATGCCCTTGTCGAGCCGGTTCCGTCAAAAAGCCACCCCTTTCCCGCAATGGCACCCCATCTCAGCCGGCGGCTGCATGCCCATTTCCCCGGAAAAACCGTCATTACCACAATTGATCCGGAGATTCAGAAACACGCCCGGGCCCTCACAACCAACTACCTGAATTACCTGAAACACAGCGGTATTCGAAATGGCGCAGTCGTTATCGCGGAAACCGAAAGCGGCAAAATCCGCGCCTATATCGGCTCACAGGGGTTCTTTGACAAATCGGCATCGGGCCAGGTGGACGGCGTTCAGGCCCCCCGTTCCACCGGCTCCATCCTCAAACCCTTCCTCTACGCCCTGTCCATGGACAGGGGCCTCATCCTCCCGGATACCGTCATGATGGATATCCCCAGCCACTACGGCTCCTTTACCCCCGCCAACGCCGACCACTCCTACGCCGGGCTGGTCACCGCAAGGGAAGCCCTGACCCAGTCCCTGAACATCCCTGCAGTCCGCTTGTTGAACGCCTACGGAGTCCGGGACTTTTACAACTTCCTGAAACAGGCCGGGATGAGCACCCTTTTCAGGCCCCCGTCCGCTTATGGCCTGCCGCTGGTGCTGGGCGGGGCCGAGGCAAAGCTCATTGATTTGGCGGCCCTCTACCGGGGACTGGGCCGCTATGGAAAATTCTCCCCGCTGACGGTAGTAAAACGCCCCGGACAAAAAATTGCCTCTCGAAGTGAAGCTCTCATCAGTCCCGGTGCCTGTTTTCTCACACTGAACATTCTCAGGGACCTGAAACGGCCCGGCTCCGAATACTACTGGGAACTTTTCCGGGATCAGTGGCCCATCGCATGGAAAACCGGCACCAGCTACGGTCAGCGGGACGCCTGGGCGGTGGGAGTCAGTCCGAAATGGACCGTCGCCGTCTGGATCGGCAACTTCGACGGCACCGGTAACCCGGAAATCGGAGGGGCTATGACTGCGGGGCCACTTCTCTTCAACATCTTCAACACCCTGCCAAGGGGAAATGCCCCGGCCTGGTTTCCCCGGCCGGAAGACAGCCTGAAGAAAATAACCGTATGCAAAGACACCGGCTACGCCATCGGCCCCGACTGTCCACAAGGCCGTATGGTGGATGCCCCGATTCAAAGTGAATTTTACAAAACCTGTCCCTGGCACCGGGCCATCACCGTCACAAACGACGAAAAAATGTCTGTCTGTTCCCTTTGCTGGAAACCAGGGAACCACAAACAGATAAAGCGGCTCAGCTATCCCCCCGAAGTGATTCAGCTCCTCCGGAAAAGAGGAATTGACATCAACCGGATTCCACCCCACAACCCGAAATGTCCAAGCCGGGAAGGTATCAATCCCCTCTCCATCACCTATCCCGGTGCCGGAACCAGAATATTCCTGCCCCGGGACTTCGGTGGCATTTATCAAAAACTTCTCTGCCGCGTCTCCCACAGAGAGGCAGGTGCCGGTATCTTCTGGTACATGGACGACCACTATCTCGGCCAGACACGAAAGATCCACCAGATGCCCGTACTTGCCACCCCCGGCTGGCACACCCTTTCCGTCATCGATGAAACCGGCAACCGCGCCACCGCCCGGTTTCACCTGGTGCGCAGCGTGAGGTGAGCAGGGGAGGGGAAAGCAGGGGGTTCGGGCAATAAATACTGCTTTTAATAATCTGTTGAAAACTTTTGGGGAGAAAACGAAAAAGTGGTAAACTGGCTTCACAAATTCATACGCTGAAGAGAAAACGTCCCGTTTTTTCTTCCCTGTGAGGAGCTTTTATGGCAATACCTTACGCTATCGGACAGTACCGTGTTCTGGACAAAATCGGGTCCGGCGGGTTTGGTTCGGTTTATCTGGTGGAGCGGGAAGGAAAGCAGTTTGCATGTAAGCAGCTTGCACCGAATATGGTTAATCAGGAGATTCAGCAGCGGTTCGCGCAGGAAGCGTTGAAGATTGAAGAGCTCAGGCGGGATTTCCAATTGGAATACCTGGTGGAAATCATTGATGTCCTGCTTAATGACAACGCGTTTGTGATGGAATATCTGCCGGAAAGCGGGCCGGAATATTTCAAACGGACAAAGGATATGAATTTTATCAATCGTCTGGTACATGGGATTTCCCAGCTTCACAAGATTGATGTGGTCCACCGGGATATCAAACCGGAAAATATCCGTGTGAGGAACAATATCCCGGTGTTGATTGATTTTGGTATTTCCTCCTGGTGGGACAGCAAGAGCAATATCCTGCCCGGTGGAACCCGGTTTTTTTCACCGCCGGAAATTGTGGCCATGTTCCCGAAGTACCAGGGATTGCCTGCCTGCCAGAGTGCCTGCCGCCATCTTGTGGACATCAGTCCGAAGAATCTCGCCCTGAGAATGAAGCAGGTGAAAAAGCGCCACGATGTATACAGCCTCGGCATGACCATCGGTGTTTTTCTCACTGGAAAGCATCCGTTCACAGACGACAGCTACGCCATTTATCTTAAGGAAGGGACTGTACCCGAGTTTGAAGACTGGATCAATGCCATGCCGGAACCGTTTTCCCGATTTGTGCGCCTCGCCACAACCTTCAGCCCGGTGAAGCGGCCGGAGCTGCCGGAACTTCTGCAACAGGTGGAGCTGAATTCCTGCGATGTGACAATGATTTCTGACAGTTCCATTGTGGTTTTTAATGAGGCACCCTACCTTTGTCTGGCTTGCGGGGGAAATGCCACAGCGCCGGATCACGCCTGCCCCCACTGCGGGCAAACGTACCGAACCCTCCGGCTGACACCGGAACCGGAACAGGAGGTCATTTTTTCAGAAAAAAGCGAAGCGATTCAAATGACTGATAATCACATCTACATTGACATTGAAGCACCGGATTTCGATATTGTTATCGGCCGAAGCCCGGATGGGACGGGGATTTCCTTTCCCGATGACCATTGGATGTCCCGACGGCACGGCCATATCCTGAAGGAAGGCACGACAGTGTATTACAAGGATGGGGTGGAAGGGCGGATGCCCAGCCACCTGACCGCATTAAACAATGTACCGCTTGGAACTGCCAGGGCCCAGTTAATGGGAGGCAGTTTTCTCATGGTTGGCAGTACTGTGCTTCTTGTTGAAAAGTGCTTCGGTACGCCGACAAATTCGGGAGGTGACCAATGAAACAATGCGGCAAGTGCCACCGACTGCTGAGTAACCGGGCAGGCCACTGCATCTATTGCGGATCAAAGGAAGTGAGCGAAGTTGTACTGGAGAAAGAAGGCGCCATCAGCTCAAATTATCGGGTCAATACCCATGAAATTATGGTGGACGGAGTCGGCTATGAAATTTTACAACCCCTGGGAAAAGGCGGATTCGGCACGGTGCTTCAGGTAAAATCCATCCGGGACAATCGTGATTACGCCCTGAAAGTCCCCCTGATGTTTGACATGGTATGCACCAACAGCAATGCTCACGACGACGAGACCATTGAACGATCCGCCCGTTATATCGAAAACGAAATCGAAACTATTTCCGGTTTCGAAAACGATACTTTCCTATATGTGTTCGGCAAGGGTACCGCCACCGCTTTTTATCGTGGCGAAGAGGTCAGTTTCCCGGTGTTTCGGATGGAGCTGGCAATCGCCACTCTGGACGACCTGCTTCGCCTCTCTTCCACCGGCAAACTTCAACTACCGGAAGATGAGAAGAAGAAGATGGTCCGTGAAATCACCAACGCCATGACCAGCCTCCATGACCTCAATATTGTTCACAGGGACTTGAGCCCGGACAATATTTTCCTTGTGGACCGTGCCGGGAAAATTTCATACGTATTGGGAGATTTCGGCGCGTCCAAACGCCTGTTTGACGCTGTCAACACGGCCAAATCCACCCGTATTGTGGGGCATACCGCTTACCTCGACCCGCAACGGTTCGCGGACAAGGAGTATCGCTACGACTTTCGCATTGACCTTTACAGCATGGGAATTATTCTAACCGAAGTGCTGACCGGGCGATACTGGCGCAAGCTCTTTGATGATGAGGACATCAGTTTGAATTCCATTGATTTTGAAAAAGATGTGCTGGCTAAACTGGTTCGCCCCATGCTGGAACAGACGCCGGTTATTGAAGTGTTGCAGAAAGCGGTACGGGTTAATCCGGATGAACGCTACAAGTCCATGCACGAGTTTCAGAAAGCGTTGTTTTCCGCCATGGGAATCAGTAGCGAAGATAGCAGCATTCCGCCAACTGCTGAAAAAAAATCCGAACCTGGCAGTATTATTTTGCCATTTGAATTCAGCATCCCCCTTCCATTCAGGGAGGATGATGCGACCTTGCTTCATGAAAATACGGTTTATTCCGGAAATCCGATTACCTTACGAGATTATCGGGGAGTTCGAATTGAGTTCAACAACCAGTCTCCCGTTGAGGTCACCCTTATGGGCACGACGCTGTACAATGCCTCTGTCAACGGAAATGCCGTAATGTTGAGCTTCAGGAGCAGTGCGTTCAGGAAAATACTTGCGGATTATCCGATGGTTCAAGGCAAAGGGAAAGGGGTACTGACGTTCCGTGCATCCCTTGAGGTGAAGGGAGGCTTGTCATGAATGAAACCCGCGACTTTTTGAAACGATTGAAGCAGGAAGGACTGGTGCGAGCGGATATTACCTGTGGGAAAGAACACATTGTGATTGACGAGAAGGCGGCACGAGGAGGCCATAGCTCTAAAGCCTTCCAACAGGTAAAGACCCAGTTGATGAGTCGGAAAAAACTTGAAAAACAGACACTTCTCTACATTCTTGGGGCTGTCCTTGTCGTTGCAATTTTGATTTCATTTCTTGATGCCAACATTTCCGGTTTCTATCGCTCTCTGTTTCTTCCCAGTGGCGAACCCATTGAGAAACAAGTGAAGGACAGTGCAAACCTCTCCACCACTGCGCTGTCGGCATTGGACAGCAGTGGAAAAAGCAGGGAACTGATCAGGGCTATTCAAAAAGGAAACATTGGCATTGCCCGAAAGCTGCTGGAACTGGGGACAAATATCAATGGAATGGACGAAAAAGGGAATACCCCACTGGTTACTGCCATCAACTATGGAAGAAAGGACATTACGGAAATGCTGCTTACCGGAGGGGCTTCCATTAATGTTCCTGATAAAAATGGGTTGACACCGGCCATGGCGGCTGCCGGAAAAGGGAATCGCTTGGTACTGGGGCGTATCCTGGAAAATGGAGCTAAAATCGGACAAGTGGATAAGAAGGGTAATTCGGCTCTTTCTTATGCAGTCAAGAGCAGTTGTGTGCCATGTGTTTCCATGCTGTTAAAAAGAGGTGCCAATGTAGATAAACCCGACGGGAAAGGGAGAAGCCCGCTACTTGTTGCAGCATCTTTGGGAAATGAAGCTGTTTCTGTTGTACTGATTAAAGCGGGGGCATCCGTAAACAGGGCGGCAGTGGATGGCCGTACAGCATTGATGGAAGCAGCCAGGGTCGGAAATATAGAAATTGCTCGAAAACTCCTGTCCGCTGGTGCCGACCTCACCGCTAAATCGAATAGTAACGATACGCCATTGACAGAAGCTGCTAAGAATGAGCACCCGGATATGGTTCACCTCCTTCTTGCTGAGGCAGCAGAAAGGAAAATTACCTTGCCGGAGGCTGAAAACACATTGAGTGTGGCTTTGCGGGATAGGAAAATTCAGGTTGCTCAAGAGATGATTCAAGCCGGTATCCGAAAGCCCCTGCCCAAGCCCCCTGTCACCGGGGGTATTTTGAAAGAATGGGTAGCATATCGGGAACTTTTGCGAAAAGTAACCGGAGAAAAAGAATATTTACAAGCAGATGAAAGGCTGCAAAATGCTGCCCGAAGTGGAAAAATCAAAGAAATCCTCTTGGCATTAAGGGCGGGGGGTGATCCTGGGATAACGGACAAAAACAAAGATAACGCGGTTATGCTGGCAGTCCGAAACCACCAGCTCGCAGCATTGAAAACCCTTCTGGCTTATGGAGCACCTGTGGAAACCATTGACGTAAACAATGGAGAATCCCCTCTCCTGATTGCTGCTAAGAACAGAGACCCTCGCTTTATCAGGTCCCTGCTGGAAGCAGGGGCAAAACCAGACAAACCGGGCCTCAACGGATATACTGCTCTGGATTATGCTTTTGCCTCGGGGAATCGGTGGGTTATCCCTGTACTTTCAAAATTTGGCGCGAAAGCTGCCACCGAATGGAACAAGAATCAGTGGACTCCCCTGGAATTTGTCATTGCAAGTGGGAAATCAAATATGCTGGATATACTGATCCGTAACACTGCTGACATTGACAAGACCGACGCAAATGGATGGAGTGCGCTGCACTACGCCATTATGTTGGGCAAGCCGGACATAACCGGCAAACTCTTGAAAAAAGGTGCTGATATCAATCTCCGGGACAAAAAAGACTGGAATCCCCTCCATTTTGCAGTTCTGGCCGGCCGTCTGGACATTCTGAAAACACTTCTGTCCAACGGCGCAAAAGTTAACCGGCGAAATAACGCCAACTGGCCGCCCCTTTATCTTGCCATTGCGCTACGCCATCCCGATATGGTCCGTTCGCTGTTGAAAGCCGGTGCCAGGGGGAAATATAAAACAGATACAAAAGTCCTGTTGCCTCCCCTCAGTTTCCCGAAAGGCTCAAGGGCCGACAGCATTGCGGCCATTCTCCTTCGAAGCAATCCCAGGGACTTAATCGCAAAAGAAATTCAAAAGGAAGTGAAATAGGGAAGGATGCTGAGTACCCCATGTTAAGTACAAGGCAAGGCGGAGGTTAAGGGGCGGACGAGAGGGAAAAGAATTTAACACAAGAGTACTAAGGCACAACGGTAAGATAATATTAAGGTTCGGATAAGTTTTCGATAAGATTCGAAAGGAACAGATCGTTACCAACTCTTTGATTTTTACTGCCCCTGCGGCGCGTTGCGCCGAATGTTGAGTGATGGGTGTTGAGTGCTAAATGAAAGATGAGAAAAATCGGGGAAAATCAGAAGGCAGGGAAGAGCCAATTCCCTTCTTTCGCGCACTCGCACTTTCACTTGCACTATTCTGCCCCCT
>QMQE01000039.1 GCA_003650445.1 Acidobacteriota bacterium | reverse complement strand
GTGAGGGTATTCCTGCTCCCGATTCTGGAAGGACAGGATGCTTTTATTCTGCACAATACCGTCCCGTATTTCGATTGCCCTTGAAATCGTCTCGTTCGTCTTCCATGCTTCAGGGCCCCCGAGTACAATGGGCAGAAAGGGAATCAATGCTTCAGAAATTTCCCAGGAAGCGGAATCCCAATAATAACTCGGGCTGTGATCCACCGCATAGTAATTAATTCCACCCGTATCAAACATGGGATCGTCAAAAGAGGTTGGCTTTGCACACCAGAATCCCATGCCTTCATCACAGCTTATGTCAATGATGAGCGTACCTTTCATCAGTTTGTGCGCATCCTCTTCCGGGACGATCATGATGGGTGCATCAATTTCCTGAAACATACCATTCACAATGATCTGCACATCGGACAATGCGTCGGAGAATGGCTGCGTACTGCCATCGGATTCAATTGCCAGCAAGTTACCCGCCTCATCAACCATCATCTGTTTAAACGCGATTGCAGGCAATTGCTCACTGACGTTGGTGGATATGCGATTGGTGTACACGGTAATGTCCTGGAATCCCTGCCCCTGCAAAGCGTAGACTGCACCCCTGCTCACCGAACCGAAGCTGAGTACGACGGCTTTCCGTGGTTCACCGTAGTTCCCGGCAACGCCAATCAAACTCAGTGCATGGTTTACACCCGCATATCCTGCGATTTCATTGTTTTTGTAAAAAATATGCATGTCCTGATCACCGGAAGGACTCCATGTAAACATGGCTTCCCAGGCAATGAGGGTCAATTTTCTGTCAATTGCCACCTGTGTATTCTCTCTTTGTTGCGCGCAATGGGGCCAACCCCATACTGTTGCACCTTCCCTCACCTGGGACAGGTCCTCTGCAAGGGGCTTGGGCAACAGTACACAATCAAAACCACTCAGTATCTCCTCTCTGGACACAACACGTCCGGACGAAAGCTCCGCCAATGTGTCGTCGGCCATGCCAAACGGCAATCCATATCCTGCTTCAAACGTCATCCGCTTTCTCAATTCCTCGGATATTCGTTCAATGTGATCCGGATGAATTGGCACCCGTTTTTCGTTTTCTTTCCGTGATGTCCCAACCACACCAATATTTATATCTGTTGCCATTCTGGTTTTCCTTCTTTTTTCAATTCTTCTTTAACATCGCAAGAATTGTTTGCCGTTTCTATTCTCTTTTCGCGCATAACATCCAGATTACCGCCAAAGTCCTGACAAAGCCGGTTGGCTAAAGCCCTGCCCCTACCAAGGGAGTGACAACGTAATTTGTCGGCTGTATGTGCATGTTGTTTAGAAACCGGCAGGCAACACCCATGAAACCAAGATAGGCACTGTCATTGTAACACACTATCGGGGGAACCGGACTCCGGCATTCACCGGGTTTGTTGAAACAACGACATACATTTCAATTGGCAGAATAATTCCCAAGGAGCCGGAGACAGGAAATAATAACCCTATACAGCATTGTGTCCCCGGCAATATTCAATTTTTTTGTTTCTCATCCGGATTGTCGCAATCCCGAAACAACGGGATCAGTTTGAGTCCGAACAGTTGCCATTAGTATCCAGTTTGATTATGAAAATCCCTTTTTTATACTTATTGTTATCATCATAATAATTGTGATAGCCAGTTACTACAATATGGCCATCCGTAGTAACAATCAGGTCTGTTGGAAAATCCGGTGCGGGTGGAGTACTCGTAACCCCAAAAGTTTTGTTGTCAATGAAATTCCCATCGCTTCCGATAAAAGAAATGCTGCAGAAACGCTCCCCCTGGCTGTAGTCAGCGATAAGGTTCAGTATCACGCCGTCACTTCGAACTGCCAGACCCGCAGGTGTTGATTCTTCACTCATATTTTCCCATGACCAGTTTATGTCGCCCTCATTGTCCAGTCTGTTCACATACATATAATGCCTGCCCGCGTCATTATTCCAGAAGGAAATAATGAAGCCACCGTCATCAAGGCCGATAACGCTCTCAGGGGAATACCAGGGTTCATTTCGGGAATCTGGATCCCACCAGCACCGTGACCATTGCAAGCTGCCGCTGCTGGACAGTTTGACCAGGCCCATGCCATGGGTATCTTGGTTTGAATCATGGCGAAGCAATTTCACAAATACGGTGAAGCTGCCGTCAGGATTCAAAATCAAGTCTGTTACCTTCGTTATGGCAATAGTGGACCCTGCAGGCGCATCCGGGTCTATATTAGTTCCAAGTTCAGATTCCCAATCAATAGTCATTTCCGGTTTCAGAAATGCCAGCTTCAACAGCAGATCATCGGCGATACCGGCTACCAGATAGCCATCAGGTGTGGAAACGGAAAGTGAAAGAGACGAGAGATCGTGCCGGGTTACTTCATGAACCACAGTTCCGTCCGCTTGACACATCATGGCATAGCCGTTAACTGTACCTGACCCAATTTGGGACCCGCAGACAAAAAAACCACCATCATTTAGCACCTGAAAATCTTGTGGAATCACACCGGGAAAAGCCAGTCGTTCATAGGATTTGCTGTCGTATGCGACCCTGTAAACGTATCCGGTTGCGTTGACACTCTTGGTGAACCCGGATTTCCCGGCAATCTCCTGGGTTTCAGCAGCTGTAATTAAATAATGGCCATCGACAGTTTCCCGAATCCGCTGGGGAGGAACAATGGAAAAGTTATCCGAATCCAGGTCACGGAACTCCATTGCGCAGTCGTCCGTCGAAGCCTGGCCGCCATTGTTATTGTCATCGTTATTTCCCGGATCAGATAATTGAGTAGTCGGGGCACCACCACCGCAAGACAGTGCCATTATCATGACCAGCATGATGGCCAAAAGAACCGGTTTTTTTTGTTTTATGGTTTTCAAAAGTCTCTCCGTTATGAAAGTTTCTAATTAACTGAATTGTACGCTCATAAAAAACGATAAGCAAATTAAAATCCTCAAAACTCTCAAGGTTTTTTTGAATCCGTCATACTGTTGATGATGCCCTGTACGCAGCTTGTCGTGATTGAGAGGTTCTTTTTAATCAGATCCGTGTGTTTCCCTTCAAGCTTGTGAAGAGTCAGGGGCGTGGCCATTTTTTTGCCCCATCTGGCAGATTGATCATTTGACAGCATTTTTTTCAGGAAAGAGTTTGGATGCGTCATGATGTAATGTACTTTCAACGAGGGCGGGCATTCACTGGGTCTGGTTAGTATCAGGCGAAGAGATTTGCTCAGTGCTTGCTTCCCCGATGGCGGAGCCGGGCTTTTCTTCCAGATAAACTCTCTAATGTTCCTGATGTATATTTGCAACTCAAGAAGAGCCTCACTCATTGAAAACTGAAACCGGTCTCTTCCAGCTCTTGTCACTGCCCGAAGAACAACTGCTGCCGGCTTGAAAAGGTAGACAATTGCCCGGAAAAAATGGAAAACAAGATATTTCGCCTTCTCACCAGTGCCATAGTCTGAGATACCGGGATATTTTGTGTCTATCAGAAGCAATTCAACAGGTATTTTCCTCTTTTCAAATTCGACCGCCATTTCATAAGCCAATACTCCTGACCATGAAAAACCACACAGCAGCAATGGACGTTCAGGTCTTTGTTTCAGCAGTTGCTCAACATGGAAAAAGGCAAGATCCTGCATGGACTTAACTTTCAAATCGTTCAAGGTAACTTCATCCATACTGACTGCGTAAATATCCAGAGTCTCATCCAGCCCACGCCCGATCATATGCCCGTAGTTGCACTCGCCATTCTGGCCATGAATGACAACCAGGCTTCCTCTTCCGGTTTCAGATTTTTTTACTCTGGCAATTGTTCCCTGTTCCCGTTTTTTCCTGTCCAGCATTGCGCCAATGGATTTTATGGTTGGAGACTGCATGAATTGCTGGACCGAAATTTTGACGGGGAACTGCCTTTCAATGGCCATGCAGATTTCCAATGCCATCAACGAGTCCCCCCCTGAATAGAAAAAGTTTTCCATGATATCAATATCCCTCACATTCAAGAGTTTGCACCACAGGTCTTTTAACAGATGCTCTGTTTCGGATTGAGCGGCGTGTCTTTTCTTAACAGGCGGGTGGGACAAGAGATGTTGTAATAGTTTTTTCTCATCAATTTTGCCATGTGTTGTCAGGGGAATCGAATCCACATTAACCAGTCTATCCGGCACCTCGTAAGACGGCAGGTTTTCAATCAAGTGTGTTTTAAGCACTGTTTCGTTGACAGATTCCTTCGAAGCAGCCACGAAGAATGCCGAAAGTTGTTGTCTTCCTCCTGATTTATGAACGAAAACCGTCGCCTCTTCCACGGCAGAATGCTGGAGCATCACCTCTTTTATTTCATCCAGCTCTATTCGAAAGCCTCTGATTTTAACTTGTTTGTCGCGTCTTCCGACAAATACGAGATTTCCGTCATCTCGGAAATAAACAATGTCTCCCGTGCGGTACATCCGGCCGGCTCCGGACGGGTCAAAGGGGTTTTCGATAAAGCACTCCCGGGTCAGTTCCGGTTGATTAAGGTACCCTCTCGCCACACCCTCTCCGCCAATATACAATTCACCGGCCACACCAATTGGCAAAGGCATTCTGTACTTGTCCAGCACATAGGCCTGTACATTGGCAATGGGTTTTCCAATGTGGGGTTCTGTTTCCCCCACATCAAGCTGAGAAATGGTAGACAAGACGGTTGCTTCCGTGGGACCGTAGGCGTTGAAAAAACGCCGCCCTTCACCCCATTTCCTTACCAGAGCCAGGGAACATTTGTCGGCCCCGGAGCTGAGCACTTTCATAGCCGGGAATTCTTTCTCATCAAGTTTTTCCAGCAGTGAAGCCGGGAAGGCGCAACAAGTGATGTTTTGTGCTTTCAGTAAACTGCGAATATCAACCTCATTGAGATTTTTCTGCACATCTGTCAGGCAAAGCACGGCACCTGAACACAAGACCCTGAATAAATGCTCTTGGGATGCATCGAAAGAAAACGTTATGAAATGTAAGAAACGGTCTTTTTCTGTCAATTGATATCGCTGAACCTGGTCTGAAACCATATTCACAAAACCATGATGCTCCACCATCACACCTTTGGGCTTTCCTGTGGATCCGGAGGTATAGATGACATACATCAGGTTATGGGGTTGCGCCTCTCCGGTTGAATGCGGTTTCCTTTCCTCCCAATCACCAATAATAAATCTGTCGTCAACACATACGACACATTTTCCCTGATAGACCTTTCTTACCGGATCAGCAAAACCTTGATGCACAACCAGACAGGTGGAATCAGTGTCCTTGAGGATAAATTGAATACGTTCTACAGGTAAGGCGGGATCTATCGGCACATACGCGCCACCGGCCTTCAACACAGCCAGAAATGCGATCACTGTTTCAATGGACTTATCCATGCAAATGGCCACCAGTTTCTCCGGACCAATTCCAGCATAGCGCAGCTTTTCGGCAAGCAAATCTGACTGTTGATTCAACTTTCCATACGTAATGCTTCGTCCTCCGCATTCAATTGCCGTGTTTGACGGATCTTTCAACGCTGCTTCTTCAAAAAGATGATGCGCGCATTTGTCTTTCGGGAAGGGTTTTGATGTCTGGTTAAATTCATGGACCAGTTTCTGATACTGCTCAGGAGAAATCAATGGAAGTTTGCTAATCTTCGCGGATGGTTCAAGGAAAACACCATGAAGCATGCTACAGATACTGCTGAACAGGTTCCGAATATCGGATTCCAGATAGATCCTGGAATCAAAGAGAAACAGGATTGTCGATTGCAGTTCAGGGTTGTCATACCGTTCGATTGAGATGGACAATTGATTCTGACTCTCCATCCCTTCCACATGACTCAACTCGCAGTGCGGCACGTTTGGATAACACAGATCGATGATGGACAAGTCGATGACGTGGTTTATATCGGTATGCTCTTTTTCACGAATCAGTTTGACCAGCTCATCAAAGGGAAACATCCCATGAACCTTAACGATTTTCTTAATTTTAGTCGACATGTATTTTGCCAGATCCAGAAATGATAAATTGCCCTCAATGTCAATTCGTAACGGGTATGTTCCCGTAAACATACCCGTGGTGGCTTTCATATCCTCTCTTGTTCTGTTGTGACCAAAAAATGAAATCGCAAAAGAATCCAGGCTGGTAATCCGGTGAACAATTACCGCCAGTACCGTAAAAAACTGTGTGAACAGGGACAAGCCAGAGCTTTGATGCAATTGTGTCATGGACTGGTACAAATCCTCAGGGATCTCATATCTCACCGAACCATATCTATTCGGGTTATCACGCACTTTCATCGGTACAATCCTGTATTCGTTCAGCTCCTGCAAATTCTCGGACATCCAAAATTCTCTGTCCCTGGCAAATTCCACCGATTTGAGGTAAGCTTGCTCATACGCGATAAACTCCCTGTAGGAAGCTGAAGTACTCTCAGAAAGTGGTCTGTCACAAACCATGTCCCGGTAGAGTTCAGTCACTCGACTCACTGCTGAAATTCGGGTAAATCCGTCAGAACAGAGATGATGCATGAGCATGGAAAAACCCTGTTTACCATCCGGAAACGTTACAAGACAAAAGTCATAGAGAATATCTTCAAAAATATTGAATTTTCTGTTCTTTTCGCAATTCTTCCACTGACTGAATTTCATTTCATCCGGCCCTGAAAAGTCCAGGATTTCCCACTGTCTATCGACGTGAGCGGGGAAATATTGGTTTACGATCCTGCCCGTGCTGTCTGGAATCAACTTGACTCTGAGTCCATCACTTTCCTTCACATAGATGTTTAGCGCTCTGGACAGTAATTCAAAAACGACTGGTTCCCTATACTTGACTAAATATAAATCCACCGGCCAGGAAGAATCCGGCACCTGCATGGTCTGCAGAAAAATTCGTTTCTGCGGATGCGTCAGCGAAAACACATTGCACTTATTTTCAAAATTCATGCCACCCTCGGACACGGCAACAATGTAGGGTCCTCGGGAATTCTGCTCATAAAAAAACCGGGAATATACAGGCTATGGCACAGTTGTTCTTTCCAGTCCGCCATGGGATCCCCTTTTTGACAAAGCAACCTGATTTATCCGTAAATTATTATATCAGTTGAGACAAACAGACACCAGAAACAAATAGGGAAGTGATGGGTGAAGCGGTCTGCCGGACGCATTAAGCCGGAATAGTGGATGACAGAAAACTTCTTCTTTACTTACTTAAACTCAGACTCAGGCTTCTCCCTTTCAACTCCTGTTTCGGCTCAAAATCATAAGCGACAAATCATCGAAAGGTGCCGTATCCTGAACAAATGTATTGAATTCTCGGAGTATCGTTTCTCCGGCGGTGAGCGCGTCCATGCCGTGGAGTTGTTTGAATATTGCCTGTGCCCTTTCATTTCCGAAAAATTCGCCATCCCCATTCTGGGCTTCTGTCAGGCCATCGGAATAAACCACGATCAGTTCTCCGGCATCCAGTTCCAATTCCTGCAGTTTGTATGAGGTGCCGGGTTTTAATCCAAGGGCGATACCGCCTTTCCCGGCTTCTTTAACAGATTTTTTTCTAACCACAACAGGGGGGAAATGTCCCGCGTTCACAAAGGATATTTTGTTGTTTTCTGTGCTCAGGAAGGCATAGAGGAGGGAAGCGAACCGGGATTTAATGCCATCCCGACAGAGGATGTCATTGACACGGGCGGCCAGGGCTGAGATGTCCGGGAATTCCGGGGCCAGGGCACGGAGAGTGGATTGAATACGAGCCATCATCAAGGCTGCGGGCAGGCCCTTCCCCGCCACGTCACCCAGCGCAACCATTGCCCGATCCTTGTCCAGTTGAAGGTAGTCTATCAAATCGCCGCCCACGTCGTTGGCCGGGCTGGAGTAGAGCCAGATGCTCCACCCCGGGAAAACAGGGTTGGGCTCCGGCATCAACGCAATTTGAATCGCCCGCCCCTCTTTCAGCTCATCCTTTGCCACAACTTTGTCTTTCAATTCCACCATCAGAATGAAGAGAATAATCAGTCCACCGAGAAGAGGAGCCCCGTCACGCTCAGAGCCAACACCATAGCCCACCACACGAAACAACAGGAGCAATCCAATTACCAGAAATATGCCCCGGATGGGAGATAGCCGTTTGACCATCCCGCCCAGTGTCCACCACGCCAGCAGCAGCCATCGGACAATGAATCCTTTTTTCTTCAGTTTTTCCTGCTCTTCAGAGCTTAGATAAAACTCCCGTATATCATTCACAGCCCCTCGCCAGTGTTTCCGTTCTCCTTTGCTGACAAACTCTTTGAGGGTTTTCCATGCCTCTTTAAGAGTTGATTTCCATTCTTTCTTCATCGAAACTCCACGTTACCCGTTGCGTTGTGAGTGGGCGTGGGCATCAGAAGAGGCGTAAGAAACAAGAACGAGATTCTCCGTTTCCTGCCTTTTCCGGTCAGAACACCGAACACAGAAAACTGAACACCTCTTTTTGCCACCCATCACTCCTCAACCTTGTCCCGACTGGGTTCCCGTACCCTCCGGACTCAACCTTAACCTCAACCTTGTCCCTACTTCTCTTTACCGGCCCTCCGGGCCTCTGTACACGATTCGGCCGTTTTCCAGTTCAAAGCGACCTCCGGGGGGGCATTCCGGCAATTCCAGCCCAGCGGCTTTAAGCGCGTCCATGGTTACCGGTTCACCGGGGTGCATGGACCGGTACTGGTTCACAAAGGAATTTAGAATGGTCAGGTTGGCTTTTACAGCCACCCTTTCGGTGCGCTGTTTTGCACCCATGATATTTTTGCCTTTATCTCCTGTGAAGTCCTTCATTCCGTTCATAGCCAGCCAGGCTATAATGGCCAATGCCGCAACCAATGACAATAATCCGAATATTCCTTTCATTTAAGACCTCCCATGGCGTTTTAATATGGCATAAATATCTTCCCTTAGCTGGAACTGACGCCAGTACCGCTTGGGAACAACTTTTGACAGCTCATCCATCAATTCAGGGATTGCCCGCTTTCTACTGCTGACCATCCCCTGATGGGACCCGGAGGGAATTGCGCGAATCAACGCATCTGAGGCAAGAAGTTCTTCGAGAATCAAACCGGATTCGGAACTGATACGAACAGCTTCATTCAACTGGTACACCGCATTTTCCCCGTTTCCTTCCAGGTTATACAACACAAATCCCATGGCCCTGTGAAAGGCCGATTTCAACGATGGATCCCGGACCTTTTTGAAAAGGGGCACCGCTTCGTTCAGGAGTTCCAGGGCCCGCTCCCATTTCCTCCCCTTGACCAGAAAAGACACACGGAGCAGCCTTGCGGATAATTGATCGTCAACGCCGCCGACAGTACGGTAGCCTTCTTCTGTGGATTTCGCCATGTGGTAGCCCTGCTGTAATTGTCCCTTGAAGAGCATGATCCGGGCATTTTGCAGGTCAATATGTACCTGTTCCCGCTTAAATTCGGATTCCGAAGCCAGAATCTCCGCCAGCATGAGGGTATTTTCCCCTTCAATGAGTTCCCCCATCTCAATGAGAAAGGCCGATTTCTCAGTATAGTAAAAGATTTTTCCCCAGCTGTCCCGGATCAGGTCCAGGTACTTTACCCCCCGTTCCAGAGCCCGCCAGGCTTCTCCATAGCGCCCCTGTTTACGCCAACTTCGGGACATGTAACCAAATGAAAGTACGAGCTGAAAGTAGTTTCCAACCTTATTCTGGATCTGGACCGCCGTTTCAAATGCCTTTCTGGCATCCTCCCAGTTTCCTTCTTTCATCGCCACTTTACCGAGGTTATTGTGCATGGCGGAAAGCCCCGGAAGGAAAGCGGCTTTGCTGTATGTCCGGTTCACAATTTCCAAGTGTTCCCGCGAGGCATCCAGATTTCCTCTCACCAGCATAGTGGTAGCTAAAAGCTGGTTCAAATTTCCAAGCATCACATCGTCCGCCCCTTCTTCCTGAATGAAACCGGAAGCCAGGTTGAGGTAAAGCTCTGCTCCGTCCATATCCCCTTCCTTCACAAATAACTGGCCAAGAGACAGATACAGCCTGCCAAGGTAAGGGCCTGCCTCCAATTCTTCTTTGTTTTCAAGGAAGAAGTCTAACAACCATTCTCGAGCAGCCCTTACCTTTCCCTGGCGGTTGAACCAGTCTACCCGGAAATAGTTGTACCGGACTTCATGTTCAAAGGTGACAACAAACTGGTCGCGATAAGTGGCAATATAGGTTTCCGCTTTCCCTGTATCCCCTGCGTAGAGACAGGTTCGAATCGCTTCTTCAAGATATTGGCGTTTGTCATCCAGGCTATCTGTCAACTGGTACAGCGTTTCGGCAATTTCCAGCACTTTTTCATTGCGAAACAGATTCCGATAAGACCGGTAGGCGCGGTCGTAATATTCCAGGGCCTTATCCCGTCTTTTCCCCAGAACGTAGAAACGGGCAGTATTCTCGAAACGGAACTCCTGAAGCTCAGCATTGGTTTCAGCTAATTTCAGGTGGATTTCCGGCAATTTCCCCGGATCCATGAACCGGAGCACAGTCTGCCTCAGTCGCCCATGGGAAACCACATAGCGGTTGTTGAATTCATTCAGCATGCGATTTTCCACCAGTCCAGCGACCACGGATTCAATCTCAACCACATGGTTGAAAAGTTTTCGCAGAAACCGGAAGGAGGTAGGTTCCTGAATCAATGCCAGAGATGTCATCACATCCCGTTCCACCGGAGAAAGCGACAGCACCCGGAATTGAAGTACGTTTTCCAGTAGAGATATCAATGAAAGGTTCTCAGAGGGTTCAGTGGCCGCTTTCCACACGCCGTTCACAACCCTAAGATCGCCGATTGAAATCATAGACTTCAGCAACTCGGAAATCAGCAACGGATTTCCCCCACTTTGCTCAAAGATAAAGTCTTCGAATGCCGTGGTCAGCACTCCGTTTGGAAAGGTTGTCCTGAGCAGTTCCACTACATCGTTTCTGGAAAGCGCCCGGAGAAATACAGTTTCAACATGTTCCGCCTCTTCAAGCTCTTCAAGAAATTTCTTAACGTAGCGGGGCAGGTCCACATCTGAACTCACAGAAATGAACCAGAGTACCCGGCTTGTTTTCTGCGCAAAGGGCTTCAGGAACTGCAGAGACATTTCGTCCATAAGATGAATGTCATGAATATAGAAAACCGGCTCTTTTATCGGGTCCTCCTCTATGAGATCTTCAAAGAGGTTGACCAGCTGATAGAAATATCCCGACACCAGCGTTTCATCCATTCCCTGCTCAACTGGCAACCTGGTTATATCGGCTGCCTTGTCGTATACAAGGGTTTGGAACATACGGGCAAAATCTTTTCCGTAGCGTTTCTCCACCGACTCGTCATAGGTCGGCATCAGCTGGCTGAACAGTTGCCTCGCTACACCGAAGTTATCTCCGGTTGTGGTGCACCAGGCTTCCCTCACTTTATATCCGGTCAACTGGGCATAGATACGAACCTCCTGCATGAGGCGGGTTTTCCCGATACCGGACTCCCCCCGGATTAAGACAAATGAAGTCTGAAAAGTTTGAATATTAGAAGATACAAAGAGTACTTTCAAATAGTTAAGCTCATTATTCCGACCAACAAACCGTGGCTCAAAGAACATTCTGGCCGCGTCTTCTTTGGGGACCAACTCATCATTTCGCCTGTACAGCGTACGAATGTCTTCCAGAACATGATACGCGTTCCGATAACGATCGTCGGGGTTCCGCTTCACCAGCCGGGACACAATAGCAAGCAGGGATTGTTCCCGTATTGATTCCATTTGTTCCGGTGTCAGTTTGTCAAAATCCGCATATTTGGAAGTCTGCTCGATATGATTTCTCGCAAGCAGAATTTTCAGGTATACAACACCCAGTGAGTAGAGGTCAAGTCGATGATCACGGGGGGCTTTGGAAAAGAGCTCCGGCGCCATATACTGCAAGGTGCCCCGCACAGAAGATGTTTTTATCTGGGATTTGGGCATAAAAAGCCCAAAATCCAGCAATTTAATGACGAATTTGCCATCCAGTTCGATGATGCCGAAATTCTCCGGTTTAATATCAAAATGTATGATGTCATGTGAATGGATGAAATTCAATGCCCTGAGTACCTGTACCATGGCGTCCACCATCCGTTTCTCCGTTGCCTCCATCAGAAAAGACATCAGGTTGGTCCGTCTGCAATATTCCATTGTATAGTACACAGACTGAGAATCCGGTTGAAAGCCGATATCATAGACCCGAACCAGGTTCTGGTGTTTCAGCGAATGCAGTAATAGAAATTCATCCTGGAGCCGGATGATATTTTTTCGATTTAACTTAATTGATTTGATAACTTTCAGAGCAATTTTTTCCCCTGTGTATTGGTCTTCCACAAGGTAAACAGTTGAGAAACCACCGGTTCCGAGGACCCTGATCTCCCGGTAGCGGTGCCGGTCAAAGGACATTTTTCAGCCGGGTCACCCCGATTTCTATTTTGGGATCTTCAATCTGCCCGCCCCGGCACATGGACAGAATTTCGTTAATTTCATGAAATTCAATTGTATTCAGGCTTTCATTGACGCTCCCGTCCCCACTGGCTGTCCCTTTCTTTACACCCGTCACATTCGCAGCGAAAATAAATATTTTCTCGGTGGATTGCCCGTGTGAAGGGAAAATGCCACCTCCCAATGAGATGAATTCCTCCGGCGGGATGCAGAAACCTGTTTCCTCATCCAGTTCCATAGCCACCCGGTTTCGAACTGCTTCTTCTCCAATGTCTCCCGGTTCCAGTGAACCGGCAACGCATTCGTAAATCCAGGTGTAATTGCGTTCAGGCAATGGTTTTTCCTTTTCAGAACGGAAATAGACAGCTGGACGGAAAGCACGCAGGATTCCCACCTCCGTACCCTCTCTGCTTATTCGGTAAGGAAGAACAGCCACACAATCCAAGCCTTTTCTATCAAAAAATTCATTTCGATATGGACGAGACAATATACCGTCCTCATACTCATTCTGCAACAGATAGGCATGATGGGTAAAAAACCCATTTTCCCAGATTTGACAGATATGATGATCCAGAACGTGGACTTTTTTTATTCTCAAGGGACACCCCTTTCTCTGGTGATTCCTGCACGTCGTCCTGACAATATTTGACGATTAAATAGCACTGCTATTGTACCACCCATTGTATCAGCGGCAAAATCCAGGATACTGCAATCTCTGCCAGGGACAAAATACTGGTGAAATTCATCAGACATACCATAAAGGACGACAAAGACAATAATCATCCAGGATGGCACAACCGGAAGCGCTTTCCTGGCAAAGATACCGAGGATAAAATAAGCGACAGCATGTTCAATTAAGTCCTGCCATGAAAAATATTGGGGTAGAGGGAGAGTGGATTGGGAAGAGAGATAAAAGAGGAAGCCACAATATGCGACTGTCAGCAATACATAGTTTCTGTTAAAAATAGGGGTTTTTCGGGAATTCATACATTATCCAGCCCAGTAGAAATGCCCCTCCCACCAGAATACCAAACCACTTCAGAAAATGGCGAATACGGTCACGTTTAGTGTCTTGATATAGAACCGCAAAGAAGAGGGATACTAAAGAAGCAAATAATATCAGGTTCAACACATGGCTCTTCATTCCACCTCCGAAAACAAAATCGGCCGCAACAGGATACCCCGCTGCGGCCGATTCGTAACTCTATTCAGCCTTCTGCTCACTTTCAGCCGGTTTGGTTTCCGGCTTTTTGACCGCTTTTTTCGGCGCTTTTTTCGACGGCGTTGCCGCTTTTGCCTCGCCGTCGGCTTTCTTGGATTCAACCTTTTTTTCTGCAACAGCTTTTGTTTCTGCAGGCTTTGCCTTTGCTTTAGCTGTTTTCTTTGCAGGCTTTTCTGCCTTCGCTACAGACTTCTCAGTTTCCACTTCCACTTCTGCTTCAACAGGAGCATTCAGAATCAGCGAAATTCGAGCCATTTCAGCTGCATCTCCAGGACGATTGCCCAGAAGATGAATTCGAGTGTACCCACCGGGGCGGTTCACAAATTCTTCTTTATACTCGTCAAACAGTTTCTTCACTGCCATTTTGCTCTGAAGTTTACGGAAAACCAGGCGACGGGCATGAGCCTCATCTTCCTTCTTCACTTTAGAAATAATGCGTTCCGCATAAGCACGAAGCTGTTTTGCCCTTGCTTTTGTCGTCACAATCGCCCCGTGTTCCAGGAGCGAAATCGTCAGGCCCTTCAGCAGAGCCTTCCGCTGATTGGTTGTGAGCCCCAGTTTGCTATACTTTTTTCTGTGTCTCATTTCGATTCCCCTTCTGAGTTAGTTGCCCAGGATCGACTTTACGTCCATGCCGAACGTCAGGCCCATTTCCTCGAGAACCTTCTTCAGTTCTGTCAGCGTAATCTTTCCAAAATTCTTGATCTTCAGCACTTCGGGTTCAGTTTTGTCTACAAGATCACCGATCGTCCGAATGTCTGCATTCCGGAGACAATTGTGGGCTCGTACCGTCAACTCAAGTTCCTCAATAGTGGTGTTCAGCTTTTCTGCAAGGGTACTGTTTTCGACTTCCACTTCCGGATGTTTCAGTTCAACTTCATCCTCCTCGAAGTTGATGAACAAGGTCAACTGATCCTTGATCAGCTTGGCTGCATATGCCAATGCGTCCTCAGGGGAAATCGCCCCATTGGTCCATACTTCCATCACAAGTTTGTCGTAATCCGTCCGCATCCCCACACGTGCAGGGAGAATCTCATAATTCACCTTCTTTACCGGTGAATGGGAAGAATCCATGATAATGTATTCCACCCCGACTTCGTCCTGGTTCAACTCTGCCGGTACATATCCCCGATTCTTCTTCACGAGGATTTCCATTTCCAGCACTGCTTTTTTGTCCAGAGTGGCAATATGCACGTCGTTGTCCAGAATTTCAATGTTCGCATCGGTGATAATATCTCCGGAGCTTACCACCTTTTCGCCTTTAACAGATAGGTGCATCGTCCTTGGCTCATACCCTGCCATACGGATCGGAATCTGTTTCAGGTTCAATAAAATATCCGTTACATCTTCCGTTATGCCGGGAATCGACATGAACTCGTGAGGAACACCGGTAATTTTGACCGCAGTAATAGCCGCACCTTCAATTGAAGACAACAGCGTCCGCCGCAGAGCATGGCCAATGGTGGTGCCGAACCCACGTTCAAAGGGCTGTGCTTCAAATTTCCCATAGAAATCTGTGGCACCCTCTTTCACGGGGACAACCCGTTTTGGCATTTGAAAGCCTTTCAAAAATTCCATCGGTCACCTCAACTTACTTGGAGTAAAGCTCGATAATCAGCTGTTCCTGAATATCCATTGCAATGTCGCTGCGTTTCGGCATTGCTTTCACCACACCCTTGAATTCTTCCGGGTTTAATTCCAGCCATTCCGGTAATCCCCGGCCCTTTGCCGTTTTCACTGATTCTTCAATGAACGGGTTTTTCCGGCTCTTTTCCCGAACCTGAATTTCCTGCCCTTCTTTCACCTGAAAAGAAGCAATATCCACTTTGTGGTTGTCAACGAGAATGTGGCCATGGTTCACCAACTGGCGAGCCTGACGTCTGGAAGACGCAAAACCGAGACGATACACAACGTTGTCCAGTCGCCTTTCCAGTATTGCCAGCAGAATCTCGCCGGTAACCCCTTTCTTCCGAGAAGCAATTTCATAATATTTACGGAACTGCCGCTCAAGTACACCATAGATTCTTTTAACCTTCTCTTTTTCCCGAAGCTGAGCGGCATAGCCGATGGGCGGACGGGACCGCTGACCGTGCTGGCCCGGCGGAAAGGGCCGGCGCTCCATTGCGCATTTATCCTTGAAGCAACGCTCTCCCTTCAGGTAAAGCTTCATTCCTTCTCTTCTGCACAGCTTACAGGCTGCATTCGTATATCTTGCCACGTTATTTCCTCCTCAACATCTGTCAGACTCTTCTGCGTTTCGGTGGCCGACACCCATTGTGGGGAATCGGCGTCACGTCTTTAATCGACTTGACGGAAAGGCCCACAGCCTGCAACGCCCGAATTGCAGATTCACGTCCAACACCCGGGCCTTTCACCCGGACATCAATACTTGTCATACCGTAGTCAAGAGCCTGAGTTGCAGCTTCAGTTGCTGTAATCTGGGCCGCATACGGGGTGTTTTTCCTGGAACCCTTAAACTTGTTCCGGCCGGTCGAAGACCAGCACAGCACATTGCCTTTCGGATCACTTATGGTCACCAAAGTGTTGTTAAACGTACACTTGATACTGGCCAGACCATGAGGTACCTGGATTTTGACTTTGCGCTTGGATGATTTTGTTTGTTTTCTTTTTGCCATCTTTCAGTCCCCTACTTTTTTCTCTTCTTGCCAACGGCAACCGACCGCTTTCCGCGAACAGTCCTTGCATTGGTATGTGTTCGTTGCCCATGGCAGGGGAGCCTGCGTTTATGGCGAATACCACGATAGCAGTTGATTTCCATCAACCGTTTCACGTTCATCTGGACCTGTTTCCGCAAGTCCCCTTCCACAACATACTTGTCCTGAATAATCTTTGAAATCGCGGAGACCTCGTCCATTGTCAGGTCTTTCATCCGCTGATCCTTGTTCACGCCAGCCTCGTCCAGAATTTTGTTGGAAAAGGTCCGGCCGATTCCGAAGATATAGGTCAATGCAATTTCGGCCCGCTTATTGTCCGGCAGGTCTATACCAGCGATTCTAACCAATTGGAACCTCCATTATCCCTGTCTCTGCTTGTGCTTGCCATTCTTGCAAATC
>QMQE01000038.1 GCA_003650445.1 Acidobacteriota bacterium | reverse complement strand
TGGAATTTCAATCTGCGCGCTGGAAGGCGGCAAAGTGCGGGATGTCAATGACGGTTTACTCGGGGAAGGCCCCTTCTCGCCTCAACGAGCCGGCGCATTGCCACTTAACGGTATAATTGACCTATGCTTTTCCGGGAAACCGAAGAACGAAATTGAACGGGATTTTTCCATAAACAGCGGTTTCCAGGGCTATCTCGGTACCTCTGACCTTCGGGAGGTACTGGAGAAAGTGGCAGCCGGGGACAAGGAAGCGGATCTGATTTACCGTGCATTTGTTTTCCAGGTAGCAAAGGAAATAGGCCGGGAAGCAGCCGCACTGAAAGGCAATTATGAGGCCATCCTCATTACCGGCGGAATCGCCCACTCCGAGCGTTTCATCACAGATTTGAAATCCTACATTTCCTTTCTCGGAACAATCGTGGTTTTCCCGGGAGAGGGAGAAATGAAAGCACTGGGTGAAGCCGGATTCCTCGCCGTTTCCGGCAAAGTACTCATAAAAGAATACAATTGAGGCAATTATGATAAAAAACGCACAGGAAATACTGGACGGCGCAAGGAGGCAGTCCGGAAACAAAACCGTTGCCGTTGCAATGGCAAATGACGCCTCGGTTCTGCAGGCGGTGGTTGAAGCGGAGCAGGAAGGCCTGGTCCATGCCATTTTAGTTGGTGACGTTGCCGAAATGAGGGAAATCGCCGGTGATGGCGGGTTTTCACTGGATGAAATGGAACTGGTTAATGAAAAAGACCCGGTTCAAGGCTGCAAACGGGCTGTTGAACTGGCTGCCGAAGGAAAGGCTCAGTTCCTGATGAAGGGGTTTGTCAAAACCGCCGTCCTCCTGAAAGCCCTGCTGGCAAAGCCGGAGCTGAAGTCCCGGGAGGTGATGAGCCACGTGGCGGTTCTCTCCATCCCCGGCCGGGACCGACTGCTCTTTTTCACTGATGGCGGCATGATTCCGAAACCCGACACCGCACAGAAAGAGGCCATCTGCCGGAACATGGCTGACCTGGCAAAAGCACTTGAGATCAGCCCCTTTCGCTTCGGTTTTCTCGCCCCCTACGCCGATGAAGCGTCCCCGGAACATGAAGACATCTGCAAGCGGCTGAAAGACCTGGGCCCTGATTTTCACCCCATGTCCGCCGTCACGCCGGAATTTGCGTTCGAAAACCTGGACGGACTGGTGGCAACGGCAATCGAAGAGTGCAACACCATCACAAAGGGGCTGACTCTTCACACAGACACAATTTTCTCCGGACTCATCATGGGTACCAGAGTGCCGGTCTGCCTCGTTTCCCGCTCCGATTCCGCCATCAACAAGAAGGCATCACTGGCATTGGGCGTGCTCTTCGCCGGTGGAGGTGAAAAATGATTGCAATTACCGGAACCCACTGCAGAATCCCGGTCAAAGGCCGGGAAATGCTGATGAATGAATCTTTCAGTGAATTCTATGCCGGAAATATTGATGACGTGATTGTCAATGAACCGGAATCTGCCGCCATTTACAGAGAATTGCGTCAAATCGGAAAAGACATGAAAAAAACCTTCTCCCACATCGCCATTCTCCAGCTGAATAACCGGTCGCTGCTTCTCACCGATAGTTTTGTACACCCGGCACCGGGTATCCCCACTTTAAGCAAAATCGTCGCCAATGCGGCCTTTGTGGCAGGGAAAATGGGAATTGACGCACCAAAGATATCAGTTCTTTCCGCCGTTGAGGTGGTTTCCCTTCAAATGGAATCAGCGGTTCCGGCAGCCGTAATGGAGGCCATGGGCTCCAGAAAACAGTTCGGCCCCGGTGTCCGGGTGGAAGGCCCCCTGTCCATGGACGTGTCCCTTTCGCCGGAAGCTGCGGCTGAAAAGCACGTCAACACCCCGGTTGCAGGGAAAGCCGATGTTCTGGTGGGCCACCGCGCCACTATCCCCCAGGGAATTTTCAAGACATTGAAGCTGTTCGCAAAACCTCAATCCCTGATTTCAGTGCTGACTGACGGAAAAAACCTGTTCCCCATGCCACTGAAAATCATGTCACCGGAGGATATTCGCATTACCCTGAATTTCTGCGATATAAAGGAATAATAAAGCGGGCTGCCCACATCGGCGGCCCGTTTGTTCAATAGAAAAACAACAAAGCGGATGTAACAAAAGCCACGGCAGTTCCGATGATAGCACGCGGACTGACCCGCTCCTTAAAAAACAAACAGGAGAGGGGAATCAGAAAAAGTGGCGACAATGACATCAATGTGGATGCAATCCCGATACGGGTGTAGGCAATGGCTGCCAGCGACAGTACAACTCCGAGAACCGGCCCGAGAAAAGATGCACCCAGTAACTGCACCAATACCGGACGCTGCTTCAGTCTCCGGAAATACCCCATGAGCTTGCCCCGGAAAGCGGAAATCAAGCCAATCACAAGGGCTGCGGCTGAAACCCGGATCAGATTGGCGGAAATAGGCGACAAGCCGCCGGCAAGGCCGTTTTTGGCAAAGAGCAATCCCAGTGCCTGCCCCATTGCTCCCCCGACCCCCATCAAAACCCCCATCGCGTAGTGAGAATGGGGCGTTGAATTCTCCGGCTTCGGCTCAGCAACAACCCACCCAATAGCCCCCACCGTCCCGAGAACCGCAATAATTTCAACCGCATTGAGGGATTCCCCGAGGAAAAAATAGCCCAGAATACTGCTGAAAATTGGCACCAGTGTCATCAATAGCATGGCCAGCCTCGGCCCGATCAGGACAAAGGACTCAAAGAGCATGGCATCGCCAAGCACATAGCCCACAAAACCGGACAGACCCAGCCAGAAAAATGCCGGGTTCCCCGCATGAACCGGAAAGGGAATTCCGAATACAATGAAATGGATGATCAACAGAAAAGCAAGTGCAAACCAGAGGCGGATCTGGTTCACGGCAACGGAACCGATTCGCCGCCCTGCCGAAGTGAACAACAACGAGCCGAATGACCAGCAAACCGCTGTCAGAACCGCCGCGATTTCTCCAAACAGTGCCGTCGTCTCCATCTCCCCTCCCGTTTCAAGGCCCAATGATACCATTTCCAACCTGTTTCAGCAGGCTGGAAATGGTTGAGTAGAAGTTGGGGTAGGAGTAGGGGGAAGAAAAATCAGGCAGAATGGGAAAAGACAGTGAAAAGATACTTCCCCTTCCTTGCTTCCACTCCCACTCTTACTCTTACTCCTACTCCTATCCTACTCAAATCCGGCCTCCGGCCGGTTTGACTTCCTGCCTTTCCTCGCATATAATACGGCTTGTTTATTTTGCAGATAAGGGGAATTGAAATGGATCAGCAACAAAGAAGTGAAAACGAGTATATTCAGCAACGCCGGCAGCATCTTCAAGACATTAAAGAAGCTGGAATTGACCCGTTCCCGGTGAAATTCGATTACGACATCACAGCAGAAGAGATAAAGGACATTTTCGAAAAATATAGCAAGGAAGAACTGGAAGGCCTGGAAAAGCACTTAAAGACCTGTGGCAGAATCATGTCAAAACGGATGCAGGGACGTGCCTGTTTCATGCATATCGCCTACGGAAGCGCAAAGATTCAGCTTTACATCCGCCAGGATAAGGTGGGAAAGCCAGCCTATAAGCTGCTGAAAAAAATAGAGGTCGGTGATTTCATCGGCGTCACCGGTATCTTATTTCGCACCCGTACGGAAGAATTAACAGTGATGGTGGATGAATACACTTTCCTGTCAAAGGCGATCCGCCCCATGCCGGAAAAGTGGCACGGCTTGAAGGATAAAGAGCTCCGCTATCGGATGCGCTACCTGGACCTGATGAGCAATGAGGATGTGCGCCAGACTTTCGCGCTCCGTAGCGCGCTGATTTCTGAGGCCCGTAAATTCTTCGAAATGAAGGGATACATGGAAGTTGAAACCCCCATGATGCAGCTGATTCCCGGTGGTGCGGCGGCAAAACCCTTCATCACCCATCACAACGCGCTGGACCTGGATCTCTACCTGCGCATCGCGCCGGAATTGTTTCTGAAACGCCTGATTGTCGGTGGGTTTCCCCGTGTTTTTGAAATCAACCGGAATTTCCGTAACGAAGGGGTGGATTCCCAGCACAACCCGGAGTTCACAATGGTGGAGTTTTACGAGGCCTACGCGGACCTCCGGGATATGATGACCATAACCGAAGAGCTGTTCACCCAGCTTTGTGATAATGTGCTGAAAACCAGGACAGTCAAATACGGTGACCATACTCTCAGCTTTGAGACCCCTTTTCGCCGCCTGACGATGCGTGAAGCCATTACTGAGCACAGCAAAATTCCCATGGAAAAACTGGACAGCATTGAAACTCTGCTGCCCGAAGCCAAGAAGCTGAATATTGAAGATGCCGAGAAAATGAATTACGGAAAACTTCTTTCGGAGGTTTTTGAAACTGTGGCGGAGGAAAAGCTGATTCAGCCGACTTTCATTACGGAATATCCCATCGAAGTCTCCCCTCTCACCAAGAATATTCAGGGAGATGACCGGTTCGTGGACCGGTTCGAGCTCTTTATTGCCGGAATGGAATTGTCCAATGCCTACAGTGAACTCAACGACCCGGAAGAACAGTTGCGCCGATTCCAGATGCAGCTGTCCGAGCGGGAACAGGGAGACGACGAGGCCCAGATGATGGATAAGGACTTCCTCACCGCGATGGAACACGGTATGCCCCCCACCGGTGGACAGGGCATCGGGATTGACAGGCTGGTGATGGTACTGACCAATTCCCAGTCTATCCGCGACGTCATCCTCTTTCCCTACATGCGCCCGAGAAAAGATGAAGATTGAAAATTTTATCGCCTTACGGTATCTGAAGGCGAGGCGAAACCAGGCTTTCATCGGCACCATTACTCTGATTTCCGTTCTCGGTATCATTATCGGAGTCATGTCGCTGATTATCGCCCTCTCCCTGATGACCGGTTTTCATAACAAGATGGAAGAAAATCTGCTTTCCGCCAACTCCCACCTGACGATTCACGGGCTCTCCGGCCCCATGACGGAAAAGGATGCGAACTCATTAAAGAAAACACTGGAAACCATTCCCGAATTTACCGCAGCCTCACCGGAGATATTGACCCAGGGGCTGATTCGGGGGGGGATGTCCCAGGAACCCTCCCCTGTCGTGGTGAAGGGAATGGAGCTTACGGGAGAAAAAAAAGTATCCGGAATCCTGAAGAATCTGAAACGGGATAAGCTGAACCCGGGGGAAGTTTTGATTGGCAAAGACCTTGCCAGGCAGCATGGCATTACAATCGGTGATAAGATCACTATCATGTTTTTCAAGCCCACCCAGACACCGCTTGGGATTATGCCCAAAATGCGCACATTTACCGTAGCGGGGATTTTCTACAGCGGGATCTATGAATACGACAAAACCTGGGTATTTACCCCACTGAAAACCCTTGCGGCCATTCTGAACATGAAAGGAAAGGTGGATTTTCTGGCGGTACGTACCCGTTCCATGGACACAATTGACAGGTTTAAGCATATTTTGAACACGAAACTCCCGCCGCAGTTCTTTGTCATAGACCTCAGAGAAACCAACAAGCGCCTGTTTTCCGCCATCAAAGTGGAAAAGATGGTGGTCTCGCTTATTATCGGGCTGATCATGCTGGTGGCGGCAATGAACATCACCTCCTCCCTCGTTCTCATGGTAATGGAAAAGCACCGGGACATTGGCATCATGATGGCAATGGGAATGAACGGGAAACGGATTATGAGGGTGTTCCAGATGCAGGGGCTTGTGGTGGGGCTGACCGGTGCAACAATCGGTACCGTCCTCGGGGTCGGGATTTCAGTTATTTTGAACGCGTTCCGTGTCCTGAAACTGCCACCTGATGTCTATGATTTTCTCTCCTATATTCCCTTTGAGGTCCGGCCGCTGGATGTCGCCCTTGTGTTTATCATCACCGTGGCGCTTTCTTACCTCGCCACCCTGTACCCGTCCAGGCGGGCTGCCGCACTGGATCCGGTTGAGGCGATCCGCTATGAATAAGCTGCTGAGCCTCAGGAATGTAAC
This sequence comes from Acidobacteriota bacterium, assembly GCA_003650445.1. Classification (GTDB taxonomy): domain Bacteria; phylum Acidobacteriota; class Holophagae; order Thermotomaculales; family Thermotomaculaceae; genus UM-FILTER-49-7. The sequence goes on along the minus strand of QMQE01000038.1, from coordinate 10,825 downwards.
AAAAACCTTCCCAGTGAGGGGAACAAGCCTGACCGTCTTCAAAGACCTTTCCCTGGAACTGGAAGATGGAGAATTCCTCGCGGTCACCGGTGTCTCCGGAATCGGGAAAAGCACACTGCTTCATCTCGTTGGGCTTCTGGACACGCCAAGCAGCGGTGAAATCAGCTTGAATAATATTGTTTACAGTTCATTAATACCGGAAGAGGCCAGTAAGTTCCGCAACCAAAAAGTCGGGTTCGTCTTTCAATTTCATCATCTGCTGCCGGAATTTACCGTGTTGGAAAACGTGGAAATGCCCTTCCTGATCGGTGGTGGCGGCCAAGATGACGCAAGAAAACGAGCCAGAGAAATACTTGATATCATGGGGCTTTCAAATCGCCTGGAGCATTTCCCATCCATGCTGTCCGGGGGTGAACAGCAACGAACCGCCATCGCCCGGGCCCTGATCAATGAACCGGATCTTCTATTGATGGATGAACCGACGGGAAACCTGGATCCCCGCACGGGAAATGGCGTTATGGATCACCTGGACGCCCTCAGAAAAAAAAGAAAATACGGCTGTATAATTGCGACACACAATATGAAAATTGCCGCCCGATGTGATAGAATCTTCCCCATGAACGGAAACGGAGAGAACCATGCTGGAGAAATACTCAGATAAGGCCAGGCGTATCCTGTTCTTCGCAAGGAACAAGGCCGCCCAGTTTTCAAATCCTTACATTGATACCGTCCACATCCTCCACGGGATTTTGATGGAAGAGGATGCCTATATGAGCCGCCTTTTCCGTCAGTTAAACCTGGATACGGTACAGATGCGCCGCTCCATCGATTCGCTCTGCCTGAAACTGGGGCGCTCCACCCACAGCGGGGACATGCCCATGACAGATGCCGCAACAAAGCTCCTCCAGATGGCTGTCAGAGAGGCATTTACCCTTGGAGAGGAAAAGGTTGAAGTCCACCATATCTTTCTTGCCATGTTATCCCAGCACACATCCACCGCAGTAACCGCACTTCGTGAATCGGGGCTTGGCAGCCTCATTGAAGCCAAAAATCAGGTTATCAACGACATCATGCTGGACAGCGACGAGGAACTGGCTGAAGAAGAAAGCTCCGAACAGCAACTCCCCATTCTCTCAAAATTCGGCCGTGACATTACGAAAATGGCCCAGAAAGGACGTTTTGACCGATGCATCGGAAGGGAACGGGAAATGGATCGTATCATTCATATCCTTACCCGTAGACGGAAAAACAACCCACTCCTTCTCGGTGAGGCCGGAGTTGGTAAAACAGCTATCGTGGAAGGGCTGGCCACCCGAATCGGAAACGGTGATGTCCCCGAACCCTTGAAAGATCGCGTCATCTATGGAGTAGATATTTACAATATTGTGGCCGGGACAAAATACCGGGGCCAGTTTGAAGAGCGCCTGAGAGACATTATTGAGGAGGCTGCCGCAAACAATGTCATTCTGTTTATTGATGAATTCCACTCCATTGTGGGGGCCGGCTCCGCGGAAGGTTCACTGGACGCCGCCAACATCATGAAACCGGCCCTTGCCCGAAGTGAACTTCAGGTTATCGGCTCGTCCACTTACCGTGAATTTTCCAAAACTATTGAAAAAGACAAATCCCTGATGCGTCGCTTTCAGTCCATTTCCATTCAACAGCCCACCCCGGAAGAGACCCTCAATATTCTCAGGGGAATCAAAGACCGGTATGAAGATTTCCACAATGTACGCTACGAAGGATCAGCACTGGAAACCGCTGTCACCCTGTCTGAGAGGTACATCACGGATCGGATGCAGCCGGACAAAGCAATTGACCTGCTGGATGAAACCGGGGCACGGGTCAAACTCCGGTATCTGTCTGAGAATAACAGTGAAAAAGTAAAGGAAGCACCCATGGCAGATGATAAAGAGTCATTGAAATCCCTTTTCCCCATGATCGGACCGGTGGACGATGTGGCTATCGAAGCGCCCCCGTCTGCCAAAGACCGCTCCAACTGGCCGGCTGTCACTGTTGCTGATATTGAAGAAGCCGTTTCTATCTGGACAGGGGTTCCGGTCACCGCCGTCACCGAAAGCGAAAAAGAACGCCTGCTGAACCTGAAAGACTACCTGGTTTCTCGGGTTGTGGGGCAGAACCCTGCAGTCAACACGCTGGTAAAAGCGATTAAGCGTGCCCGTCTCGGCATGTCCAATCCGGACCGTCCCACAGGTGTTTTCATGTTCCTCGGACCCACGGGAGTGGGAAAAACAGAACTGAGCAAACAGCTGGCAACTTATCTTTTCCGTTCCGAAAAGAATCTGGTTCGCTTTGACATGTCGGAATATATGGAAAAACATGCCGTTTCCAGATTGATCGGCTCCCCTCCCGGTTATGTTGGATATGAAGAAGGAGGACAGCTCACCGAACGCGTAAAAAAGAAGCCCTATTCGGTCGTCCTGCTGGATGAAATTGAGAAAGCGCACCCTGAACTCATCAACGTTCTGCTTCAGATTTTCGACGAGGGCCGAATTACCGATGCCTTTGGTGAACTGATTAATTTCCGTAATACAATCATCATTATGACATCCAACGTGGGTTCAAGAATCATAACCGAAGAAAAAGGTGTGGGCTTTAATACCGGAGACCCACTTGTCCCGGCAAACAGAGGTGACAGAATCCTGAAAGAAGTGCGCCGGTTCTTCGCCCCTGAATTCCTGAACCGGGTGGACGATATTATCGTGTTTAATCCCCTCAGCAGCAAAGAATTGTCTGAAATTGTCTACATCCTGATAAATGACCTGAATGAACTCCTGATTCACAAGGGGATTCGTGTTAAACTCAGTCCAGCCGCAACCCAGTGGCTCACCAATCAGGCATGCCTGAAAATCCAGTATGGCGCCCGTCCGCTGAAACGGGCCATTCAGGTTCATGTTCAGGATAAGCTCTCCGACTTGATTATTTCCAATGGCAACAATGTTAGAGGTGAATACCTGTTTGAAATCGAAAAAGACCAACTAACTGTTCGTAAGGTCAGTGAAATCCTGGAGGTTAAATGCTGAAACCCCTGCAACACATTCTAATTTTCCTGCTCTTTGTCAGTGCAGTAGCGGCCCATGCCGAAACAATTGAAAAAATCAACATCGTAGGAAATCACCGAATTTCAAACGGTTCGATACAATTCAGGATCCACAGCAAAGAAGGTAGTGAACTGGATTTGCCAACAATCAGGGCCGATGTAAAGCGCCTGTGGGATCTGAAAGTCTTTTCAGATATCAAGGTGGATGTAACCGATGGGAAAACCGGGAAAATTGTCACTTACCTTATAAAAGAGCGCCCCATCATCAAGGATTTCAGATTTTTTGGAAACCATGCTTTTGGCCCCAATCTGCTACAGGATAAGTTGAAAGAAAAGAAAGTTGTTCTTCGGAAAAACATTCAAATGGATTACTCAGAAATCAGCAAGATTAAAACCGCCATCATAGATGTTTACCATGAAAAAGGATATCGCAACATCGCCGTCGAGCATCGTCTTGAAGATCTGGGGGCAGGCATTGCCTACCTCACATTCAATATCAAAGAAGGCTCAAAAGCCCATGTATATGGCATCCACTTCACAGGAAACAAGGTTTTTTCAGAGAAGAAACTGCGAAAAGCCATGGATAAAATCAAGAAACACTGGTTCTTCTCTATTCTGTCCTCATCCGATATTTATTCCGAAAAGAAATTCAACGAAGATATCGACAACATCAAGAAAGTTTATTGGGAAAAGGGATTCAAAGATGTTTTTGTCGGACATCCTATCATTGAGATTAAGGATTTTACTTCCAAGAGACAGAAACGAAAGAATATAAAAAGGGCGAAAAAGAACAAGAAGTTGAAACGGGATCTCCGAATGTTCCTGACAATTCCAATTTTTGAAGGGGATGCATACAAGATTGGCGAAGTTTCTTTTGAGGGTAATAAGCTTATTTCAGACTCCGTTCTCACCAAGAAATGGAAACTCAAGAAAGGCAGTCCCTTTGATATCGGTAAGATTAACAAATTTCAGTCTGATATTGAAGAAATGTACAACGATGCCGGCTATCTCCAGTTTTACATGGAACGAATTCTCAACAATTCAACTGATAACGTTGAAGATATTACCTTCAAAATAAACGAAAACAAGCAATTCAAATTGAATCGGCTGGAATTTAAGGGCAATCTCTTAACGCGGGACAAGGTTATCCGGCGGGAATTCATGATCCCGGAAGGCGCGCCATTTCGGCTCAAAACCTTTAAAGACAGTATGCTTCGCATTAACCAGCTTGGATTCTTTGATGTTTCAAAAACGAATCCGGATGTCAAGTTTGTCCCTGGAAAAGAAGAAGTGAATGTCACAATCAAAGGAGAAGAAACCGGAGTAAACGAAATCAATTTCGGCGGAGGATACAGTGAATTTGCCGGATTCTTTCTCCAGTCTTCCTATAGCACCCGAAATTTCCTCGGCAAGGGGGAACAGCTTGCTCTCCAGGGATCTTTCGGAGCAAACATTACCTACTACAATCTTTCATTCACTGAACCCTGGATATTTGATTATCCCCACTCTTTTACCATCAACCTCTTCAACAGTGAAACCAGCTATTACAATTACAGCAGGAAAAGCACCGGGTTCAGCATTGGATTCGGCTTCAGACTCAAGCCATTCTTAACCTACACTGTTAGCTATCGCTTTGAAATTGTCGATGTTCCCGGTTCTTCACTCCAGGATAACACCATTTTCAAACCGGTATCCAACCGCCTCACCAGTTCAATTGTTCAGTCCATCAACTATGTCACAATGAACCATCCCTTCATGCCGACAGCCGGCTCTAAGTATTCACTAGCCCTTGAATGGGCCGGATGGCAGCTGGGTGGTGACAATCTGAAATACACGGTCAATCTGCGTGCAATGCACCTGTTCAAGGGCTACAAGAAAACATTCTTCCTGGTAAATACGCGTGCCAGCTATTCCGAAGCATTACAGGGAAACACCATCCCTTACTACGACAGATTTTTTATAGGAGGTGAGAGTACAGTTAGAGGGTATGATTACAGGCGGATCTCCCCAATAGACCCAGCAACTAACATCGCCATTGGCGGAACAAAGATGTTTGTAGGTAACTTTGAATGGGTCTTCCCGATTGAACACAAGTTCCAATTTTCCATGTTTTATGACATTGGTGGTGTCTGGCTTGAAGATGAAACATTCTTTTCCGGTTCAGACTCCATGAAACGTTCCTGGGGTTTCGAGGCAAGGTTCAACCTTCCGGTATTTCAAATGCCCATTCGGCTGACCTACGGCATCCCGCTGGATGACGTTCCGGGTCAAACCAGTGGTGGTGGAAACCTGCAATTTACAATCGGTACAATTTTTTGACAATCAATATTCTTGAAAAGGAGAATGATATGAAAAGACTCTCAGTTGTTGTTCTGGCTCTGGTGGCACTAATCTCTTCATCAGCCGTAATGGCTCAGACCCGGGTAGGTGTAGTGGATGCGGATCAGGTTATTTACAAGTCTGTAAAGGGGAAAGCATTCTTGCAAAGCTTAAACGGCTATGTACAGCAGAAACAGAATGAAATCAAGCAGGTTGTTTCAGAAGCCCAGCAGACGGAGAAAGAATACAAGACCAAGCTTGCCTCCCTCTCGGATGAGAAGAAACTCGCAATGGAGAAAAAACTCTCCGATTATCAGACGCGGATCAAACGAATGCAGGAAGACGCAAAACGCGAACTTCAGATTAAGCAGAAAGAAGGTTTTGAAAAGTTTCAAAAACTCCTGCAGCCCATCATTGACAAACTGGCAAAGGAAAAGAATCTCGACATCGTATTCAGCCGCTCCCAGAGTGGTATCATCTACCTTGCACCAACTGCAGACCTTACGGCCGAAGTCATCAAGCGGGTTGATGCACAGCATTGAGGTTTCGTTCAAACTATCACAACTTGCAAAAGAACACAGTCTGGCCCTTAAAGGGCCAGACTGTGTTATCACCGGAATAGCATCTCTAAACGATGCATCTCCTGGAAAACTGTCCTATCTGAAGGATTCAAAACTTCTGGAAACTGCCCGCAATACATCTGCCGGAGCGCTCATTGTTCCAAAGGGTATTGAAGCCACATTTCCCTGCCCCGTAATCGAATCAGATGACCCCTACCTGTCCTTTATCCTCATCTCCTCGAACTTCATTTCCCCTTACCCCGTCCACAAAAAGCCAAGCCTGTCCTGGGTTCACCAGGATGCCATTGTTCACCCGACAGCGGAAATCGGGCCCTTTGTCACTGTCTCGCCCGGTTGCAAAATCGGCCCTGGTGTCCGAATTCATGCCGGCGTTAAATTGATGGAGAATGTTTCAATCGGCAAATCCACTGTTCTGTACAGCAATTCAGTCGTATTTCCCGGTTGCAAAATCGGCCAGAATTGTATCATTGGTGCCAATACAGTCATCGGAGGAGAAGGCTTCGGTTTTCATTTTGCAAAAGGCCGTCACAACAAGGTTCCTCAGACAGGCATTGTCCGGATTGGAGACGATGTGGAAATTGGCTCATGCGTTTCCATTGATCGGGGTACTTTTACCGAAACTTCTATTGGTGATGGAAGTAAAATCGATAATCAAGTGCAAATCGCACATAATGTCACAATAGGAAAACACGTGATCGTTGTCGCTCAGGCAGGGATTTCAGGTAGTACTAGCATTGGCGACTACGCAGTACTGGCAGGAAAAGCAGGCCTTGTGGGACATATCCATATCGGTTCCGGAGCCACAGTCGGTGGTGGGTCTGTCGTCACAAAATCTGTTCCGGACGGGCGTTTTGTTATCGGTTATCCTGCCACAGAACACCGTATATGGAAGAAACAAATGGCTTCTCTGGCCCGTCTGCCCAAGTTAGCCGCCACTATCCGACACCTTTTGCAAGAAAAGAAAAAAAACAAAGGAAAAGAATGACTCCCGGGGGGAAATTTATGACAAAAACAATAGACTACGAAGAAATCAAATCAATTATGCCACACAGGTACCCTTTTCTCCTTGTAGACAGGGTCACTCATTTTGAAGACGACAAATACATTGAAGCCTACAAAAATATAACCGGAAACGAGCCTTTTTTCCAAGGTCACTTTCCCGAAAAATCAGTAATGCCAGGGGTTCTGGTAATTGAAGCCATGGCCCAGGCCGGTGGTATTCTACTCCTTAAAAACAAGAAGACTGCCGGAGGCCTTGTGTATTTCACATCTATTGAGAAGGCTCGGTTTCGTCAACCGGTAACACCCGGTGACCGCCTTCGGTTCGAAGTCACAGTCCTGAGACTGAAATCAAGTTATTGCAAACTCTCAGGAAAGGCTTTTGTGGATGATAAACTTGTAGCTGAGGCTGTTTTTTCATCTGCTCTTTCGGTAAAATAGTTCAGAAAAGAATTTCTTTTTCTTTCTGAAACACAAGGAGGATACAATGATCCATCCGACAGCTATTATTGGTCAGAATGTTGAAATCTCGGAAAGCGCCACTATCGGGCCATTTTGTGTTATCGGTGACCACGTGCGGATTGGAGACGCGACAACACTGAAGTCTTCAATTCAAATTGATTCCCATACCATCCTGGGAAAGAACAATACCATTTATCCTTTCTGTTGTTTAGGATTTCCCCCACAGGATGTCAAATATCATGGTGAACCGACTGAAACCATCATTGGAGACGAAAACATTATCCGGGAAAACAGTACCATACACAGAGGAACCAAAACCGGCCGTGCTAAAACATTGCTCGGTTCCGGTAATTTTCTTATGGCCTATTCACACATTGCCCACGACTGCCAGGTAGGAGATCACAACATTTTTGTAAATGCGGCAACACTGGGCGGCCATGTCACTGTCGGAAACCACGTATACATCGGCGCATATTCCGGTGTTCACCAATTCTGCAGAATCGGCGACCATGCATTCGTCGGCGGATACTCTGTTATCACCCAGGATGCCCTTCCTTTTGTAAAAACAGTCGGTAATCGGGCAAAAACGTATGATGTAAACACAATGGGGCTTGAGCGTAAGGGTTTCCGGCCCGAAGTTGTTACCGCTTTGAAGAAGGCTTACCGTATCTTACTGAGACGTAAATTGCAACTGGCAGATGCCCTTACGGAGATGCGCAAAGAATTTCCTGATATTGCTGAAGTACAATATTTTGCTGATTTTATCGAACAAAGCGAGCGGGGAATCTGCCGCTGACATCAATCCAGGAGAAAGAACCCTTCGAAGACGAAGAGACCACTTCAAGTCGTCACTCGTCTGAAATCTTGCAGAACTCCGAAATTTTTACTGGATTGCTTGTTATGTCCGGACATATTTCTAAGAGTTCGGAAACGGATGAACCACCTCTGCCGGGTGGTTGAAAGCTCGGTATCAGTTCACACATCGGTTCCAGAACAAAACGACGACTCCCATATTCCCCATGAGGGACAGTCAGGCTATTGGTTGCGATTTGTTGTCTACCAAAGAATATTAAATCAATGTCAATACTTCGTGGGCCATTTTCAACTGTTCGAACCCGGCCCATTTCCGTCTCAATTCTTAAAATCAATCTCAGAACATCAAACGGTGAGCACTTGCTGCAGAAAAACCTCCCCACCGCATTAACAAAATCAGGCTGATCCTTCATCCCCACTGGCTTTGACTTATAACAACTTGAAATGGCGTCGCACCTGAGTCCTGAATCTACCAAACGATCAATAGCCGTTTGAATCTGATCCACCTTATCCCCCACATTACTACCAAAAGCCAGTATAACTTCCGTCATAGATCCCCCTTCAGGTATTGTAACACAACAAATCTCACAACAAATCAGAATCTGTTCAAAACACCTGAAACATGTTACTATTTTGCCATGGAGACCAATTACGAATTCGAATTGTCAAAAATAGAAGAAGATGACGTGAACCGCAGCGAATTGCTGCGAAAAGCACAAGAGTTTCTGGACAGCCATCCACTTCAATTCACTGCAGTATTGGTCGTGGAGGGTAGGAAATTTGTCCTTGGCAAAAGAGACAAGCAGCATATTTTTATTGAACCGCTTACCGGTTTCTCCAGTCTCTTATTCAGCCGCGCAATGTTTACGAGGCTACAGAAAAACTCGCTTACCCGAATTCGTGGCCTTAACCACAATGTCCGGGGGCCACTCAGTGGAATACGAAGCCGCCTGGAGCTCCTCACCAGGAAGATGGACGAATCACCAGCAACAGAACAGGACAACAAGGTTCAAGTTCCTGCTTCGGAAATTAAGCAGATCTTTGGCAAAATTCTACAATCTGCAGACAATCTTCAAAAACAAATCACTGATTTTGAGCAGGTCCTTTCCTGGCTGAACCCGGAACAGGATGCCACTCTCCTGCTTCCCGTACAGGTTCTTGAAACACTACGTGAATATTTGATCACCGATCTTTTTGTGAAACGAAATATTCAGATCGTACTGCAGCCTCAGCCACCGGTTCGAAGCATCAGCATCCATCCCACCTTCTTTGTAGAACCTGTCTTGCGAATCATTGACAATGCAGTTGAATCCCTTCGCACAAAAGGTGGCGGGAAAATACAGATCACAGTTTCTTCTTCGGGCAGTGACTGTGTCGTAGAAATCCAAAATGATGGCCCCAGGATCCCTGAAAAGATTCTTGACATTTCTCCCTATGAACCAGGAATCGGCAACTTCGACGACGGGGTTGGCATGGGCCTTGCGTTCAGCAAATGGCTTGTTGATATTTCCGGAGGTGAAATCAGCATCCTTCAAAATGAAGATTCCTGCGTGAACTTTCGCTTAAGATACCCCAGAAGGCCATGACAACGCATAGCGAAACCGATGCATATTTCATGAAATTAGCCCTTGAGCAGGCAGAATTGGCGTTCCAGGCCGATGAAGTTCCAATAGGAGCAATCCTGGTTGACGAAAACGGCCTTGTGTGTGGAAGGGGATATAATTGCCCGATTTCATTGAATGACCCAACCGCACATGCTGAAATTATGGCAATTCGCGACGCAGCGCATTTTTTGAAAAATTATCGCCTAACAGGATTAACTCTTTACGTCACTTTGGAACCTTGTATAATGTGCTTTGGCGCGATGGTTCATTCTCGCATTTCAAGGCTTGTTTTCGGCACACTGGATAAACGAAGCGGTGTAACGAGACGCCTTTCATTTGTTAATGAAATGAACCTGAACCATTCCTTCAGCATAGATGGTCCAATACTGGAAAGAGAATGTGGTTCAATTCTGACCGAGTTCTTTAGAAATAAGCGCTGATTCCGCGGAGGGGTGCCGGAGTGGTCGAACGGGGGCGACTCGAAATCGTCTGTCCGTTTAAAGCGGACCGTGGGTTCGAATCCCACCTCCTCCGCCATTTTTCTGCAGACAAGCAGAACCGGGTCGAGTGAAAGGCAAGCAGTGATCAGTGAAAAACGACGTGTTCAGTGTTCAGTGTTCTGACCGGAACGAAAAGGGAACCCTCACTTGCTAACTCCCTTATTTTTTACCCCTACTTGAAGGGGAGAGGTTGAGGTTGAGCAGAAGGCAAGGTTGAGTCCGGAGGGGAGAAAGCAGGGAATGGCATACTCCCTGATTTTTCTTACCCCAACTCCCGCGGTGCAATGTGCCGAATGTTGAGTGATAGATGTTGAGTGTTAAATGAAAGATGAGACAAAAAATCAGGGAAAATCAAAAGGCAGGGAATGGCCAACTCTGGGGGTGTGATTCGTAATTTGTAATTTGTGATTAGCAGAAACAAAGCAGGGAATGACCTGACCCCCTTCTTTCGCTCACTCGCACTTTCACTCGCACTATTTTTACCCC
>QMQE01000037.1 GCA_003650445.1 Acidobacteriota bacterium | reverse complement strand
CGCTGTGCGAAACCTGATCCGGGAAGACAAAATTCACCAGATCTACGCGACAATGCAAACCGGCCAGTTGAAGCATGGCATGATGACGTTTAACCAATCATTGGCATCTTTATATTTTCAGGGAAAAATCACCAAAGAAGTGGCAGTTGCCCGCTCTTCCAATAAGGAAGAGCTCATTGATATGATGAACAGAGGAGTCGGAGCGGTGGACATGAAACCGACCGCAGACCGGCCAAAAAGAAATCCAAAGATTAAATACACATAAGTCAGGAGGGATGTATGCTTTTTGAATACACAGGAAGAACCCGATCCGGTGAAGCACGGACGGGAGAAATCAAGGCGATGCATCGTGAAGAGGCCATTGCCCTTCTGAGGAAACAGAACATTGTAGTTACTGCCATTAAGGAAAAAGAGGCCACCGGGCTTTCCAAACTTTCCTTCGGCGGCGGCAGCGTATCAGTAAAGGACCTGGCCGTTTTTACCAAACAGTTTTCCGTTATGATTGATGCCGGGCTTCCCCTCGTTCAATGTCTTGAGGCCCTGGCTTCTCAACAGGAAAATAAGTTTTTCCAGAAAACGCTCTTTGAAATCCGGGGAGATGTGGAAACCGGAATGACGCTGGCGGATTCCATGGAGAAGCACCCGAAGGCCTTTGATAACCTGTATGTCAACATGATTGCGGCTGGTGAAGCTGGTGGTATTCTGGATATCATTATGCAGCGCCTTTCTGTCTACATTGAAAAGGCATATAAATTGAGGGCTGCAGTGAAATCTGCATTGGTCTATCCCACTACAGTCTTTTCCTTTGCCATTATCATTGTGGCTGTTATTCTCTGGAAAGTTATTCCTGCTTTTGCAGGCATGTTCAAAAGCATGGGTGCGGAGCTGCCGCTCCCGACACGGATTGTTGTCGCCATGTCCCACTTTATGGTTTCATTTGGCTGGCTGCTGATTGTTTTTGTCGTTTTGGTGGTTATTGGCCTTCGACAATACTATAAAACAAATGGCGGGCGCCACATGATTGACGGACTTCTGCTGAAAGCACCCATTCTGGGAACCATTTTGCGCAAAATTGCAGTTGCCCGGTTCAGTCGGACCTTGTCTACTCTGGTTTCTTCCGGTGTCCCAATCCTGGAAGGCCTGTACATTACCGCGAAGACGTCCGGTAATGCCATTATCGAAGACGCAGTTCTTTCCACTCGGAAATCGGTCGAGGAAGGGAAGACGGTTTCGGATCCGTTGAAGGACTCAGGGGCTTTCCCCCCCATGGTTACCCAGATGGTCACGGTTGGAGAATCCACCGGGGCTTTGGACACCATGTTGTCCAAGATTGCTGATTTTTATGAAGATGAAGTGGATACCGCGGTTGCAAGTCTCATGTCCCTGATGGAACCGGTGATGATTATGTTCCTCGGCGGACTGGTTGGTGGTATCGTGGTCTCCATGTATCTACCGATCTTCAAAATCATTACCCTGGTCAAGTAGGGTTCCGTGCACCTTGGAAGTTTCCCCCCTGAAAAGGGGCAGGAAGCCGGGTAGCTGAAAGATGTCTGGCACAGGAAATAAAAGAAGAAAGGCGGTGGGAGAGGACATTTCCGGATTGCGCTTTTTTCTATCCCGGGTTTTAACGGCGCTGCTGATTCTGGTTATCATTTCGCTCCTGAAGCTTTTTGAACCTGAATTGGCGAATTTTTCGTTGATTGTGATTCTTTTTCTGTTCTACATTTTCATAATGGTTCTCTTTTTTCTTACCGGAATCAGACGAAATTATCTTCTTCTTTTGATTTCGGATGCGGTGTTTATTACCCTTGTGGTGTATCTGACAGGGAGCCAGGATAGCCAGTTTCAATTCCTGTACCTGGTACTGGTTATCTTTGGCGGCTTTTATTTGAGACGGGACAATCTCCATTTTCTCGCTGCAACAGCTATCGGGCTTTTTTCTTTGCTTTTGCTTCTGGAATATTTTGCCTTCATCCCCCTCATGGGAAGTCGGGTGTTGACTGAAACCCGGATGCCATATGTTATCGGTGTCAATTTTGTTGCGATTTTCCTTGTTTCCCTGGTCATTGGTGTTTTGTCTGTTCGTGTCCGAAGGCTCACCGGGCAGGTGGAAGTGAAAGAAAAGCGATTGCAGGAAATTACCCGGCTGAAAAACCAGATTGTGGATTCAATTCCCAGCGCAATGCTGACAACAAATGCAAATTTTCAGGTGACGTTTGTGAACAATGCCACCCGTGAATTCCTTGAGCAGCAAGATCTTTTCGATGAGGCGAGATTGATGAACAATGATATTAATGAATTTCTCCCTGTGGCGGATATACTCCTTGAATCGGATGATGCCCGAATGCAGCGGGGAGAGTATGAATTTGAAAATGGGACAATCATCGGCCTGAACATGACGAAGATGTATTCCGGGGGGGAATTTATCGGCCTGCTAATCCTGTTTCGGGATCTGACGGAATGGCGGGCGATGGAAAAGAGTGTCCTCTTTAAGAACAGTCTCATGTCCCTTGGGGAAATGGCAGCTGGAATTGCTCATGAAATTCGAAATCCATTGGCTTCAATTCAGGGTGCTGTGCAACTGCTGAGGGAAAAAAATATGAACCGGGAAAGTCAGGAATTGTTTGAGATTATTCAGCAGGAAATTTCCCGACTGGGAACTACAATACAGGATTTTTTGAGCTTTACCCGCGGGGAGGGTTCCACAGCGGAACCAGCCGACATCTGTAAACTGGTGGCGGAAGTAAGCAATTTGTTCGAAAAGGGATGCAAAGATGGGATCGAGTTTGTGGTCTCACCTGAGGTGTACAAAGGTGAAGCATGGGCAAAGTGTGAACGGGGAAAATTCAAACGAGTCATCTGGAATATTTTGAAAAACGCTGAAAAAGCTGTTCAATATCAGGAGAAAAAACAGATTAGTGTAGATATTGATCTGGATTTCCCCGAAATAACCATACGAATTTCGGATAGTGGCAGGGGGATTCCGGAAGAAATTCGGGAAAAGATATTTCAACCCTATTATTCAACCTTTGCCAAAGGCTTTGGGCTTGGGCTTTCCATTTCGAAAAGTATCGTGGAAGACATGGGTGGCCGGATTGAGGCTGGCGGTACCTTTGGAGAAGGTGCGGTTTTTTCAATTATGATTCCACGATGTGACAGGTGTGCGCAATGACAGATGTAATGAATGCATGCCGAGTACTCATCGTTGACGATGAAAGAAGCCTGCTGTTGGTAATGGCCCAGGCATTACGTGAAAAGGTCGGGGAAATCCGGCAGGCAGAAACGGCTGAAGATGCCTTGGAACTTATTGATAAGAACGAATTTGACCTCGTAATAACAGATTTGAAACTCCCGGGCCTGTCTGGGCTGGACATGTTTCAAGAGGCCCGTAACCGGGGGTGTCAATCTGACTTTGTGATTATGACCGCTTTTGCTTCGGCTACTTCAGCGATTCAGGCGTTGAAACTCGGTGCAGCTGATTATCTGATGAAACCATTTGACATTGAAGAGCTGAGGATTGTTGTTGAAAGAATATTGTCCAACCGTGCCATGCGGGAAGATGTAAAAACCTTAAAGCACCAGTTGATGGAAGATGTGGACAGTGGTGGAATTGTCGGAAAAAGCCCCGGAATTCAAAATCTTCTGCATATGATTCAGCAGGCGGCTCCCACAGATCTCGCGGTTCTTATCACCGGTGAGAGTGGAACGGGGAAGGAACTTGTGGCTAAAGCAATTCACAAAAACAGTAAACGCGCTGAAAAGCGGTTTTTGTCGGTAAATTGTGCGGCACTCCCGGAATCGCTGCTGGAAGCAGAGTTGTTTGGTGTTGTAAAAGGAGCTTATACCGGTGCCGTTTCTTCAAGAAAGGGGCTTTTCGAGCTGGCAGACGGTGGGACATTATTTCTGGATGAGATTGGTGAAATGCCGATGAGTATGCAGTCCAAACTACTTCGGGTATTGCAGGAGTTTGTTATCCGACGTGTTGGTGGAGAGCGGGACATCCGTGTGGATGTAAGAATTGTGGCGGCAACCAACCGAAACCTGGAATCCCTGATTCAGGAAAAAAAGTTTCGTCAGGATCTGTTTTTTCGAATCAATGTGTTTCAACTGCAATTACCACCCCTCAGGGAACGACGGAAAGACATTGCACTGTTGGCTGAGCATTTTGTAGACAAAATAAGCAAACGCCTTGGAAAGATCCCGCCCCGCCTTAGTCCGGAGGCATTGGGACGGCTGGAGAATTACAATTGGCCCGGAAACATACGGGAGTTGGAGAACGTAATTGAAAGAATCCTGGCATTTTCCCCTGGAGAAATTGTGATGCCGGAACACCTTCCGGAGGAGATAAACCACGGGCCTGCCAGACTTTCCGAGGTTGCGCTTTCCGATAATGGACTGGATGTAGAGAGGGAACTCCGTCAGATACGTTATCTATATATGCTTAAGGCGATGGAAAAATGTGAAGGAAAAATGAATGAGGCGGCTACCCTTCTCGGTATGACGTTCCGTTCGTTCCGCTATCACTTTCATAAATTATGTGAAGAATTCGGAAACAAATCAACATCCGGCCGGTAGCGCGTTTGAATGAAAGTGTATGATCTGCGCTATAATGGCTATCTGACAGAAGAGGAGAATATTTTTGGAAGAGCTTCAAGGACAGGAAGAACAGGGGTTGGAAAAATCAGAAAGTGAGGAGAAAAAGACTAAGAAGCTCCCCGCTTATCTTCGATATTGGGGGCTGAAAAAGTATCCCTTTGCTCTGGCGCCGGACCCGTCAATGATTTACATGAGCAAGCAGCATCAGGAGTGCCTGGTGCGTCTGAAATTTGCCGTTGTTTCGGGGAAAGGGGGTGCACTCCTCATTTCTGAAAATGCGGGAGATGGGAAAACAACACTCCTGAACAAATTCATGCAGACCATTGAAGAAGATGTCGGTTCCGATGTTCGCATTGCATTTCTGGACCATCCGACTCTTTCTGTGAATGAAATGCTGGGGGAAATTGCGCGGCAGTTCGGGGTGGATGAGTTTGATACCTCAGATAAAATCAGTATCCTCAATAATATGCGGGAGAAGCTCACAGAATTGAATGAAAATGATGTGAAATGTATTGTTGTGATAGATGAAGGGCAGATGCTGGCACATAATCCGGAAATGTTGCAGGAACTTCGTATTTTGATGAATCTGGTTTACAAGGGCAATTTTCTGTTGAGTTTCATCCTTTCCGGCCAGAAACCGCTGGAACCGGCTATCCGAAACATGCCGGAGTTCTGGCAACGGCTGCCGGTACGCTTTTTTCTTCGTAATCTTGATTTTGCAGATACAAAACGACTGGTTGCCCATCGGATTCAACTTTGCGGGGGGGACAGCTCAAAGATTTTCAGTGAAACAGCCCTGAAAGGGATTTACAATTTCTCCGAGGGATGTCCCCGGGTGATTTTGTCTATTTCAGACCTGACACTGGTAATCGGCCATTCCATGTATTCTAAAAAGATTGATTTCGCCGAGGTGTCTGAGGCTTGTGGAGACATGAACAAGGGTGGGGAGAGCTATCATTATTTCAATTACCTGAATGACGACAGACTGGATGCCAGTGAAGTAAAGAAGCAGAAATGTCCCTTTTGCGAGTCTTTGATTGACGATGGCCTGATTTATTGCCCGAATTGTAATTTTTTGATTGACAAGAAGGTAACGCCAAGTGCAATTCAATGTATCCATTGCGGTGTTCTGAATAAACCGGGTTCAACCCTCTGCTCTTTCTGTGGAAAGATTTTAATGGTAGAATGTCCTTTCTGTGGGGCGCACAATCCCCCTGCGAGGAAACAGTGCGGTGCCTGTGGGTACGCGTTGAACACACAGGCTGGCCCGAATCCGGCGGATGAATTGAAACGGATGTTGAACAGCGGCGAGCTGGCGGGATATATGAATGTCTCAAAAGTGCGGGACATGTTTGCGAAGGAAGAACCGCTTCTTCTTGTCAGTGTGCAGTCCAGGTGGCTGCGAAAACTTCCAAGAATCCGGGTTTTCCGGAACGGCCGTCAGGTCAAGCGATTCAGCGCTGCTGTCATCGTAACAAACCAGGGAATCAGCATGGTCGGGAACCGAAATACTCACTATGTTCCCTATTTCCATGCAGAGCGGGTGGAGCGAACCGTTGGGAATCGCTCGATGCTGATGATTTCATTGCGCGAAGCTCAGGAGAATGTTCTAATTGAGCTTCCCATTGGGGAGGCGGCCAAGTCCCAGCTGACAATGGCTTTAAATCGTTATATCACAAGTATTCAGGAGGATAAGGAATGAAAAAATACGTATATTATTTTTCAAAGCAGGGCGCGGAAGGCAATGCCGGGATGAAGGATCTGTTGGGCGGAAAGGGAGCCAATCTTGCGGAAATGTGCAACCTCGGCGTTCCGGTACCGCCGGGATTTTCCCTTTCAACAGAGGCTTGTGTTCATTATTACAAAAACAATGGGCAATATCCGGACGGACTGGAAGAACAAGTTAAGGAAAATCTAACGAGACTTGAAAAAGAGCTTGGGAAAACCTTTGGCGACATCAACAATCCTCTGCTGGTTTCCGTCCGTTCCGGCGCACGGGTTTCCATGCCTGGGATGATGGACACAGTGTTGAACCTCGGACTCAATGACCAGTCGGTTCAGGGGTTGGCTGCGGCTTTCGGAAACGAGCGTTTTGCATTTGATTCTTATCGTCGTTTTATCCAGATGTTCGGGAATGTTGTCATGGGCATGGACTCGGAACATTTTGAGTCTCTATTGACCGCAATGAAAAAGGACCGGGGCGTGGCTCAGGATACGGATTTAAGTGCCGATGACCTCAAAGAGCTGGTTTCGCAGTTCAAGGCAGTATTTAAGAAGAAGACCGGGGAAGAGTTTCCCCAGGAACCAGTGAGACAATTGTGGAAAGCCATTGGTGCGGTATTTGGTTCCTGGAACAATGACCGGGCCATTACCTATCGTAGAATCAACCACATTCCTGATGACTGGGGGACTGCCGTCAACGTTCAATCCATGGTATTCGGTAACATGGGGAATGATTGTGCCACCGGAGTTGCCTTCACCCGTGATCCGGCAACCGGTGAGAAGCGTTTTTTCGGTGAATTTCTCGTGAATGCGCAGGGTGAAGATGTTGTGGCCGGAATCCGGACGCCCCATCCCATCTCAAAGGAACAGGCTGGTGACTCGGAGTTGAAATCTCTGGAAGAGGAAATGCCGGAAATCTACCAGGAACTGGTGGAGATCTATAAGAAACTGGAAGCGCACTACCGGGATATGCAGGACCTTGAATTTACCATTGAAAAAGGGAAGCTTTACCTGCTTCAGACCCGGAACGGAAAACGGACCGGGTTTGCCAGTATCCGCATTGCGGTGGATCTGGTGGAAGAGGGCCTGCTGACGGAAGAAGAGGGGTTGAAACGGGTGGAACCCACCGCCATTACCCAGCTTCTCGCACCGGTTTTCAATGAAGACAACAAAAAGGCGGCGCTGGCGGAAGGGCGCTTGATGGCGAAAGGCCTCAACGCCGGACCGGGAGCTGCCAGTGGCCGGATTGCCCTGTCTGCGGAAAAAGCAATTGAAATGTCAGCATCCGGGAAAGTAGTGCTGGTGCGGTTTGAAACCTCCCCGGAAGATCTTGCGGGAATGGACGTAGCGGAGGGTATTCTCACCGCACGTGGCGGCATGACCTCCCACGCGGCGGTTGTGGCCCGGGGCATGGGGAAACCCTGCGTGGTCGGCTGCGGTGAGTTGGACATTGACTATGCGGCAGGCACCGTCACCGCCAGTGGACGGACACTGAAAGAGGGGGACAACATCTCCATTGACGGCAGCACTGGTGAGGTGCTGGAAGGAATCGTAGAAACCATGCCGTCTGAAGTCATTCAGATTCTTGTGGAGGGCAAAGGCCATCCCGATGATTCCATTGTTTACCGGAATTTCAGCAAACTTATCGGCTGGGCAGAAAAGGCAAAACGCATGGGCGTTCGAACCAACGCGGATACGCCTCACGATGCAGAAGTCGCACGGAGCCTTGGCGCGAAGGGTATCGGACTCTGCCGGACTGAGCACATGTTCTTTGACGAAGACCGTATCCTTGCCGTTCGGGAAATGATTGTTGCCAAAACCACCGAAGAACGGGAAAAGGCATTGGCAAAAATTCTTCCAATGCAGCGGGAAGATTTCGAGGGCATTTTCACCGCCATGGACAATCTGCCGGTAACGGTTCGTCTCCTGGACCCCCCCCTTCATGAGTTTCTGCCGAAGGAAGCGGAAGCGCAGGGGGAATTGGCTGAACAACTTGGTGTGGAACTTGAAGCCCTCCAGCAGCGTATTGAGTCCCTGATGGAAATGAACCCCATGCTGGGGCACCGTGGCTGCCGTCTCGGTATTACCTATCCTGAAATCTATAAGATGCAGGTCCGAGCCATCTTCGAAGCAGCCGTAAACTGTAAGGAGAAAGGTGTGAACCCGGTTCCCGAAGTGATGATTCCCCTGGTCGGCTTTAAATCCGAGCTGGCCTATTTGAAAGAGATTCTGGTGAAGGAAATTGAAACCGTGTTTGAAGAGCGGGGGAAACGGGTGGACTACCTGATGGGAACCATGATTGAGGTTCCCCGGGCAGCCGTAACTGCCGATGAAATTGCGGAAATTGCACAGTTCTTTTCATTTGGTACCAACGACCTGACCCAGATGGGTCTCGGATTCTCCAGGGATGATGCCGGAACCTTTATCGGTGACTACCTGAGCAAGAAGATTTTCCCCTTTGACCCTTTCCAGAGCATTGATGTGGCCGGTGTCGGAGAACTGGTACGAATTGCCTGTGAAAAGGGCCGGAGCGTAAAGCCGGATTTGAAATTGGGAATCTGCGGAGAACATGGCGGTGATCCGAAATCTGTTCATTTCTGCCACAATGTCGGATTGAACTATGTCAGCTGTTCTCCATACCGGGTGCCGGTGGCAATTCTCGCTGCCGCTCAGGCGAATTTAGACTGAACATTTTTGTGAATTGGCGGAAGCCCGCCGGGAGGCGGGCTTTTTTTATGTGTTACACTTTCATTGAAAAAACGAAACGGACATTTCCCGGGGAATGTCCGGCAGGAGGAATCATTGAATCAGAACGATCTGATACAGCCGAAAGAATTTAAGTCCTTGATGGCAGATGCGGGTTCACGGGCGATTATGGACAAAACTATTTCATTTTTTGAAAATATGGGGAAAACCCGTTTGATCGAAGAATTTAATCAGCGGATCTGGTACCGGGAATTTCTTGATTTTCTCAAAAAAGAACAGATTTTTGCGAAACTTCTGACTCCGAAACAATATGCCGGAGGAGATCCGGACTGTCGCTGGGACACGGCAAGGAACAGTGAATACAGTGAACTTCTGGCATTTTACGGGTTCGGGTACTGGTACTGTTTTCAGGTGACCATCCTGGGTTTGGGCCCCATCTGGATGAGTGACAACGAGGCGGCGAAAAAAAAGGCGGCCCGTTTATTGAAGGAAGGGGCAATCTTTGCCTACGGCCTGTCTGAGAAAGAACATGGCGCGGACATCTACTCCACCGAAACAAAACTAACCCCGGTCGGTGATGGAACCTATCTTGCCAACGGCGAGAAATATTATATTGGAAACGGAAATGAAGCTGCCATGGTCTCCACTTTCGGGAAAATAGATGACGGCAGCGGTGATTATGTATTCTTTGTTACCAACTTTGAGCACAAACAGTATGAATTGAAAAAAAATGTGGTAAATCATCAGGAATATGTGGCAAATTTTGCCCTCCATGACTATCCGATTTCAGAGGAAGATATTCTGATCCGGGGCCAGGCTGCCTGGGATGCCGCATTGAACACTGTAAATATCGGAAAATTCAACATCGGCCCGGCATCCATCGGCCTTGTAGAACATTGTTTTTATGAAGCGATTACCCACGCGGCCAATCGGATATTGTATGGAAAGCCGGTTACCGACATGCCCCATGTTCAAAAAGGATTTGTGGATGCCTGGCTCCGTTTGATTGCCATGAAACTCTATCAGCGGCGGGCAACCGACTACTTTCGACTTGCGTCTGCAGATGACCGCCGGTATCTTTTGTACAATCCCACCAGCAAAATGAAAGTAACCCTGCAATCCGAGCAGGTCATTGCCCTGCTGTGGGACATCATTGCCGCAAAAGGATTTGAGAAAGACACCTACTTTTCCATCGGAGTATCCGATATCTGGGGGCCGTCCAAATTGGAAGGCACTGTACATGTGAACGTACAGTTAATCCGAAAATTTATCGAAAATTATTTTTTTAATCCGAAGGAATATCCCGAAGTGTTGCCGGTACTGGATGACCGGGATGATACTTATCTCTTTAACCAGGGGCCGGCCCGGGGCCTGGGAAAGGTTCGCTTTCACGATTACCGGCCTGTTTTTGAAACATTTAAGCATCTGCCCAATGTGGCGCGTTTTATGGAGCAAGTCAACATTTTCAAACAGATGCTGACGGAAGCTGCTCCCAATAAAGAGCAGGCCGCGGATCCGTCATTTTCCCTGCCGGTGGGAGAGATGTTTTCAATTGTAGTATATGGACAGCTCATCCTGGAACAATGCAGATTGTCTGGGATAGATTCAGCTGTTGTAAACCAGATATTTGATTTTATGGTTCGGGACTTCGCGTCTTTCGGCCTTCAAATTTATGATATTCATGTGACCGGGGACGACCAGCGTGAATTCTGTAAAGGGATTATGCTGATCAAACCGGAAAGAAATGATGAAGAGTACCGGAAGGTGTGGAAAGAATATGTTTATCCGCTGAATGGTGAATACGAAATGACACAATAGGCCTCATGGGTGGGCAGGGGAGTTGCGATTAACTGTTTATGAACAACTCCCTGCTCTCCCCATTGGGTACACACGTTTACGTGTATCTTTATTTCTGTGCCGTTTACTCTTCAAGATCCTCCGGCAGCAGTTCCATGATTTCTTCTTCTGTATCTTTTGAAGCAGGAGGTTCGGCTGGTGCTGCGGCGGTACTCTGTTCCTGCTGTGCATCAATGGCATCGACGATGTCCAGGTAAGAAAGGGGTGCCGCAACAATTTTTAACTCCAGATGATTCAGTGTGTGGCCGTGTATGTCCACGGTTTTCTGTCTTAAAGCCTCGCAGACGATATCTGTCGTCAGGGACTGGTAAGCAAGTGACAGTGTAATGGTCCGGTTCTCCGGTTTTTCTTTGCAGAGCAATGTCAGGCCTCTTGTGGAAATTTCTGTTATCAGGCCCGGCTGGAAATTGCTGGCTTTGCTGAACCGAACCTGCATTTTAAGCCGTTTTACCAACTTTTTCTTTTCACCTTCCCCGTTCATATTCCACTCTCCTTGGTTAACTGGATATACTTTCTCATTCTCCCGTCAATTTGTAAAGAGTTGTCTTTTTGAAGAGTAGGAGTAGGAGTGGGGGGCAAGATTCGGATTGGGGTGTTCCCTGTTTTTTCCTACTCCTATTCCTTTTCCGGAAGGAATCTGCAATACAGGCCGTTTTTTTGCAGGAGTTCTTCATGGGTGCCGGATTCCACCAGTTTCCCCTTGTGAAAGACAAAAATCCGATCCACTCTTCGGATGGTGGAGAGGCGGTGGGCAATAATGATGGCGGTTCGCTCCCGTGTAATTTCTTCCACGGCGGCCTCAATGAGGTGTTCGCTTTCAGAGTCAATATTGGCGGTGGCTTCATCCAGGATTACCAGTTCCGGTTCACTTGTAAGTGCCCGGGTAAATGCCAGGAGCTGTCTCTGCCCGGCAGAGAGCCGTTTCCCGGATTCGAGTATGGCTTCATCAAACCTGTTGGGCAGGGTTTCGATAAAATGGCTGGCACGGGATTTTTCCGCCGCCAGGCGAATGTCACTGTCCGAAATGCCGGGGCGGTGTAGAGAGATGTTGTCCGCAATGCTGCCGGTAAAGAGAAAGGGGTCCTGGGGAATCGTGGCAATCCGCTTCCGGAGGCTTCGGGCAGGCAGTTCCCGGATTTCTCTGCCATTGATAAGTATCTTTCCGTCCCCGATATCGTAGAGGCGGTTGATGAGTTTGATAACGGTGGTTTTGCCGGAACCGGTGGCACCAACGAAGGCGACTTTTTCACCGGCCAGGATTTCAAAGCTGACGTTTTTCAAAATCGGCTGGGCAGGGTCATAACCGAAGGTGACGTTCTGAAATTGGATTTCCAGTTTGCCGGTTTCGGGAAATTCGGCTGGGACAGCCACTTCACTGATTTGTTCCGGCTGGTCCAGCAGGTGAAAAACCCGTTCGGTGGCAGCCATGGCGGCTTGAAAGAGGTTGAATTTTTCCGCCATCTGCCTCAACGGAAAGAAAAACATGTTGATGTAGGCAAAAAAGGCGAAAATAACACCGGGTTCAAGGGCGGTTCCCATGAAAAAGTGGGCAGTGAGGAGAATCAGAATCATCCCGCCGTTGGAAACAATTTCCAGCACCGGGAAATAAAGGGCATAGGCCTGAATTACTCTCAGGTAGGCAGACAGGTAGCTGTGATTGCAGACTTCGAATGCAGCCGCCCGTTCTTCCTTTGTCTGAAATAGCTGGATTTCCCTTGCGCCGCCGATGGTTTCCGTCAGTACGGTGTTGATGTCACTGTTGGCTTTTCGCACATCCCGAAAACCGCTTCGTATGGATTTACGGAATATACCGGTGGCAATAACAAAGACGGGCAGTGTAAGAAAGGCGGCCAGTGCCAGTCTGGGGCTGAGCATGACCATGGCGGCGGCGATGAAGAGAATTTTCAGGATATCCCCCGTCACTGTGACAATGCCGTCAGAGATGAATTCCCGGATTGCCTCCACATCACTGGTAATGTGGGTCAGGGTTTTGCCAAGGGGGGTTTTGTCAAAATAGGATGCAGGGAGGCGCATGAGTTTTTGAAACAGTTCCATTCTAAGGTCAAAAAGGAGTCGCTGGCCGAGGTATTGAACGGTGATGGTAAATATGACCTGAAGCAGGAAGCCCGCAATCAGGACAGCGGCAAGGATGAGTCCGATGCGGGTAAGTCCCGGGATATCACCCCTTCGAACAAAGCGGTCAATCCCGGTTTTCATCAACCATGGCTTGAGCACACCGGCAAGATCCACCAGAATCATCAGTAACACGGAAAGGACAGCGAGGCGGACGTGTTTACGTAAAGTGGGGATCAATCGCTTGAAAAGCCGCTTTTTCTTATCCGGGGTTTTCATGCTTTCCCCTCATTTTGTTCCGAAACGGCTTCCCCTTCCATCTGTTGCAGTTGGGCGAGTTTTCGGTAAAGGCCATCTTTCCCAATCAATTCGACATGTGTGCCGGATTCCATGACCCTTCCTTCATCCAGTACATAAATTCTATCAGCGTTCTTCAGGGCGCTGATTCGGTGGGAGATAATGACCACAGCCCGCTCCTGCTTTTCCCCACTGAGAGCCTGAAGAATTTTTGCTTCAGTGCGGGAGTCCACGGAAGAAAGGGCGTCGTCCAGGACCAGGAGAGATGCCGGCCGATACAGTGCCCGGGCAATGGCAACCCGCTGTTTCTGTCCACCGGAGAGGGTAATCCCCCGTTCTCCCACCATTTCATTGATTCCCTTTGGAAATGCGGCGAGG
The DNA here is from genome assembly GCA_003650445.1 of Acidobacteriota bacterium. Classification (GTDB taxonomy): domain Bacteria; phylum Acidobacteriota; class Holophagae; order Thermotomaculales; family Thermotomaculaceae; genus UM-FILTER-49-7. The sequence continues at coordinate 3,488 of QMQE01000037.1, read as the reverse complement.
TCTTTTTCCAATCCGGCTTTTTTTGCGGCAGACAAAACCGCTTCCGGTTCAGGTGCCGTTTCCCCCAGCGCAATATTTTCGGCGATAGTCCGGGTAAACAGGAAGGGGTCCTGAGGCACCAGAGTTACATGGTTCCCTAACCTTGTGGCGGAAACTTCCGAGATGTCCATACCGTTGATGGAAATCATACCCGGTTTGGCCTGGAGAATACCGATGAGGAGCTCCGCCAGTGTGGATTTTCCGCAGCCGATGGGCCCGGTAATTCCCACTGTTTCCCCCTCCTGGATGTCCATGGAGATATTTTTCAGTACCATTTCTTTGGACTTTGGATAGCAAAAGCTGAGTCCCCTTACCTTGACCGCCAATTCCCCGTCCGGGATGTCTTTTTTATCCTCGTGGTTTTCTTCCGGTGCGTCCAGAATTTCACTGATCCGGCCCATGGCACTGATTCCCTGCTGGATAAGGGACATGACCCAGCCCAGGGAGAGGATGGGAAAGGTGAGGTAGGAAACGAGGATATTGAACTGAAGAAGCTGGCCGATGGTCATGGCACCGGAAATAACCTGATGCCCGCCGACTACCAGAATCAGCAACTCTGCAAGAGAAAATACAAAGACGAAAAAGGGCCACATGAAGCCCCGGTAGCGGACCAAATCCATTTGCTTGCCAATATACCATTGATTCAGCTTTGCGAAACGGTCGGTTTCCACTTTCTCCAGCGTATGGAGCTTGATTGTTTCAATACCTGAAATGTCCTGCCAGACCCGGGCGTGAATGGCGGCGGAAGCCTCCTGGACTTGTCGAAAGCGAACTCTTAGAAGCGGCATCAGAAAAACAATCATCACGACTACCACCGTGATTAACGCTATAACCCACACCATGAGCCGGGGACTGAGGGAGAACATGATAGGTAAGAACAAGGCAATCCGGCTTAAAGAGTTGGGCACGTACATCATCCCCGGCCCGAGGAGTGTACGGACGTCGTTGAGGTCATTGGTACTGCGGGACACCAGGTCACCGGTTTCCCGGAAGCGGAAAAACATGGCGTCAAGGCGCAGAAACTTGGCAAAAATGTCTGAACGAAGCTGAAACTCGATTTTTCTGGATACCCCGATGATGAGTTTCCGCATCGCGTACATGGAGATAACGGTCAGTGCAGTAAAGAGCAGTGCCAGTTTGATGTTGTTCAGAATGACCGGGAGACGATTGGCGCCGGTGATTTCATCCAGCATCCCCCGCATGTAGGCCGGAATTCTGGAAATCGTATAATTCTGCAGTACGAGGAACACAAATCCGACGCTGATGGCCATGCGGTGCCGGTGCAGGTAGGGCGCGAGCTTTTTCAGGTGCTTGATGGCTGTTCTCCTTTCCTTTTTCCTGCTATTGCGTCCGCATATAGATCGTTGTATTGATGAACGATCGTGTCCATATTGAAGGCCTCCACTGCGTGTCTGGCCGCGTGTTTCCCCATAGAACGCAGGAGAGAGGGATTCTGAACGAGTTGCAGTCCTTTTTTCGCGGCAGCACCGACATCACCGGTGGGAAACAAAAATCCGGTTTCCCCGTCTTTCACCACCTCCGGCAGGCCCCCGGCCCGTGCCGCCAGTACCGGAAGTCCACAGGCCATTGCCTCCAGCGCGGACAATCCGAAGGATTCTTGACTGCTTGGCATAATTAACAGGTCAGCACTGGCAACAATGGAGCCGATGTTGGTGAAAATTCCCATGAACCGAACCTTATCTTCAATACCGAGACTCGCTGCCAAAGCCATCATCTCAGACTGCATGGGCCCTTCCCCTAGAATCCAGAGCTTCATGGGGCGTGTGGATTTCTCTTGCAATCTGTAGAAGATTCGGATTACATCCAGTGGCCTTTTGACCTGGCGAAGGTTTGAGATATGCAGACACACAAAATCATTTTCGGGATTCAATCGGGCCTTCCGGTTAAGGGCAGGATTGAAAAACTCGGGATTTAAAAAGTTGTAAATGGTCTGAACCCGTCCCTCTGGCAGTCCGAAAATCTCTTCCGTCTCTTTTCGCAGATAATTGGATACCGCCGTCACCGCGTCACACTTCATCAGGGCGTGGCAGGTGATGTTTTTCATGGTGGGATGAGCGCCCACAACCGTGATATCAGTGCCATGCAGCGTGGTGATGCATTTTACGTCCCGTCCTGCGATGTCCCGGGCCAGGAGCGCCGCGACTGCGTGGGGCAGGGCGTAATGGCTGTGAATCACGTCAATGTTACACTTGACGATGAGTTCGCTGAGCTGGGAAGCCAGTGCCAGAGTGTAGGGTGGGTAGTTGAAAACCGGATAATCCTTCAGCCAGACCTTGTGGAATTTGATGCGGTCCGAATACTGTTCTCCAAGGCGAAAAGGGGGTTCCAGCCCGACAAAATGAACCATATGGCCCATCTCTTCCGCCATGGCCCGGCCGATTTCATAGGCGACAATGCCGGATCCGCCCATTCGGTGGTAGTTCAGAATTGCGATTTTCATGTACCTTGTCTCCTATCGGGGCCCCTGCTTGATGAATGGTGCCATTACGTCGTGGATTCGCAGCGGCTGGTTGCTGAAAAATGGTTCGCCAAAGTTTGCACCGACTTTTGCTCCAGCCATAACGGCCCTGGCTTCCAGAATTTCCCAGAAACGGTTAGAACGGATAAATGTTTTTGTGTTGCCGTCATTCTCCCCTTTGGCCGTGACCTGTGAGCCGTATGCCCGGATGGCCTCAAGCTTTATTTCCCAGAACTCAGTGATATCCACCACGAAATCCGGTTCACCTGTCGGAATCAGTTCGGGAAAGCCGATGCAGGCGGAGGGGCGAAAAGGCGGCTGCCCCGTGTCAAACTTTTCCAAACCGGCGAGGAATACGCATTGCCGGACAATCTCCCCGGTTGTCCGGTGATCCGGGTGTCGCATGGGGACGTCTGCGAAAGTAAACACCAGTTCCGGCCGGTTCTCTCGTATGACTTCAATGACCTTCCGCCGGGCCGAATCTGTGTTCCGGACATTCCCATCAGGCAAATCCAGAGTAAAACGGTGCTGTGCTTTCAGAATTTTCGTGGCTTTTGCCAGCTCGAGGCTGCGGGTTTCAGCCGAGCCGTAGGTGCCGGCCTCGCCCCGTGTCAGATCCAGGATGCCGGTTTTCAGGCCCTGCGCGTGGAATGCGGCCAGGGCGCCTCCCATGAATATTTCAATGTCGTCCGGGTGTGCCCCGATTGCAAGGATGTCAAGCATGGCCAACCTCCAGAACCTGTGATTCAAACCGGTGCTGTTCCAATACCCATTGTACAAAATTCAGCCCGCCATAACGGTTCATGAAATAAAAAAGATTGAAACAACGTTCCTGGGGAACGCCACCGGGCAGCAGGCGGTCACTGAGTTCACCTGCATCCGCCAGTTTCCGGCTTACCATGGCGTTGATTTCAGCGCGTTTTCGCCCAAGTGCGGCCTTGAGTGCCGGTTTCAGCGTTTTCCCAACCGG
>QMQE01000036.1 GCA_003650445.1 Acidobacteriota bacterium | reverse complement strand
GAGGTCATTGCCTCTGGTGAAGGAGTTGTGGAAGGCTATATTGCCCTGCATGCGGCAGGGCAGGGCGGGTTCGGTTATGACCCGATTTTTTATTATCCGCCTTTTCACCGGACATTTTCAGAATTGACAGCGGAAGAAAAAAACCGCATCAGCCACCGAAAAAGAGCTTTTGAAGTTTTAGCGGGACAAATTATACCCCGGCTGACAGCGGACTGATTTTTCAATAAAATTACATATTTCTACGGTATTCTCCTCCAACATCAAAGAGAGAAAATGTAATTTGCCCAAGTGAGCAATAGTTGACACAATCCATCAGATAATCGAATATGTTTTCTCCCAGGCCGGCAATTTTTCTTAATTTCTCAAGTTTTTCCGCCGCGACACTTCGGTTCCGTTCATGAAACAGCTCAAGGTTGTGAATCTGACGCTGTTTTTCCTCTTCTGTGGAGCGAATCAGCTCGGTGGGTTCTTTTTCGTATCCTGCAAGATGCGCAGGGCGTTCAAAGGTATTTACCCCGATGATGGGCAATTCCCCGGTATATTTCAGTCGCTCATAGTGCATGGATTCTTCCTGAATTTTGCTTCTTTGATACATGCTTTCCATTGCACCGGTAACGCCGCCACGTTCAGAAATGCGAGTGAATTCCATCAGGACAGCTTCTTCCACAAGGTCTGTTAATTCTTCGACAATAAAAGAACCCTGAAGGGGGTTTTCATTTTTTGTCATACCAAATTCCCGGTTGATAATCATCTGAATTGCCAGGGCACGGCGAACGGATTCTTCTGTGGGGGTCGTAATGGCTTCATCATAGGCATTGGTGTGAAGCGAGTTGCAGTTGTCATAAATTGCCGATAGTGCCTGCAGGGTAGTTCGAATATCATTGAAATCAATCTCTTGGGCGTGGAGTGACCGGCCGGAAGTCTGAATGTGATATTTCAGCTTCTGGCTACGCTCATTGGCCCCGTAGTGATGCTTCATTGCGACGGACCAGATTCTACGTGCCACCCGTCCGATTACAGAGTATTCGGGGTCCAGCCCGTTGGAAAAAAAGAAAGAAAGGTTGGGAGCAAATTCATCAATTTTCATTCCCCGTGAGAGGTAGTATTCAACGTAGGTGAATCCATTTGCCAGGGTGAATGCGAGCTGCGTAATCGGATTGGCACCCGCTTCCGCAATGTGATAGCCGGAAATACTGACAGAATAGTAGTTCCGAACCTGATTTCGGATAAAGTATTCCTGGATATCCCCCATCATTTTCATGGCAAAATCAGTGGAAAAAATGCAGGTGTTCTGTGCCTGATCTTCCTTGAGGATATCGGCCTGAACCGTTCCACGGACAGCCTTGATTGTATCTGCTTTAATTCTCTCATAAACCTCCCGTTCCACCAGTTCGTAGCCCGGGATTCCAAGGGTGAAAAGGCCGAACGCACGATTTCCTTCAAGTGGTGTATCGGAGCTGTATACAGGCATCTGCACATTTCTGTTCTTGAAATAGTCCTGCTTTATTTTTTTTGCGTTGCTCAATTTTCCTTCAGATGAGAGATATTTTTCCACCTGCTGGTCAATGGCTGTATTGAAGAACATGGCCAGGAGCATGGGTGCCGGCCCGTTGATGGTCATGGATACCGATGTCTTTGGATCACAGAGGTCAAATCCGCAGTACAGTTTTTTCAAATCATCCACTGTTGCAATGGAAACCCCGGCATTGCCGATTTTGCCGTAGATATCGGGCCGCACCGCCGGGTCGTATCCATAGAGGGTGACCGAATCAAAAGCAGTGGAGAGACGGGCGGCATTCTGGCCGGATGCGAGGTAGTGAAAGCGTTTGTTGGTTCGTTCCGGACAGCCTTCTCCCGCGAACATTCGGGTCGGATCCTCTTCTTTTCGTTTGAATGGGAAAACGCCTGCAGTAAACGGGAACATTCCAGGCACGTTTTCTTTTGCCTTCCATGTCAGAATATCGCCCCAGTCCCGATAGGCCGGTAGAGTGATTCGGGGGATTTTAAGCCCCGAGAGAGATTCTGTAAATAAATGATTTTCAATTTCCCTGTCTCGTATTTTCGTTACGAGTTTTTCCTGCTTGTACAGAGAACGGAAATGTTTCCAGTCCTGTAGTTCATGGAGAACAGCAGGGTTAAGGCGTTCCTTTATTCGGGAAATGGCAGTCTTCAGGTCTTCCAGAGTTTTCTCGGCCGGGTGGAAATGTGCCAATTCTACGATAGATTTCCCCTTGCTCACTTTTGTGTCGGCAATACTACCGGGTGTTTCAAAATGCTCCGGTTCCTGGAGGGAAGAAAGTGCCGTTTCCAATGCCTGAAGACGGGAAGCAAGCCCGGCCTGATCTGCTGTATTTCGATGATAACGAAATTGGTTGTCCGTTATTTCACTGAGATACCTGACCCTGTCCGGTGGAATCACGCTGTAGGCACGGGGATAATGAAATGGAATAACTTCCGGTACAGGGAAAGCGGTTTTGAGCTTGCGATTAACAATGGCCATCAGATGGTGGAAAAAAGAATCAACACCTTCATCGTGGAAACGGCTTGCAATTGTTGGAAATACCGGTAATGCCTCATCGGGATCATCCCACATGAGATGTGCACGCCGATATTGCTTCCGTACATCCCGGAGGGCATCGGCAGAACCTTTTCTATCGTATTTATTCAACACGATGGCGTCGGCATAGTCAATCATGTCAATTTTTTCAAGTTGAGTGGCTGCGCCATAGTCGGAAGTCATGACGTACACATGGACATCAGAGATATCCACCACCTCTGTGTCACTCTGGCCGATTCCGGATGTTTCCACAATAATCAGGTCATAACCGGAGAGTTTCAATAGCATGCTTGCCTGGTGAACAGCGGTTGATGTGGACTTATTGCTTCCCCTTGTGGCCATGGATCGCATGTAGATGTCGGGGTGGGGAAGGGTGTTCATCCGAATTCGGTCGCCGAGAAGGGCGCCGCCGCTTTTCCGTTTTGTGGGGTCAATGGAAATTACCGCGATCTTCATGCCCGGGTATTGTAAGATAAACCGGCGAAGCAACTCATCCAGCAGGGAAGATTTTCCCGCACCTCCGGTCCCTGTAACGCCGACGACCGGAATTGCCCTTGATACCTTTTCTTCCAATGTCCCTGAAAGGATTTCTTCCAGACGATTTTGCCCTGAATTGTTGTGCAGACTTTCATTTTCAATGATCGAAATTCCTCTGGAAATAGCGCCTTTATCACCTTTCTGAATACGGGAGAATAGTGCGGGATTGAATTCTGAGAGGGGGTCTGCTTCCTGAAACAGCGGATAGTCACACTGTTCCATCATATAGCTCACCATCCCCTCCAGGCCCATTTTTTTACCATCGGCAGGAGAAAATATTTTTGTAATGCCGGAAGCTTCCAGCTCTTCAATTTCATCCGGGACAATGACCCCGCCGCCGCCTCCAAAAATCTTTACATGGTTCAACCCTGCTTCGTCTAAGCGTTGGCGGCAATATTTGAAATATTCCATATGTCCACCCTGGTATGAACTGATGGAAACTCCGTGGACATCCTCCTCGAGGGCTGTCTGTACAAGCTCATCAACACCTCTGTTATGGCCCAGATGAACAACCTCTGCTCCCTGTGCCTGCAGGATACGTCGAATAATGTTAATGGACACATCATGGCCGTCATATAGGCTTGCCGCTGTAACGAAGCGTATTTTTCTATTCAAGATTTCCTCCAATGCCTTTGCTTTTTCACATACTCCCATTATAGCGAAAATTTGCTCTGCGCCCACGGGGAAATTATGGCAATCTGCCCTCGACAGGATAAAAACATACGTAATTTCAGAAAAATGTTTAATATCTTCCTGCTAAATCGTTAAAAATAGCTCCATTCTCTTCCCCCCGGTTGACAGAAATGGACAATTTTGTAACAATTTCCTGTAATGAGTTACATGAGAGGTATTGATGAGCATATATTTTCTTCCTTTTGAAAAAGAACTGGCCAGCACTTATAATAAACTGGAAACTGCACTTGCCTTTGATAAAATCGACGAAGCAAACCACCTTGAAGAAAAGATTAACGCATTGAGAAAAGATATATACAAAAACCTTGACGAATGGCAGATAACCCAGGTAGCCCGTCATCCAAACCGTCCATATACAATGGACTACATTGAAGCTTTAATTGAAGATTTTACAGAGTTTCATGGGGATCGAAATTTTGCGGATGATTCTGCGATTATCGCAGGATTCGGCCGTTTTCAGGGAAATCCGGTTTGTATTATCGGCCACCAGAAGGGACGCGACACAAAAGAAAAGATTTCACGTAATTTTGGAATGCCGCGTCCGGAAGGATACAGAAAAGCACTTCGTCTGATGAAACTGGCAGAAAAATTTCAAATACCGATTGTCACCCTTGTGGATACACCCGGTGCTTATCCGGGAATCGACGCGGAAGAGAGAGGCCAGGCAGAGGCAATCGCCAGGAATCTCAAAGAAATGGCGACATTGGAGGTTCCCGTTGTCACTGTAATCATCGGAGAGGGCGGCAGTGGCGGTGCATTGGGCATTGCGGTAGCCAATCAGGTACTGATGCTTCAATACTCTATTTATTCAGTTATTTCGCCGGAAGGGTGCGCTTCAATTCTGTGGAAAGATGCTTCAAAGGCTGAAGACGCCGCCCGTGCGCTGAAATTTACGGCACCATCCTTGAAGAGTTTAAATATTGTTGACGAAATTATTCCAGAGCCAGTAGGTGGCGCCCATGCCAATCCTGCAGCAGCAATTGAGAAAGCAGGTGAGCAACTTGCCAGGACGATGAAAAAATTAAGCCGGTTGAATCCCCGAGATCTGCAAGAACAAAGATATAAGAGATTCAGACAAATCGGAAAAATAACTAAAGTAGAACAGAATGTATAAATGGTCTTTGAAAGAGTTTGATGCCCAAGCAGTCGCAAAGCTGACAGCAGAGGATGGAATTCCGGAATTTCTTGCCAAGCTACTCGTTATTCGTGGTATTGATACGCATGACAAGGTGGAACAGTTCTTTAACGGCACAATGTCAGATCTTCACGATCCCTTCATGATGAAGGGGATGGAAAAAGCGGTCATACGGATACTGGAAGCGATAGATCGGCATGAGAAAATTATCATCTATGGTGATTACGATGTGGACGGGATCTCTGCTATTGTAATCCTGAAACAATTTCTCACAGAAGCCGGTGGTGATGTCTCCTATACACTTCCCAACCGCTTCAAAGACGGGTATGGTGTAAAAGTAGACAAGCTTATTGAAGAAAGAAAAGAGTTTCCTTTTCGTTTGCTGATAACGGTTGACTGTGGCATAAAAGCTGTCGAGGAAGTTAATGCCCTGGCAGAAATGGGAGTCGATGTCATCATTACGGATCACCATGAACCAGACAGGGAATTACCGGAAAAGGCAATTGCAATTCTGAATCCTAAAGTGCCGGGAAGCGGTTTTGAACATGAACCCCTTGCCGGTGTTGGGGTGGTATTTAAACTGGTTCAGGCGCTGTCTCAGAGAACATCCCTTACTGAGACGCTTGATTTTGCTCTAAAAATTGTGTCCATCGGGACAGTTGCGGATCTGGTCCCACTGCTCAATGAGAATCGAATTCTTGTAAAGGAAGGCCTGAAAGCCATCCAGAAAACGACAACCCGTGGACTCGAGGCCATGATCGAAAGCTGCAATATTGACAGAGAAAATATGGCTTCTGTAGACATCAGTTACAAAATTGCACCAAGAATCAATGCCTTGGGCCGATTGGGGGATGCAACAAATGCAATTGAGATGTTTACAACCAATACTGAGACCGATGCACGGGAATACGCGAAATACATGAACCGGAAAAATTCGGAACGCCAACGCCTTGAAAAGACGTTGGAAACGATGGTTTTGAATCAGATTGAACAGGAAGATATGGGAAAAACCCGGTTCCTGCTTCTTTCCGGCACAGACTGGCATAAAGGCGTAATTGGAATTGTTGCTTCCAAGGTTCAGAAAAAACACTATCGTCCGGTAGGCATCGTCAGTATCGAAGATGATATGGCATTCGGTTCAATCAGAAGCATTGAGGGGATTAATATTATTGATGTATTGGAGAATTTTGAGTCTCTGCTGGCAAGTTATGGTGGCCACCAGCAGGCTGCAGGGATTACGCTGAAGAGGGAGAATTTGCAGGCCTTGAAAGATGGCGTCAACCAATACTTGTTTGAACATTACCCGGAAGATCTTTTCACTCCCAGAGTTAATATAGATTGCGAAGTGGAATTCAGTATTATAAACGAAACATTTTACGAGCAGTTAAAGAAAGTAGAGCCTTTCGGGATTGGCAATCCTCAACCTGTTTTTCTTGTAAAAGATGTAATCATTGAAACAGAACCGGAATTGATAAACAATCGTCATATCAAATTTGAAGCCAGTGATGGCCTCCATCGTTTTGAAGTCATCGGGTACAATAAGGCTCATATTGCGGAGCGGATACAGAAGTTTGATTCCGCCGACCTTGTTTTCAGTGTGGAGAAGGTAAAGTGGAATCGCCGTATGTATTTCCAGTTGAACCTTGTTGATTTGAGACGGAGATGAGCAAATTACGAAAAATTCAACTTTTTCTGCTTACAGCCATGGTGATCCTGATTGTTATTGTGATTGTCAGTTTCAAAGGCAAAAGTAAGGAAAAGGTGAAAAAGACCGCCAAAACGGAAAGGGCAGTTTCTCAGAATATCGAGGCCGGTGGGACTCGAATGGAGAGCGGAGTCCATGTCCTGTACCGTGATGGTGTCCCGTATGCGACGGTTCATTTCAAAGAAGCGGTTCAGGATAAAGGCCAGACCCATCTCAGTGCACCGGTGGTGACGATGGCGAGTGCACCGGGGAAGCTGACGGCGGATTCAGCGGATTTGCAGGGAGACCTTATTGTCCTGAAGGGTAAAATCTCTCTTATCTCAGAAAAAGATGATATCTCTGTTTCACTGGTACCTCCAGCGGCATTCAGGGACGGTATCCTAACCGGGTCAAATGCATTCGAAATGAAACTCAACGGAGGCACCTTCAGGGGCAGAAATTTTGTTTTGAAAATCAAAGGCAACGAATTGCTGGGAAAGGAAAATGCCGAATTTTTTAACGGAAAAGAGGGTTTCCGAATTCTGGGCCAGTCCGGTATTGCCAACCTTCAGGACAAAACACTGGCTTTTGTCAAAAATGTGCAGGTGATCCTGAAAGGAAAAACAGCGAATCGGACAACTGCAGATTCCGCTTTCCTGGAAATGGTTTCCGGTAGGCTTTTCCTTGGGGGAGAAGGGGAAATTGACTTTTCCTCTTCATCGAAAGTGAGGTTTACTGAAACAGTTCTGTGGAAGAAAGACAGCCTGTGGAACGGCAGTTTTTCAAGTCCCATCCGAATAACAAGCCCTGGGCGAGTCATTTTTTTGCCAAATGGAGAGTTGAAGGGGGATGAACTGAAGTTTCCCTGGTCCATTCTTCAATCGGGGGAAAAATTTGTCAATACCGGTGCGGGTTCGTTTTCATTCAATAATTCAAAAATCAACGCAAGTGCTCCGATAATGACAACCGCAGACGCTGTAATCCGGGGCAGAAATATCCAGGGATTTGTTTCGGGAGAAAAAACAAATGTGAGTTTTCCCCTGGTTCAGCGTATTGATGGCAGCTGGTTGACGGGGAACCTCGGTATTTTGAAATCCGGGGGGCATGTGGAGATAAGTGGTAACGTCAATGGCACAGTTGAAAACCGAATCTTCAGGGCAGATTCGGCAAAAAGAGATGATGCGGCTTCTGTGCGTTTGAAAAATGCGGTTGTGTGGGATGAAAGCAGCCTTTCATTTTCAACTGCAGATGAGATGGCGGTTAGTAAAAAACAGTTTTCTGCGACCGGAAATTACCGGATGAAGCAGCTACGGAAAGAAGGGAAAGCACCTTTGAATGTTTACGCTTCAAAGGCAACGGGGATTGAAGATGGCCCGACACACCTGATAAGGAATGTCCGGACAAAAATGGAAGATCTGAATGTAAACGCCGAGGAAGCTTATGTATATAAATGGGGGGCAGTATTTTTCAATGCCAGGTTTTCAGGTGCCAGGATCAAAAAAGGACGTGCCGACCTGCTTCTTGTACTGGAGAAACAGCATGTGGTCTGGATGCTGGGAAATGCAGATGTAATGGATCGGGGCGGGAACCGCCTGACAGGACATAAATTGACATTATCTACAATTACCGGTAGAATTTCCGTGTACAGCGGTAAGGAAAAAGTAAGGATAAAACTGGCATTATGAAACATGTTTTGAGAACGGAACATCTCACAAAAAAGTACGGCGGGAAAGCAGTCGTCAAGGACGTGTCAATTGAGATGGAATCGGGTCAGATTGTCGGATTGCTGGGCCCAAATGGGGCTGGCAAAAGTACGACATTTTATATGATAGCAGGCATTATTGCTCCCGATGAAGGATCGGTCGTCCTGGATGAAAAGGAATTTACACAGGAACCGATGTATATCCGTGCACGCAATGGAATTGGCTATCTTCCTCAAGAACCTTCCATTTTCAGAGGGCTTACAGCCAGGCAGAATATTCAGGCTGTTCTGGAATTGCAGGATCTGAAGAAAAATGACATTAATACAAAAGTAGAGAAATTGCTGGAAGAATTCGGACTACAAGGTGTGAAGGGGACAAAAGGCTCCCTGCTTTCAGGGGGCGAAAGACGAAGGGTTGAAATTGCCCGGGCCCTTGCGGCCAATCCATTGTTTATTCTCCTCGATGAGCCATTCGCAGGAATTGATCCGATTACCATCAATGAGCTCCAGGAAAATATAATAAAACTGAAAGAAAAAGGGATTGGTATTATCATTACCGACCACAATATTCAGGAAACCTTGCGCATAACGGACAAGGCCTATATATTATCAAGAGGTGAGGTGTTAAAAGAGGGAAGTCCGGCTGAAATCGCAGAAGACCCGTTAATTCGGGAAGTTTACCTGGGAAAGGAGTTTACACTGATCTAATGGGCATTTTTGAACAGAAACTCAGCCTTAAACTCACGCAAAAACTCACCTTGACGCCCGCTTTGCAGCAGGCGATAAAGCTCCTTCAGATGACAGTTCCTGAGCTCCAGGATGAAATAAGGGAGGAGCTTGTTTCGAATCCCCTCCTGGAAGACGTTTCTGTTTCTGAAAGTATCGGGGAACAGGCTTCTCCTGAACAGACGGAAAAACCGGAAGACGATTTTCACTCGGAAGAGTTGAATCTTGATGACTACTTTAAGAATGCCGTGGATGAACAATACATCCCGTCATCCCGGTCCTTGAAAAATTCATCCGATGCCAACGAATTCTCCTATGAAAATTTTGTTTCCAAACCGATTTCTCTGTATGAACATCTGGAATGGCAGTTGCAAATGAATCTCATGGATGCAACGACCCTGGAAGCGGCTAAGAGTCTGCTTCGGTATCTGGACGAAGACGGTTATCTTAGAACGCCCTTGGAAGCCGGAGACCGTTATGCCTGGTTCGCTGAAGAACTGGGGATCAACGAGGATCGTATTCGTGCAGGTATACAGGCAATTCAGGAACTGGACCCAACCGGGGTAGGGGCCGAAACACTGCAAGAATGCCTGATGCTCCAGGTAAAACAGTTGGGGTTTGAAGACGATGAAATCCTAAGCAAATTGATAACACATTATTTGCACGATATAGGCGAGCACCGTACTGACCGGATATGCAAGGCTTTAGGGCTGACGGAAGATGAATTGTCTGTTTATATTTCTTTTATCAAAAAGTTAGAGCCAAAACCCGGGAGGGAGTACAGTACATCCCGGCCTCAGTACATTATCCCGGATGTCTTTGTTTACAAAGTTGGTGACGAGTATCAAATCCAACTGAATGACGATGGGCTTCCGCATTTGCGGGTAAATCGCAGCTATTCTGCCATTGTTGCTGAAAAGGGTAAACTGAATCAGGAACAGCGGGAAACAAGACGTTACGTGAAAGAAAAACTGAAATCCGCCATCTGGATTATTCGGAGTATACAGAACCGACAACATACAATTTTGAAAGTTGCCCGCAGTATTGTTGCCCGGCAACGTGATTTTCTGGACTATGGAATTGAAAAGATGAGGCCCTTGACCCTTAGAGAGGTTGCAGAGGACATCGGTATGCATGAATCAACGGTGGCCAGGGTGGTCAAAAACAAGTATATGCATACCCCTCGGGGACTATTTGAATTTCGTTTCTTTTTCAGTGCCCGGATTACCGGTGCAAATGGGGATGATGTCTCATCGTTGGCTGTGAAGGAAAAAATCAGGAAGATTGTGGAAACAGAGAGCCAGCAAAAACCATATAGTGATTCTGGAATCGCAAATATTCTGAGGGCCCATGGAATCGACATTGCCAGACGGACAATTGCCAAATACAGAGAAGAGCTCGGAATTGTCTCGTCTTCTGAACGAAAGAAAAATTATAGGAGGAGTCATGAACATTGAATTTACAGGTAGAGGAACAGAAGTCACCGACGCTTTGAAACAGTATACCAACGAGAAAATGAAGAAGATTTCCCGTTTTGTGGATAATATTCTGGATGTTTCTGTTACTTTTTCTGTCGAAAAACACAGACATACTGTGGAAGTTATTGTGAAGGCAGGTAGTGACAAAATTGTGGCAAAAGAAACCACAAATGACATGTACACATCCATTGGAGGCGCCCTCGATAAGATTGAGCGACAAGCTAAAAAGCTGAAAACAAAAATTTCCCGCAAGCGGAAAAATTCTTTTTCAATTGAAGATAGGGAAAACCAACCGGGCACTGATTCCGGAGAGTTGGATACGAAGATCGTACCGCTTTCTCTCACACGGTTCAAACCGATGACAGTGCAGGAGGCGGCGCTGGAAATTGAAAACGGCCCCAACCCCTTTGTAATTTTCCGGAATCATGAGGCAAACGAAGCATTGACGGTGCTTTTTCGCCAGGATGACAACACAATGGGAATTGTATCTCTTGAATAGAGAAAACAGGTGAAAGAATGACACATACCCTACTATGCCTTCGGGAGTATGTACCGGAAGGCAATATCTTTGAACTGAAACAGACTGGAAAAACAGAAGTCCTTCGTGAGATAACCGACAGGGCACGGACGCTTTCCATTCTACCGGATGATCGCGCGACAAGTGACGTTTTCAATCAATTATTGAAGAGAGAGCAGCTTGGGAGTACCGGTATTGTAAACGGTATTGCAATTCCTCACTGCAAAACAGATCTTATCCATCCGGATATGTCCATACTCATTGGGTATTCATCTCTGGGCATTGAATTTGAGGCTCACGATGGAAATCCGGTTTTTCTGATTTTTACAGTACTGACCCGTAAGAAATCAGGAACAATCCATCTGGCTGCCCTGGCTGCTATTTCAAGGATGATCAGCAAGTATGGATTGTCCACCCACATTTCTGATTACTTGAAGCCGGAAGCAATTCGCCGGATAATTGATGAATGTGAGTATGAAATCTAAGGTTTCTCTGAAGTCACTCTTAGACCCGGATCTCAGTTTCGCAGTAGAACCAATCCATGCGTTCCGATATCTGACCGAAGTGTCAGATATGGATACTATATCTCTTGCTTCACCAATTGAAATTCACCGATTCGGTCATTTAATTGAACGCGGTTTTGAGAAGGCGCTGCCGGGTGCAATCATCATCATGGTGCCGGAAGATTTCAAGAAAATGAATGATCCGGATTCGAATTCAATGCCGGATTCCGGGCTTGACCCTGTTGCGGTAGCTGAGAAGTTGAAAAAAGCCAGAGTTGCGTGTATTTTTGTTACGGAAAACTCAAATGTTTCAGATAGCTGGTCAGATGCATGCCAGCGTGTCGAATTACCATTGCTCAGTGTGGAAATGAATGATAAGATACTGACAGACACACTCTTGGACTTATTCCACCTGCTGACGGCTCCGACACAGACCGTGCACGGCAACATGATGGATTTGTTTGGTGTGGGTATATTAATTCTCGGCCGTAGCGGGATTGGTAAAAGCGAATGCTGTCTGGACCTTATTATGAAGGGGCACCGCCTGGTTGCAGATGACAGTACACTTTTGTATAAGAATCGACAGGGGGGTGTTACAGGCACCGCGTCGCGGAATTTCGCAGGATGCTGGATGGAAATCAGGGGTGTCGGTATTATTGATGTTGATCTCTTGTTTGGCATTGCAGCACTTCGGAAGAAAAAAGATCTGCATGTTGTTGTGGAGCTCATGGACTGGCCGGATTGGAAAGGTGAAATGAAAAAACAGGGGAATGGCCGTCTCTCAAGCCAGGATCTTAGCCGGTTCCTTATTAGAGAACCGGGGGATTCAGGTGATATAGAGGGAAAGAATCTGGTAAAATCATATCTGGGGATTGATATCCCATTGATTCAAATCCCAGTCGGGCCTGGCAGAAGTATTGCCAACCTGATTGAAGTGGCGGCAAGAAAAAAGATGCTGGAATTTTCCAGATCCCGTGCAAGGACCTGATTGCCTTCCGGGAATAGAGAGGGAACAATGATTGGAATACTAATTGTGACACATGGCAGCCTCGCTGATGAGATAATGAAAACCTGTTTCAAAATTATTGGAGAGCGGGATACTGTCGGCGCATACTCAATTCAATGGGATGATGATCCGACACTTGCAACCCGCCGAATTGAAAAGCTTTTGAAGAAACTGGATCAAGGCGATGGTGTGCTGGTATTGACAGACATGTTTGGGGGTACACCCACCAACATTATGATTTCCCTCTCAAAAAATTCACATGTTGAAATTGTTACGGGTGTCAATCTACCAATGCTGATTAAGGCAGTTACAACCATGAGTACGTTCAATGATCTGTCTGAGTTTGCCGAAAAAGTAAAACAGCAGGGACAGAAAAACATTTATAAAGTCAGCGATATTCTATCGATGAAAAGGGTTTAACATGGTAGAAAAAAGACTCAAATTAGTGAACAAACTGGGCCTTCATGCCCGTGCAGCTGCCAAACTGGTTCAATTGGGTGAAACATTTAAATCTGAAATCAAGATTTCAAAAGACAATGTGGAGGCAAATGGAAAGAGCATTCTCAGTGTCCTGTTGTTGGCTGCGCCAGTTGGTACGGAATTGACTTTTAGTATTCAGGGCCCGGATGAAGAAGATGCAATGGCCGCTATTGATTCTTTAATTAACCGAAAATTTGATGAAGGTGAATGACCCATGACCCCTCAGACCCTCATGCATGGCACAGGTGTTTTCCCGGACGTGGGGGTCGGCCGTGTAGTTTTGTTGAACAACAGTCAGGCAATTCGGGAAATGATTCCGTTTTACTGTATTCTTGAAAAAGACGTCCAGACGGAAGTGAATCGATTTTTTCAGGCAGTAGAAACCACAAAGTTGGAAATAGAAGAACTGAAAAAATCTATGTCCGAGAAATTATCTGCAAGCCACCTCGCTATATTTGATGCGCATCTGCTGGTTCTTGACGACTCACTACTGATGAACAAAACAGTCGAGCACATCAAGAAAAACAAACATAATGCCGAGCACGCTTTTTACACAATAATGAATGATCTTTTGAAACAATTCGCTGGAATTGATGATGCATATTTGAAAGAAAAGAGTGAAGACCTTCATGATATTTCCAGCAGAGTTATCCACAACCTGATGCATAAAGATAAATTGAAGGAAATTGATTCCATCACCATAACTGAACCTACGATTCTCGTTGCTCAAGTGATCCACCCTTCAGATTTGAAATTGCTATCTGATCCCAATATTGTTGGAATTGCAACTGATCTTGGCGGTAAAACAACCCATACAGCAATTATTGCAAAGGCTCTGGAATTACCTGCCGTCGTCGGCCTGCACGACGTGACAAGGCAGACGGACAATGGGGAAATGATGGTTGTGGATGGCATAGAAGGGCAGGTGCTGATACGGCCTTCTGAAAACGAAATCCGTCAATACAACCAGAAACACCAGATGCGCATCCAGCTGATGGACGAATTAAAGATTCTTTCTGACCTGAAACCTTTGACCAAAGACGGTGTGCCTGTATCACTTCTGGCAAATATCGAACTTGAAGAAGAGGTCGAAAAAGCGAAGCTTTTTCGTGCTGAAGGGATTGGCCTTTATCGTTCTGAATTTATATTTTTGACCGTTGCACCTTTATTGCCAACTGAAGCCCAACATTTTGCTGTTTACAAAAACCTGGTCGAAAAAGTGAAGGGCGAAATTGTTGTTCGAACCCTGGATCTCGGGGGTGAAAAATTCTTTCATGAGGTTTTGGAAACTTATTCTCAACAGAATCCCGTACTGGGTCTGAGGGCGGTTCGTTTCTGTATGACAAGAAAAGATATATTTCGCACACAGCTCCGTGCAATTCTCCGGGCCTCAGCCCTTTCCAATCGACTTCGGTTAATGTTTCCGTTGATAAGTGGTGTGGATGAATTAAAGTCTGTTCTGGATTTTCTTGAGACTGTGAAGAGTGAGTTGGATTCTGAAGGGATTTCCTATAATCATGACATCAAAATCGGGATCATGATTGAAGTTCCTTCTGCTGCCGCAATTCCAGATCTTCTCGCCCATTATGTGGATTTTTTCAGCATAGGGACAAATGATTTAATCCAGTATTTTCTTGCAATTGATCGTACAAATGATGAGGTGAACTACTTATATCAGCCACTGCACCCCGGATTGCTCCGTTTGCTTCAGAACGTTTTTCAAGCAGGCGAGACACAAGACGTAAGGGTAGCTGTCTGCGGGGAGATGGCAGGAAATCCAAGGTTTACACTCCTCTTGCTGGGGCTTGGGCTAAGGGAGTTCAGCATGACGCCATCCTCAATCCCTGTTATAAAAAAAATAGTAACATCTGTTACTCTTTCCCAGTGCAAAAAGATTGCTTCAGATGCATTGAAAATGGACGCTTCAAATAAAATTGAAGCCTATATTGAACGGGCAAATAAAAAGCTCATTCCAGAATTTGAGCGGATTCTAAAGAGTTTGTTGTAAGCTTGAAATGGATATGAATCGGAACAATTTCCGTTTCAAAGGAACCTTATACACATCAAAAGACAATGAAGAGCAATTGGGAGTTAATGGAATTTCATGGCAAAATTTAAAATAGAAACATGGGGCTGTCAAATGAACGAATATGACAGCCAGAAGATGGTTGGCCTCTTAAAACAGGATGGTTTTGTACAGACCGAATCTGAGGAAGAAGCAGATATTTTCATTCTGAACACCTGCAGTGTTCGTGAGAAGGCTGTTCATAAGATTCACTCCCGGATCGGGGTTATAAAGAAGCGATATAAAGGCCAGAAGATCGTCGGTATATGCGGTTGTGTAGCGTCCCAGGAGGGTAGGGCGCTGATGGAAAAAATCCCCTATCTGAAATTTGTTCTGGGTACACGGAGTACTCATCTGATTACAGAAGCTGTTAACAGAGCGTTAAACGGCTCGAAATTCCTGGACTCAAACGATCACAAGGCTGAAATGGATGCTCCAATTACCTTTGCGGAACGTGCCGGTCATACAAAAGCATACATCTCAATCATAGAAGGTTGCGATAACTTCTGTACTTATTGCATTGTCCCCTTTACACGAGGCAGGGAGCATTCTCGTCCACTCTCCATTATTCTGGATGAAGTGAAAGACGCTGTTGAAGTGAAAGGGATTCATGAGATTGAGCTCCTTGGACAAAACGTTAATTCATATGCTTTTGAGGGAAAAACTTTTGCAGATGTCCTTGAGGCCGTCAGTAATCTGCAGGGTGTGTATCGTATACGATTCCTGACTTCACATCCGAAAGATTTTAATGAAAATCTTGTACGTGTAATTGCAGCACATGACAATATCTGCCCGACCATACACCTGCCGATGCAATCGGGGTCAGACAGGATATTGAAAAAAATGGGGCGAAAATATACACGATCCGAATACCTCGACAAGATAAGAATGATACGAGATATCCTCCCCGAGTCCTGGATTTCTTCTGATTTCATCGTCGGATTTCCAGGAGAAAATGAAAAGGATTTTCTGGATACAATGGATGTAATCCAGTCGGTCAGATATGACAACCTCTATTCCTTCAAGTATTCTCCCCGGCCTCATACCGCAGCTCTCAAATTAAAAGATCCGCTGGTTCCGGATTCCATCGCGTCAAACCGTCTCTCAATTCTTCAGCATACCCAGGAAGAAATTCAAATGAACAAACATATGAGCATGGTCGGTCATGAATACACCGTTCTTGTGGAAAGTCTCAGTAAAAAGAATCCAAAGCTTCTCACAGGAAGAACAGAAGGGAACCACGTTGTACATTTCGAGGCAGGCAGAGGAAGGCAACTCATTGGTAAACTTGTAGATGTAAGAATAGAAACTGTTACAATGGCAAGCTTGAAGGCGAGCCTGATATAGATTGTAAAACCAGAAATTATACAGTATCCATGAAAGTTTTTTGACATTTGGAGAAGAGGGATTATATTGTTAGATGAGCATTGTTCATGGAGGTTTTGATTGTTTGTAGAAGTAGAATTAGAAGACGTAATTGATACACCGCTCTCTGAGGCACCTTTTCTTGTATTAAAAGAAAAGAAGGGTAATCGATGCTGTACAATTCGTGTAGGATTTATGGAAGCACATAATATTGTCAACCAATTTGAAGGCGTCCATGCTCCCCGGCCCATGACGCATGATCTCATCCTTGATATGCTGGAAAAGGCTGGAGCACATATGAAAGCTGTCCAGATTGTGAAAGAAAAGGCACATACCTACTATGCCATTGTTCAGATTGAAAGCAACAGCGGGACGATTGAACGGGTGGATGCCCGTCCGTCAGATGCCATCACCCTCGCACTGAAGAAGAATTGCCCTATTTATCTGAAAGAAGACTTATTCGCAAGACATCTGGATCGTCAAAATGCATCCGAATTTGAACAGATAATCAGCCCCCTCTTGCTCAAAGTGACCAGCCATCCGGGGAGAAAACACCGCTGAAACATTTAACTGAATAAAAAAAGAGGGGGTTTTATCCCCCTCTTTTTAGTTTACAGCCATGAAATTTATGACTTCTTTTTGAACTCCTTCATAAAATCAACCAGTTTTTCCACACCCTCCAAAGGGAAAGCGTTATAGATAGAAGCACGGACACCACCGACACTTCTGTGCCCTTTCAGGCCGAGCATTTCTTTCGATTCCGCTTCTTTTGCAAACTGTTGCTCCAGTTCTTCATTGGGCAATCTGAATGTAACGTTCATCAGCGATCTGGAATCTCTATCCGTAACAGCCGCTTTATAAAAATCACTCATCTCATCAATCGCGCCATACAATAGACCGGCTTTCTTTCTGTTTACAGCCTCAATTTCATCAAGCCCCCCGGATTCTATAATCCATTTCAAAACCAGATGAATTACATAAATTGAGAAAACAGTGGGGGTATTAAAGAGAGAATCCTTGTCCGTGTGTGTTTTGTAGCGAAGCAGGGTAGGGGCATTATCCTTAACTCGGCCAAGAAGTTCATCTTTTATGATAACAATAGTTGCTCCCGAAGGCCCCATATTTTTCTGGGCCCCGGCGTAGATAAGGTCAAAGTCCGTGAAATTTAATCGTCTGCAAAGCATATCGGATGACATATCCGCTACTAAAGGAATCCCGGCAGGCACTTCCGGAAAACTGTGGAACTCAGTTCCAAATATCGTATTGTTTGTCGTGATGTGGAAATAACTGGCATCTTCATTTGCCGTCAGT
>QMQE01000035.1 GCA_003650445.1 Acidobacteriota bacterium | reverse complement strand
CAAGGAGCAGATAGCCAAGAAACAGCGCCGTCACGGCTGTGGTCAGGGCATAGGGAATCTGGGTACGCACATGGTCCACGTGATCACAGGCCGATGCCATAGAGGACATAATCGTGGTGTCGGAGATGGGGGAGCAGTGGTCACCAAACACCGCGCCGGACAATACCGCCGCGATGGTGGGGTAGAGGTAAGGAGTACCGATTACCACGGGAACCAGCAGTGGATAAGTAATCGCCATGGTGCCCCAGGATGTCCCGGTGGCAAAGCTCATGGCCGCCGCCACGAGGAAGGTGAGGAGAGGAATGGCCCACATGGGCATTCGGGCCGACACAATGGAAAGAATAAAATCCGCTGTTTTCAGGTCAGTGCAGACCCGGCTCAAACTCCAGGCCAGTGTCAGGATCAGCACCGCCATCATCATTGACTTGATGCCGTCCAGCCAGCTATCCAATACTTCTGAAACCGTCAGGCGCCGGGCCAGAAGAGACAATACAGCTGCCGTGAAACAACCTGCTGCAGAGCCCCAGATCAGCGCAGCAAAACTGTCAGATTTCGAAAAAATTGCCCGAAGTTCCCACTGGCCGGAGTAGCCGGTGTAAAGAATACCCCAGAGTGTCACCAGAATCACGGAAAGGATGGGAATAAAGGCCAGCGCTGGCCGGCTGGGTTCCCCCATCTTTGTTTCCATGGCCGCCGGAGAAGCTTTTTCAGACAACAGTAGATTGTAGCGAACTGCCCGGCGCTCTGCCTTCAGCATGGGGCCGTAATCCCGTCCACTCATAGAAAGGAGAAAACCGAAAATCACGGTAAAAATCGGGTAG
This sequence comes from Acidobacteriota bacterium, assembly GCA_003650445.1. Lineage (GTDB taxonomy): Bacteria > Acidobacteriota > Holophagae > Thermotomaculales > Thermotomaculaceae > UM-FILTER-49-7. The sequence goes on along the minus strand of QMQE01000035.1, from coordinate 17,762 downwards.
AACAAATAGGGAATGGAAAACAGAAAAGCGGAATACCCATCCATGGCAATACCTCTGGAATGAAAAACATCGGTAAGTACCCCCACTTCAAATCCGATCCAGGTGGAAATCACCGCCATACTGGCCACCGGAGCCGCAGTGGCATCCACAAAGAACGCAAGTTTTTCCCGGCTGACCCGGTAACGGTCGGTAATAGGGCGCATGGTGTTGCCCACAATGAGGGTGTTGGCGTAGTCGTCAAAAAAAATGGCACAGCCCAGAAACCAGCAGGCCAGCTGGGCGCCCCGACGGCTTCGGATTCGTGGCAGAACAAGGTCCACAATGGCCGGTGTACCACCATTGGCAGAGATAATTCCAACCATGCCGCCGAGAAGTACACTGAAAATAATGATGGAGATGTGGTCATGGCTTGCAAGGGAATCCGGAATGACTTTTGAGAGGGTGTTCAGGACTGCTGGAAGCACCTTATAACTTGCAGTAATCCAGACCCCCAGCAAAACCCCCATCATAAGAGAAAGAATGACCTGCCTGAACAGCAGGGCAAAGAGAATTGCCACAAGAGGGGGGATGATGGACAAGACTGATGGGATGACCAGAAAATCCTGTTTATTCCCCCCTTTTGTCTTTGCAACACCAGTGCCGGTTTCAAGAAACACCGTACCGGATTCCACCGTTTTTCGCCTGGGTCCTGAAATGACAGAATCTGTGCTGATCTGCGCCGGAATACCCTTGAGATAAACTTTATCCCCAGCTCTCGCAGATGTGGGAAGAATCCCCGCAAACAGCACAAAGACGAATAAAACCGCCCGATAACGGCGTTTCATTTCAAATTCAGTCCGTTTCTTCCGGTGGTGCCTCAGTTGGAATCAACCCCAATTTTTCCCGTACCTTCAGTTCAATTTCAGCCCGGATATCCGGATTATCCTTGAAGAATTGCTTAACATTTTCCCGGCCCTGCCCCAGCCTTGTTTTGCCATAGGAAAACCATGAACCACTCTTTTCAACAATATCGAGATCCACACCGTAGTCGATTATTTCCCCTTCCTGAGATATACCGGTGCCGAACATGATGTCAAACTGGGTCATCTTGAAGGGCGGAGCCACCTTGTTTTTTACGATTTTTGCCCGAACCCGGTTTCCGATGGAGTTATCTCCATCACGAAGAGTCGTAATCCTCCGAACCTCAAGTCGGATGGATGAATAGAATTTCAGCGCGTTTCCACCTGATGTAGTTTCATTGCTGCCGTAGGTAACCCCGATTTTCTGGCGGATCTGGTTGATAAAAATCAATATTGCCTTGGACTTGGAAATTACCCCCGCCAACTTTCTCAGGGCATGGGACATGAGCCGCGCTTGGAGTCCCACCTGAGTTTCACCCATCTCCCCGTCCAGTTCCGCCTTGGGTACCAACGCCGCCACAGAATCAACAACGAGAATATCAATGGCACCGGAGCGGATCAGCATTTCGGCAATATCCAGTGCCTGCTCACCGTAATCCGGCTGGGAGATCAGCAGATTATCCACATCCACTCCCAGCTTCGCCGCATATTCCGGATCCAGCGCATGTTCTGCGTCAATAAAAGCAGCCATCCCCCCCTGCTTCTGCGCTTCCGCAATCATATGCAGAGAAACCGTTGTTTTCCCCGACGATTCCGGTCCGAAAATTTCAACAATCCTTCCCCGGGGAATTCCGCCCACCCCCAATGCCAAGTCAATTCCGATGGATCCTGTGGGAATTGAAGCAACATTGATTCCACTCTTGGAACCCAGGCGCATAATCGAGCCTTTCCCAAAATTCTTTTCAATCTGGCTCAAGGCCAGGTCCAATGCTTTCTCCCGGGGCATGTTCTTGTTCGCAGGTTGTTTCATTCCAACTCCTCGAATGTAAATTTGATAGCTTCATTCTACGATGTGAACGCCCCCCTGTCACCACCTATTTTGAAATTATAGAAGGGGACAGGCTCTTTATCTATTTCCATCTCTGAATTTCCGTATCACACCTCAATTTCCACTATGGCAAGAGCAATTGTTCTTTCGATACTTTCTGATAAGGTTGAAAATAAGATTGAGGGTGATTTTTCTGAATATCAGAGACAACCTCCCCCGAATTCGTATCTTCTTTATACCAAATGACTCTTAAGGATAAAACAGAAAATGAGGGCTTAGACTGCAAGCTTTCGAATGGAAAGAATGCCCGGACTGATACCGGTGCAATGGGCTTTTCTTTCTTTTTTTCTAATAATCGTTCCACCAAAATGAGCATAGGCCGTCATAATAAACTCCCTGGAGCCAATCACAACTCCGTCAGACAAGTATCGAAGTCGCGAAGAAAGTTCAACCTTATGCTTTCCAGTTAGGTTTGTTCCAGAAGACTTCTTCGAACCCAAATTACCGTAAGCGTACAGAAGATTCCGATATTTTCCTATGGCTTCTGACTTGGATCCGTACCCCATCAATTCTTCAATTCCTTCAAAAGAGAGAATATCGTCCCGATTACTGGTTTGATGCCGATAACCAAAACTCGAAAATCGGTATGTTTCCGGCTTTTCAACAATTCCGGCCCGTACAGGATTCAAGTCGATATAAGCCAGACAAGTCAGAAGTGCTTCTCCACTTTCCACCAAGAGACTTTTAAACCGCTCCGACCAGAATGTCCCTGTCTGATTATGCAGCCGGTTATACCACCATGAAAATGACTGTTTGACCTGCTTCATATATTCTGAGAAATCAGAAAGTTTTTCTCGGTACTCTTCTATGCTTTTCCCTTTCTTATACATGGGTTGACCATAAAAGCTTTCCACCCTTTTCTTTATGTCTTCATCGGTAAACCTGGCTTCGTTCTCCACCTTAATCAGCAGATGGAAGTGGTTGGACATGGCAGCGTAACCAATAGGCTTAACCAGGTAGAGCCCTGCATATTTCTTAATGATTTGTATGAGTTTTTCTTTCTCTACATCGCCCATCAGAAATTCCTTGTGAACAGCTCTTGAGATGACGTGATAAAAAGCATCTTCTCCCTTTACTTTTATTCTGGCAGTTCTTGGCATATACGACTCCTCGTTTTTGGTTTTTTTGATGTCGGAAATAGGATAACTGAATGGGAATGAAGTGTCAAGATAAAGAGCCTGTCCCTTTTTTTCTCTTTTTTTTCTTTGCTTCGCCGCTTGGGGTGGAGGGGGTTTGCTATTCATGTTGCAGGAAGGGAGGGGACATGGACACGGATACTCAGCAAGGAACCGGAGAGACAGGCGATTCCATATTGCCCCTCATAGTCCTGAAACACAAGGGAGGTTTTGTCTTTTTGTATCACTTTCAGATACGGGTCCAGATTCTCAAGGAGCGAAGTAAAGGCAGCGGAGCTGCTTTTATTATCTGTATAGCTAACCCGGATCAATGTTTCTGTTTTGCCGTTGGCTCTGTAGTCTGCAACCACCGCCCAGTTTTTTCGATTGAGCAGGAGAATGTCCCCTTCTCCAAGGGTGTATACCGGCTGCAGTGCTACCGGGCCCCTGGCCAGCCGAACGGAACCTTGCACCAGATTCTTTTCGGGAAGGGGGCATGGCCAGGCCAGGGCTTGGCCTTTTATCTGCGAAGTAAAGCTGTTGGCAAGTTTCCGCATCAGCGGAATGTGCTTTTTATTTCCATCAAAGTTGTTGATAAAGATAAACCAGCAGCCCCGGACCACGGCCAGTTGATAGCGATCACCGGAGTTCCGGGGAATAACCCCCGCCATGGGCGTTTCCGACGCACATTTGGCGAGATAAATGCCCAGTGCCGCCAGGGGCTCGGTCATTCGATACATGTCCACCGACAATTGCGCTTTCTTCCGGGTCAGACGAATCACCCGCAGTTCTTTGAAGCCGAATTCAAGGAAGAGCTCCGCTCCCCCGTCGATATACCCATAAAGATTCTCAGCAGAATAGGTTTTTCGGCTTTCCACCTGCCAACCCGGCAGCGGTGGTATCGTGGGCACAGCTGCCCGTAATCCCGATGCAATCACAAGAAATAACAACAGAAAATAGCTATATCTGCACATACTGAATAGATTCGGACTTGGTGATACCCAGCCCGAGTTTCTGAGCATATCTCAGGTATTCGGTATAGATCGGGTGTTCATTTACCCGAACCCCCCGGCGTTTCCGTTCCGCAACCATTTCCCTGTGGCACACTGCATCCAGCGCGAAGGGGTCTGTGGCAATGTGCAGCGTATTGTACTCCCGGACGAATTTTGCGACCGGCATGGGGCCGCCGTCGAACTGGCCTCGGAGCCCGTCGGTGATGTTCAGCACCAACTTGTCCCGAAGGCAGGGGAAAGCCAGCACTTCTGTACAGACGTTGAAAAACAGGAGTTTGTGCAATCGGCCGGTATTGCAGATGGAGCCATAGCCCAGATTCTTGGTGGCCATGGAAATGCCGTTACCGGTGTTTTTGAATACGGGAATGTTTATGATTTTGGTCAGTTCCTTTGTCAGCAGCTTTCCGAAGTAGGAGTATTTTCCGTTGAAGACGTGCTGGTTCAGGTAGGGTTTTGTTTTGGGCCCATCTACATCGGCAAAGTAAAAGGCGCTCTTATCGAAGTTTCCTTCACTAATGTGGCACCCCTCCAGCGTCAACCAGCGGCTGTTGTCCCGTTTCCCTTCCGCCGCTGCTTCGTCCATAGTCTGCAATCCCTCAACTCGGATACCGGGAAAGCGTTTTTCAGTATAACCGGCATCCTTCAGCATGTAATCAAATCGGTCCCAGATTACAATCTGTTTCCGGGGAATCCCGCCCTCTTCCAGCCACGAAATGACTGCGTCTACCACTTCCAGGCGGGTGGCAATCAGCCCGGACCCTACGGGATTCACCTTAATTCCCACCACATCCGTCTTTTCAAAAAACAGCAAAAATGCTTCGGGAGGTTTTTTCCCGGTGAGGCTGGCCAACCCCTTGCGAAACATGGCATCCACAATTCTGCTGTTCACCTTCCCGTCTTTCATCGCCTGTTCATCTTTCACACGAACCACTTTTCCCGGGAAGGGGCCTGGAATGGATCATTTTGTCTTTTTCACTTTCATGGCATCGCCAATATTGGTTTTGAGAAGAGCGGGCACTTTCCGCTTCGCCTGTTCCCTTGCCCATACCCATGGTGTCCCCAGCAACAGTCCTGTTGCAGTTGCCAGCCCGATGAACTCCCGGCGGTTGACACCCAAATCCCTGTCCAGTGATTTATATCCACCCTTCTCCATGAAGCCCTCCGTTGCTGCCCGTCCAGGCCAACAGCGATTATAATGTTCTGCTATTCAGTCTATCATATGGAATATGTTGAAAATTCTGATAACCCTGAGGTGGGGGTTTCCGTATGACTGAACATGATGCTATTTTTTCAAACATACTGGAGGACATATGAAACACTTCATGATTGGGGTTGTTGTACTGATGGCAACGCTGATGGCCACTGCGGGGCCATTTTATTTTCTCTCGGAACCGGATATCTCCTCGGACGGGAAACAGGTGGTATTCTGCTACAATGGTGATATCTGGCAGGTGGGCAGGGACGGCGGTACGGCCCACAGGCTCACGGCAATGCCGGGCACTGAGACGCGGCCCCGGATTTCCCCGGACAGCCAATGGCTGGCATTCACTGCTTCCCTAAATGGAAACCAGAATGTCTTTGTCATGCCACTGGCCGGCGGTGCCATCACCCAGCTGACCTTTAATGACAGCGCGGACGGGGTGGATTCCTGGTCATGGGATAGCCAATTCATCTACTTCACTTCCAACCGCTATAATTCTTTTACGTCTTACAAGGTTCCACGGAACGGGGGAACCCCGGTACGGCTTTTGAACGGCTACTTCAACACGATTCACGGAGTCACGGAAAACCCGGTTGACAAGAGCCTTCTTTTTACCGACAGCTGGGAATCTCTCCGCTTTGCGGACCGAAAAGGCTACAAAGGCCCGTTCAACCCGGATATCCAGTCCTACAATCTCGCAACCGATACCTTCAAGGCATTGACCCACTGGGAAGGAAAGGATTTTGACCCGATTATGGACCGGAAGGGGTCTCTCTATTTCATTTCAGACCAGTGCGACCCGAAGGGTGGTGTTACCAATCTATACACCCTGAGGGATGGAAAGAAGGTGCAGTTGACGGATTTTTCGGTTTCGGTCCGAAACCCAAGGGTTTCCGCCAACGGGGAAACAGTTGTGTTTGAAAAGGGCTACCGCCTCTTCCTGTACAATGTGGCAGATAAGAAATCCACCGTGCTCAATGTAGAACTTTTTACCGATCCCTCCCTGAGCTTATCGATTTCCTGCAATGTAAAGGGGAAAGTGACGGCCTTTGACGTGTCCCCTGATGAAAAGAAACTGGCCTTCGTGTCCAGAGGAGAGCTCTTTGTTTCAGATATTAAGGGCAAGTTTATCCGCAAACTGGAAACCAACCCCCAGGGCCGGGTATTGGAAGTAAAATGGCTGAAAAACAGCCGACGCCTGATTTTCAACCAGACAGTTCACGGCTGGCAGAACTGGTTTACCCTTCCAGCAGACGGCTCTGCCAGGGAAACCCCACTGACAAAAACCCATGGCAACGACCGGAATCTGGCATTGAACAGGGACCGGACCCTGGGGGTTTACCTTTCGGGGCTCCATGACGTGAAGCTTATCGATTTCAAGACCATGAAAATCCGCACTATTGCCACCGAAAACCTCTGGGGATTTTACAACTCAACCCCTTCGTTTTCACCGGATGACGCTTACGTGCTGTTCACCGCCTACCGCAATTTTGAGGAAGACATCTTTCTGACCAACCTGAAAACCGGGAAAACCCTGAACATCACCCACACCGGCGTATCCGAGAGCACCCCCTCTTTCTCTTCGGATGGAAAGTACTTGTACTTCGCCTCGGATCGAGTGCACCCGTCCTATCCACGGGGAGCAAATGCGGTTCGCATCTATCGGGTAGCTCTGGAAAATCTGGATACCGGTTTCCGCTTAAATGAGTTTGAAAAGCTGTTTAAGGTGGAAAAAAAGACAAAAACGGATGAAAATTCGAACAAAACTGGCAAAAAAGCAAAGAAAAACAAAGAAAAGTCCGAAAAAGAGAAGCTGGTGACGGTAAAGATTGACCTGACAGGTTTTCTGAACCGATTTGACAGAGTTTCCCCTGATCATGGAGACCAGGGCAGTCCCTTTGTGCTTGTGGACAAGAAAGCCCACCATGTCCTCTACCTGTCCGATCATGTGAACGGAAAACCTGCCCTCTTTCACACTACTATCGAGCCTTTTGAGAAACGGAAAACCGTCAAGATTAAAGGCTCGGACGGTATTCGCTCCGGCCAATACGCATGCGTCAAGGGGAAGGTCTGGCTTCTGAAAAGCGGCAAGGTCTATTCCCTGAACCTGAAGCAGAACAAATTGAAGGCAATCTCCCTTGATTATGCCTTCCCCCGGAACCTGAGAAGTGAATTCACCCAGATGTTTGATGAAGTCTGGGCCAACCTCAATGACAATTACTATGACAGCAATTTCCACGGACGAAACTGGAAGGAAGTCCATGACCGTTACCGGAATTTTCTACCCTTCGTGACCAACCGGAACGACCTGAGGAAGTTGATCAGCGACATGCTGGGGGAACTCAATTCTTCCCACATGGGATTTTACTCCAACGGAAAGGAAGAAAATGGCTATTACAAACAGGTGACGGCAACGGTGGGCCTCATTTTTGACAACGAGAAACCCTTTCATGTGGCTGAAATTCTGAAGGAATCCCCGCTGGACAAAGTGGACAAAGATGTGAAACCCGGTGATGAACTCCTGGCTGTCAACGGGCGGAAGGTGGAACCGGGCCTGAACCGAAATGAGCTGTTTACCTTCGCGGAAATGCCGAAAGCACTGAGCCTGAGATTCAAGCAGGGAAACCGGACATTCACGGTCCGGGTTCACCCGGAATCTTCCCGACTGCTTACAGAACGACTCTACAACCGATGGGAAAACCTGCGGAAAAAAAGAGCCTTGAAAGAAAGCGGGGGCCGAATCTATTATTTCCACATGAAAGACATGGGACAAAGGGAATTGGACCGTTTTCTGGTTCACATGGCGGCGGAGGGCTGGCAGTACAAAGCATTGATCCTGGACCTTCGCAACAACATGGGGGGCAATGTCCATGATGCCGTACTCCAGTACCTCAGCCAGAAACTCTACGCGAAATGGAAATATCGGGGCGGCAAAATGTCCCCTCAGCCCGATTTCTTTCCAGCGTCCAAACCAATCGTACTCATTGTCAACCGGATGACCCTCAGCGATGGTGAGATGACGGCGGCGGGGTTCAAAACACTGAAACTGGGACCGATTGTCGGCACCGGCACCTACCGCTGGCTGATTTTCACCTCCGGCAAAGGGCTGGTGGACGGCTCATTCTACCGGCTTCCCAGCTGGGGCTGCTTCACTGTAGATGGCATTGACATTGAACATACCGGCGTCACCCCGGATTACGAAGTGGCCGACACTGTCCCGGACAAACACAAGGGACTTGACCCCCAGTTGGAAAAAGCCATTCAGCTGATCATGGCGCAGTTGAAGTAACAGATAGAGTAGATAGCAGACGGCGCGTTGCGCCGAATAATGTTGAATGATGAGTTTTGAATGTTGAATGCAAGATAATAAAATCAGGGAGTAGGAGTAGGGAAGTGTAAGTGTAAGCGCGAGTGGGGGAAAATCAGTAAGTTGGCAATTCTCTATGCCTTTTTGTCTTGTTTGTCATCTTTCATTTAACACTCAACACTCATAACTCAACATTCGGCGCAACGCGCCGGGAGCGTGGGCAACAGAAAAATCAGAGAGTGAGCTATTCTGTATTCTCTCCCCTTCCCCACTCGCACACACACTTTCACTTGCACGGATGGAAAGCCGTCGGCCGCCTTCTCATTGCGGCACCGGGTTTCATCTGGTATTCTTCTTACATGTTTTGAGATAAAGATACAGTTTTGGATAAGGAGAGTGCGATGACACTTGAAGAACGGTTGAAAGAACTGGAAAAACGGAACAGGCAGGCAGAACTGGGCGGCGGCGAAGTCCGGATTGAAAAGCAGCATAATGCAGGGAAACTGACCGCAAGGGAGCGAATTGGCCTGCTGATGGACAAGGGTTCATTTGAAGAAGTGGATCGCTTTGTGGTTCACCGCTGCGACAATTTTAACATGGACAAGACAAAGATTGTCGGCGACGGGATTGTGACCGGATTTGGCCGGATTGACGGGCGCCTGGTCTATATTTTTGCCCAGGATTTCACTGTTTTCGGCGGGTCTCTCTCTGAAATGTACGCAAAAAAAGTGTGCAAAATTATGGACATGGCCATGAAAGTTGGGGCTCCAATTATCGGATTGAACGATTCCGGCGGTGCCCGGATTCAAGAAGGGGTGGTTTCACTGGGCGGTTATGCGGATATTTTCCTTCGGAACACACTGGCCTCCGGCGTTGTTCCCCAGATTTCCGCCATCATGGGCCCCTGTGCCGGGGGGGCGGTGTATTCCCCCGCCATTACGGATTTCACCCTGATGGTGAAGAACACCTCATACATGTTTGTCACTGGCCCGGATGTCATCAAAACCGTGACCCACGAGGAAGTGACCAAGGAGGAACTGGGCGGTGCCATGACCCACAATACCAAGTCCGGCGTGGCCCATTTTGCCCTGGATAATGACCGGGCCTGCCTCGCGGCAATCCGGGAACTGCTTTCTTTCATGCCGTCCAATAACATGGAGGAACCCCCGGTAAAGTCAACTTCAGACAACCCGGACCGGGACATACCGGAACTGAATACTGCCGTGCCTGAGAACCCCAATACCCCTTATGATATCCGGGACATTATCCGGCCGGTGCTGGACGACAAATACTTTTTTGAGGTTCATGAGCATTTCGCAAAGAATATTGTGGTGGGGTTCGGCCGCCTGGACGGCAAACCGGTGGGGATTGTGGCCAATCAGCCTGCGTATCTCGCGGGGGTTCTGGATATTCAAGCCTCCCGGAAAGCCGCCCGCTTCGTCCGTTTCTGCGACGCCTTCAACATTCCGCTGATTACTTTTGAGGATGTTCCCGGTTTCCTGCCGGGAGTCAACCAGGAACATGGCGGCATCATTGTTCATGGCGCGAAACTGCTGTTCGCGTTTTCGGAAGCGACGGTTCCAAAGATTACAGTGATCACCCGAAAGGCTTATGGTGGAGCATACTGCGTGATGGCGTCCAAGCATATCCGCACCGATTTCAACTTTGCCTATCCCACAGCGGAGATCGCAGTGATGGGGCCGGAAGGCGCGGTTAACATCGTTTACAGGAAGGAGCTGATGGAGGCCAATGACCCGGAAGCAAAGCGCAAGGAACTGGTGGACAACTACAAAGAATTGTTTGCAAATCCCTATATTGCAGCAGAGATGGGATTTGTGGATGAAATCATCGCGCCGTCCACAACCAGAACGAAGCTGATTTCAGTGCTGAATTCCCTTTCCACGAAACGGGAGGGGCTACCGCCGAAGAAACACAGCTCCATTCCACTTTGATGCCGGAACCACTGTTCCACCGGACAAGGAAATGGACCTTCATCTTTCGGTAATTCTGGGACGGGATTCCGGGGCTTCGTTCATTCATGTGGACGAAGGCGTTCGAAGTTTTGAATCATCGGGTAATTTTGCTTCCCCATTGACTCTGCCCAAAACCCTGGTGACCGCTGTCCGGGCATTTTCAACACTGGTCACAGAATTGCAGAAACGAGGGGTAAGGGGAAAAGTGGAACTCTTTGAGATGGACAAACACCCCGTAATCCGAGCAAAACGACCGGCTCCAGGCGTTTCTTACCGCTTTTTCCAACCGGATACAGCGGCAAAGGCGGTGGCCGGTTTCCTCAGGCGGCGCCCCTGTTTCAAAAAACCCGCTGTTCAACTGGAAAAGGGTGTGTTCAACCTGCTTATCGGGCGAAACGGGGATAAGTTCCTCCACGAATGGCTGTCCCATCCGGCAGAATCGGGAGTGCCTCTGCCGCCTGACGTCACTCTCTTTTCCGTGAACCCCCATTTTTATTCGAAGAAGAGGCCACGCCTGGTTCGGGGCCGAATCCGCTGCAGTTCTCTTGTGCCGCTTCCGGATTCCTGGCTGCTCTTACGAACCATACAGAACGGACGCTATGATTCCGGGGGACAACGGGTGTCCTTTTCCATTGCTGAAGCTTTCCTGAAAAAAGACAGTCTGATACAATCCCTGTATCCGGCCCGTGTCAGTGTGGAATTGAAAGACCTGAACCGGGGGTTTCCCGGCTGTCTCTCTGAAAAAGAGCTTCCGGGTGCCGGTTTTATCTGCAGTAAATTCGGGGAAAATGTTTTCGGACGGATTGAGGCACCGCCCCTTCTGTTCACAGAAATCCCCATTGAGGTGGAGGCATAGATGAATCGAGATGCTTATCAGAATCCCTTGATTACGCGGTACGCGTCCAGGGAAATGTCCCGGATTTTTTCCGACAACTTCAAGTTCCGAACCTGGCGGAAACTTTGGCTTCTGCTGGCAGAGGCGGAACAGGAGCTGGGACTGGCCATCACCGACGAACAGTTGGAAGAGATGCGGGAACACCTGGATGACATTGACTTTGACTACGCGGCAAAGAAGGAAAAAGAACTGCGCCACGATGTAATGGCCCACATCCACGCCTTCGGGAAGGCCGCGCCGGCGGCCATGTCCATCATTCACCTCGGCGCCACCTCCGCATTCGTAGGGGACAATACCGACTTGATCCAGACAAAAGAAGCCCTGCTCCTGGTCAAAAAACGCCTGCTGAAAGTCATGAAGAACCTCCGGGAATTTGCCTGTGAATACCGGGAAATGCCGACCCTCGGCTTTACCCATTTCCAGCCCGCACAGTTGACCACAGTGGGGAAACGGGCAGCGCTCTGGCTCCAGGACCTGTTGATGGACTTCAAACTGGTAGCCTTGCTGGACTCCCGGATTCCCGGACGGGGCGTTAAGGGAACCACCGGCACCCAGGCCAGTTTCCTGAAACTTTTTGACAAAGATGAAGAAAAAGTGAAAGAACTGGACGAACTGGTGACCGAGCGGATGGGATTCCCCCGGGCAGTCAGCATTACCGGCCAGACCTACTCCCGTAAAATTGACGACGATGTGCTTCACGTGTTGCGACAGGTGGGAATTTCCTGTTCCAAGTTTGGAAATGACCTGCGCCTCCTTGCCCATGACCGGGAAATGGAAGAGCCCTTCGGTGAAAAACAGGTAGGCTCATCTGCCATGGCGTATAAACGAAACCCCATGCGGTCGGAACGGATGACGGCGCTGTCCCGTTTTCTGATTTCCCTTTCCGACAACACCGCTTACACGGCAGCCACCCAGTGGTTTGAGCGCACCCTGGATGATTCCGCCAACCGCCGGGTCGTACTGCCCCAGGCGTTTCTAAGTGCAGACGCCATTTTGCTCATCTATGCCAACATTACCGACAATCTCGTCGTGAACCGGGAAGTGATTGCTGCCCATGTGCAGGAACAACTCCCCTTTATGGCAACGGAAAATATCCTGATGGAAGCGGTGAAACAGGGTGCCGGCCGGCAGGAAATCCACGAAGTGATTCGGGAATACTCCCACCAGGCTACGGCAAAACTGAAGGCCGGAAGCCGGGAAAACCCCCTCATTGAATTACTGGCCGAAGACAGTCGAATCCCGCTGAATCGGGAAAAAATTGAGAAAATCCTCAATCCGTCCGATTTTGTGGGACGCGCACCGAATCAGGTCAAGGAATTCCTGAGAAAGGAAATTGACCCCATCCTCGATTCCTACGAAGAGCTGCTGGACGGAAGCCGAACCAATCTCTTTGTCTGATTTTGATGGAGAAGTGAAGGGTGATGAGTGACAAAAGATGTGTTCAGTATTCAGTGTTCAGTATTCTGACCGGAGGGGAAGAGAAGGGTCAGGGAAAGGCCAACTCCCTGATTTTTCCGCCGCCCACTCCCACGCAAAACTCCCTCTTCGAAGACAAGGAGAAACCAAGGTCGAGGTTGAGCGAGGGAAAGGAAGGGAACAGGCAAATTTCTGGTCTTTCTTACCCCTACTCCTACCCCAACTCCAACTCCATTTTGGAGGATTGAACCTATGTTCTGGATACTGGCCACCTATCTCACAGTGCTGGTGCTCTATTCCATTGCCTTCGTATCCCGTTCAAGGACGGAAGCGGGTTTTTTTGTGTCCGGCCGCCAGCTTGGCACCATTACCCTGTCCCTGACCATTGCCGCTACAACCATCGGCGGCTCCGCTGTGGTGGTCACCTGGACACTGATGCGCCGCTACGGCCCATGGGGAATTCTGCCGGACATCGCAGGGGGTATCGGCCTTTTCCTGCTGGGCTTTTGGCTGGCTGCCCGGGTACGCCGGACTGACAAACTGACCCTGCCGGAATTGTTGAAACCCTGTTTCCCTCCCTATCTGGTCAAATTGCTGGCCCTTGCCATTGTCTTGGCCCAGATTGCCTGGCTGGCGCTTTCTTTTCGCTCCATCCAGATTGTCGCCGGACTCACAACACCGGAACTCATTCTCATCTGCACCCTCACTTATTGCTATTCTTTCATCGGCGGCCAATGGAGCGTTTCAAGAACTGATGTCCTTCAATTCGCAGTACTTGCCGGAGGTTTTCTCTTTGCAACCCTCAGCAGCGGGCATCTCCATATCCCTCCCGTGGCCCATATAGGCCTGCCCCTTTTCTACCTTGTAGCCCTGATGTTCTTCTCTCACCTCATCGGGCCGGATGTGTTCGCCAAGATTTTCAGCGCAAAGAGTGAAACAGTGGCGAAGCATGGTGCAGTGGCTGCGGGGATTCTGAAAATCCTGTTTTCGCTGCTGCTCCTGGCAGCTTTTTCCACCGGGCTTTCCATTGAAAAGCTGAACCTGGTACTTTTCCTTGCGGTGGCATCGGCTATTCTGTCCTCGGTGGACAGTATTTTTATCTCCGCCACTGCCATATTGGAACGGGACATCCTGGCATTGCCCCATCACCGCTTTACCCCTCATGTTGTCGGAATGGGGCTGCTGCTCCTGTCCATGGGATTTACCCTCTCCGGTGTCGGAATTGTAAAAATCCTGGCCTCCGGCTACACAATATTCCTCGTCTCCCTGTTTTTCCCGACCCTTTCGGTATTGATGAAAAAAAGAGCCGGACTCGCAACACTCTGGCTCCCGGTACTGACCTTTCTCGCTGTCTGGGCCCCATTGGGCCGGGCAGCGGCTTTTTTTGCGGCATTTGCCGCAGGAGGATTGACCCTTGCCGTTGAAAACAATCATCGCAAGAAAACGGATTCGCCTCAGCAGGCTGGCTAAAACCTTCGGGATTTCCAGGGATGAATTTTCCCGTGCCCTGGCATTGGGCGGGGTTCAGGTCAATGGGAAACGGGTGAAGGATAGCGCGCTTCCTGTACCTCAGGGTGCCACACTCTCCGTGTGCTGGGGAGAGGACCCTCCTGTATTTTCCTTTGACCATCAGTGGATTATTTTTGAGGACAAATGGCTCATCTGTATGAACAAACCGGCAGGGATGACCACACAGGGAACTCGCTGTTTCGATGTCAACCATCTCTATTTTTTCGTAAAACAATACCTCGGCGCTTATGCCGGATTGCACCACCGCCTGGACCGGGACACCACCGGGCTGGTACTGTTCACCAAAGATCCGTCAGTGAACCGGACGCTGGGAGAACTGTTCCAGAAAAAAACCATTCGAAAAAGCTATCTCGCGTGTGTTCACGGAGAAATCGGCGCGCCCTTTACCGTGGACAGCCCCATCGGCCGGGTGCCGGGGGCAAAGCCGGCCCGGTTCTGGGTAAACGGTGAAAACCCGAAGGACGCGATAACCGAACTCACCCCGCTGGCAACAAGAAACGGGTTGACACTGGTGCAAGCACGGCCTCTCACCGGGCGAACCCATCAGGTCCGGATCCACCTTGCAGCCACCGGTACCCCCATTGTCGGTGACAGTTTCTACAACCGGGATGAGGCCCTGCGAAACCTGCGTCCGCTACTCCACTGCAAAAGCCTCCGTTTCCCCCACCCGGAAACCGGGGAACTTATGGAACTGACCGCCCCGCTGCCGGAGGATTTTAAATCCTTCCTTGAAGAAAAGGGCTTTGACCCTGTATAATGAATTCAGAATCCAACTGAAAGGAGCGCGATATGAAAACCGTCCGCAACATCCTGGAACGTAAAAAGAATGAGGTCGCCACTGTTCCTGTGGGGACAACCATCCGGCAGGCAGTGAAAGTCATGGCAGACATGGGCATTGGCTCAGTGCTTGTCACAGACGAAAAGGGGCTTCGGGGTATCTTCACCGAGCGGGACGTCATGAAACGCGTGGTGGCAAAAAACATGGACCCGGATGCCGTCCTGGTGGATGATGTCATGTCCACCGACATCATGACCTGTTCCCCTGACGACACCATTGAAGAGGTCAGCCGCTTTATCACCACTGCCAGAAAACGACACATCCCGGTGACGGAGAAAGGCAAACTTGTCGGCATCTGCACCGCAGGTGACATTATGGTTTCGGTGCTGGAAGACCGCACCATCCAGGTGGAGCACCTGAAAAGCTACATCCAGGGAGACATCACCCATTGAGCAGCACGGTTCCGGCCAAAAACAGCTACGACTACATTGTCATCGGCTCCGGCTTCGGAGGCTCCGTATCTGCCATGCGCCTGTCGAAAAAAGGCTACCGGGTACTGGTACTGGAAGAAGGGAAGTGGTGGGAAGAAAAAGATTTCCCCAAAACAAACAACAACATCTTTCGGTTCTTCTGGTTTCCAAAACTTTTCTGCCGGGGAATCCAGCGGATTGACTTCTTTCGCCACACAGCTGTTTTAAGTGGATCCGGTGTCGGCGGTGGCTCCCTGGTCTATGCCAACACCCTGTTGGAGCCGCCGGATGTATTCTATCAGTCCCCGGAATTCCCGCCGGACATAAACTGGAAAAAAGAGCTGGGCCCCCACTTTGAAACCGCCGCCACCATGTTGGGAAAAACGACCAACGAAACGCACACGGCCATGGATGAGATGATACTGCAGACTGCCAAAGCATTCGGAGTGGAAAACACCTTTTACCGGGAAAAAGTTGGTGTATTCTTCGGGGAAGCGGACAAAACAGTCCCGGATCCCTACTTTGGCGGGAATGGTCCGGAACGAACCGGCTGCACCCTCTGTGGCGGGTGCATGACCGGCTGCAAAGTGGGCGCCAAAAACGTCCTGTTGAAAAACTACCTTTACTTTGCCCTGCAAAACGGGGCTGAAATCCGTGCCAACCGGAAAGTCGTGGACATTATCCCGGAAAAAGACGGTGGTTATACCGTCATTGCCCGGCATCCCGGCACTTTCGGAATTCGAAAATACAAGTATCAAACCAGAGGTATCGTTGTTGCCGCCGGAGTACTGGGAACCTTGCGGCTCTTATCCAACCTGAAAGAAAAGGGCCGAATCCCCATCTCAGATCGCCTTGGAGACAGTGTTAGAACCAACAGCGAATCCCTTCTCGGCGTGCGTTGCTTCGGCAAAGACGTGAACCTCGCAGAAGGCGTCGCCATCACCTCCGGCATTTACTTAGACCCGGAAACCCACGTGGAACCGGTACGCTATCCCGTAGGCTCCAACATCATGGGATTGATTACCACCCTGCTCACCAACAAGGAAAACGGGAAAAACCGCCTGCTTCTGCTTATCAAAAACATCCTTCGCCATCCACTTCTGGCAATCCGGGCACTCTGGCCGGGTAAATGGGCAAAACAGTCCATTATCCTGCTGATCATGCAATCCAAAGACAACCGGATTCGGCTGAAACCCAAGCGGAAATACTTCGGTGGCGTGAAGCTGAAAAGCAGCCTGGAACCCGGTGTAGAACGAGTACCCGTTTACATCCCGAAGGCTAATGAATACGCGAAAAAAATGGCAGAGCTCTTCCACGGGGTTGCCATGAGCAATATCTACGAAGTCCTGTTTGATACCCCGCTTACCGCACACATCCTTGGCGGCTGTCCCATCGGCACATCAGTGGATGACGGCGTAGTGGATACCAGCCAGCGCCTCTTCGACGTGGATAATTTTTATGTAGTGGATGGCAGTGTCATCCCCGCCAACCTCGGCGTCAACCCATCGCTCACCATCACCGCCATGTCCGAACGAGCCATGAGTCTCGTTCCTGATGCCAACGGCGGAAGGAATGGATGATAATTGGAAGCCAAGGAAAAACACCCCGCAGATGCCGATGAGTACGCTGGGAGGGCGAACCCGCACTGCCAACTGCTGTCAGCACGGCTCTGTGTAAAACGCACAGTTATTGATACGCTCCCCCTCCTTTCCGACTGAGGCTCAAGTCCCGGGCCATTTACGCACGTTCACGCCCTCTGCTCCTCGGTCTCGAGCCGACGTACTGCTCTTCCTGCATTTCGGAAGCGAACATACACATCTGGCCCAATCCCCGGACTGGACCCAACGTCCCATTCTGGGGGTGAGAGTCCCTCTCCCTCCCCACAATGAAGCTGCGGAATTGTATTCCTTTATTTATGAAGCCCCGGCTGCTTCGCAGCCCTGGAAATGAGAGAGAAAACCGGGACCGAGCAAAACGGGGACTGGCAACGCCGCGGTGCCTGTCCCCCGCTTTGCGGCCCAGCCAACTGAGTGCGCGTTATGCGTGGGCGGAAGAAAAAGAAGTAGGAGTAGGGGTAGGAGTAGGGGTAAGAAAAATCAGGGAGTTGGCCATTCCCT
>QMQE01000034.1 GCA_003650445.1 Acidobacteriota bacterium | reverse complement strand
GGGTGTACCCCTGGATAATGCGCCGAATTGCCGCAACCGAAATCTTAACCCGCTTTCGATCCATTCCATTGGCCTTCAACTGGCGGGGAATGATGTGTCTGCGGCAGATTTCCGTTTTCTCTTCCAACGTGTAACCGGGTAACTCAATCACTTCCATTCTGTCCCGGAATGCCGGCTGGATCGGGCCAAGCTGATTGGCGGTTGTTATAAACATAACCCCGGAAAGGTCAAATGGGACACCGAGATAATGATCCCGAAAAGAGTTGTTCTGTTCCGGATCCAGTACTTCCAGTAGTGCTGATGAAGGGTCTCCCCGAAAATCCGCGCCGATTTTGTCCACTTCGTCCATCATAAAGACCGGGTTCATGGAACCGCCCTGTTTAATACCCTGGATAATGCGCCCTGGCATCGCCCCCACGTAGGTTCGGCGATGGCCCCGAACTTCTGCCTCATCCTTGATACCGCCGATAGAAAGGCGGATAAATTTCCGGTTCAATGCCCTTGCTATGGAACGGCCCAATGAAGTCTTTCCCACCCCCGGAGGACCGACAAAACAGAGAATCGGGCCTTTCATATCCGGATTGATTTTGCGAACCGCAAGATATTCAAGAATTCTTTCCTTAATGGGTTTCAAACCGTAATGATCTTCATCCAGAATATTCCTCGCTTTCTCGATATCCAGGTTGTCAGTTGTAAATATTCCCCAGGGAAGCTCAATCATCCAATCCAGGTAGGTTCTTACAACTGAGGCCTCAGCAGAATCTCCATGCATCCGGGCAAGGCGTTTCATCTGGCGCTCTACCTCTTTTTTTGCCTCTTCCCCGAGGGGAATGGATCGCAGTTTATCCCGGTAATCCAGGATTTCCTGCTCCAGGTCATCACTCTCTCCCAATTCCTGCAGAATCGCTTTCAATTGCTGACGAAGAAAATATTCCCGCTGGGATTTGTCAATCTCGTCCCGGGCTTCCAGGTTTATTTCCTTCTGGATTTCCAGCAACGTAATTTCCTTGACCAGATGTTCGTTTACCCGTTTTAATCGTTGCAGTGGATCAGTAACCTCCAGTAGTTCCTGCGCTTCCGGTACTTTTAATGTCAGGTGATTTGCGACAAAATCAGCCAGCTTTCCCGGTTCTTCTATACTGGCAATAATCGACATTACCTCCGGTGGGATTGTTTTCCCCAATCCGGCCGCCTTTTCAAGTTGCTGAACAACATTTGCAGTCAGTGCCTCTAATTTCATGTCTCTCTTAACCGGAGGATCCAGCAGCTTCTCAACTACAGCTTTGTAAAAGGGATTTCCATCATTCAGGCTTTTAATTCTCGCCCTGTGCAGCCCCTGGACCAGCAACCGCAAGGTTCCATCCGGCATTTTCAACATCTTGATTATTACAGCCACCGTACCAACCGAAAACATGTCATCCGGTTTCGCCTCATCCACTTCTGAATTCTTCTGCGTTGTCAGCAGAAGAAACCGGTTCGTTGCCAGTGCTTCGTTTACAGCTTCCACCGATCCGCTTCGCCCGACAGACAAAGGAATGACAAAGAATGGAAAAACCACAATGTCACGTAAAGGTAATACCGGCAAAATATCCGGTGTCTTAATTTCAAATTTTTCCGCATTTTCCTGCAGATTATTCATTTTCGCCTTCCTCTTTCACTGAAATCTTCTGTTTCTTCTCAAATTCCACTTCTTCCGATTCAATCACTTTAACGGGAACAGGGATAGAACTGCCCCGCCTTTCATTCCTTAGTCGCAACCAGATGGTTAAAATACCTTCCCTTAATTCACCTCGGACATCAGAAAAGTCCAATGGCCTTTGAATATAAATTTTCCTGCTGAACGTACCGAAGTTACGTTCCAGGCATACAAAATTTCGCTTTCTCTCATACTTTGGTGCCTCTTTTCTTCCTGCAATGATCAGAAATCCATTGCTGAACTGAACCTTTAAATCCTCCGGTTCGACACCGGGTACATCCATCACAACCACAAGATATCCATCTTTTTCATAAATGTCCAGTGGCGGAACCAGCTTAACGTAAGAGTTTTCTGCCCCATAGCCTGCATTTCCTGCACGCTGTACCAGATCTTTCATTTCCAATTCAATTTTACGTATTTCAGCAAAGAAATCCGGCAGAAAAATCATTTTTTCCTTCTTCGTACCAGGGTCTGAAGCTCCTGCATGAACTCGTCCACATCCTTGAATTCCCGATAGACTGAAGCAAACCGGACATAGGCAACTGAATCCAGCGTCTTCAACCTATCCATCACGATTTCGCCAATGTCCACCGATGGAATTTCCCGTTCAATCACCTCATACAGCTTACCGATAATATCATCAACTATGGCTTCAATTTTGTCAATCTCAACCGGGCGTTTCTCACAGGCCCTGAGAATTCCACCCAACAGCTTCTTTCTGTCAAACTCTTCCCTGCGGCCATCCTTTTTGATGACAAGATAAGGCATTTCCTCAATGCGTTCATAGGTGGTAAACCGCCGATGACATTCCAGGCATTCCCGCCGCCTGCGGATCATTCTACCCTCGTTGACCTCTCTTGAGTCCACCACTTTATCCTTGTTCTCTTTGCAAAATGGACACTGCATAGATTTATTATAGAGTTTTCATCACTCAAACTCAACCTTATACTGAATGAGATGGAAAAGAAAAGGGAGTGGCGTAAGGCTTATGCGGTGGAAAGGGAAAATCAGGGAGTTGGCCATTTTCTGTTCTTTCCCTTCCACGCTCAACCTCAGCCTTCCCTCTATTCTCCTTAATCTGTCTTTTTGATAGTGAATCTATCCAGTACACGGCCACTGATACCAATTACCTGAACATGGATATCTTCGTCCACATCCACGAGAATGTAGTGATTTTCCCGGCTGAATGCCTTCAGGTTTTTCCGCCAGGGGATGTTTTTCGCCAGTTCATAGAAGGGCGCGCCGGTACCTCCGCTGATAATCTGGGTGATGTCGTTTGTCACCGGGGCGATGTCTTTGTTAATCAGCACCCGGGAATAGTTGTGTTCATCACCAAAGAAAATTAGCTGAACACCGAAACGGGAAAGCAATGTCATCAGTTCGTTCCTGCGTTTTATCACATAACTTCTGTCAATTCCATGGTTCAAGGTCGGGTTTCCGCCCATGTAATACATGCCATCCACCATGTGAGCGGAAACGGGAAATGCCGGTTCATGAGCTGAGACAATGATGTGTTCCGCATCTTTCCCTTCTGTTTCCAGTACCTTTTTCAGCCATTTCATCTGCCTGTCCATAATGTGGCCTTCCAGATTTCCCCCCTGAAGCTCCGGGAAATCACCGCCCACCCAGTAGTTGGTGTTCAGCATAATGAACAGGATGTTTCCCCGATGAAAATAGTACACATTCTCTTTGTAAGACGGTAAGCCGGACTTCTCTACAAAATCTCCGTTTTCCGGATTCACGAAAACTCTTCCGAACACGTCTTCAGAGGAATGCGGTATTTTTTTGTCAAAGAAGATCCATGGGTTGTCCCGGTACATGTCAATGAGCGCCTCATGGTTCCCCATTCCCACATACACCGGAATCATGGCGGAAATAGGTTCGGTAGCATATTTCCACTCCTTCAGTTCCATCTCAAATTCGTCCTCTTTTGAAGTGTAGCCATTGACAAGGTCACCGGGGAAAAGGACGAACCGGACACCATGCTGCCATGCGGAGAGGAATAGTTTGCGAATTACTTCCCCGTTGCAGCCGTGGAGGTTATACTCGGCCCCGCCACTGCCCTGCCTGGAATCACACATCATTGCAAAGCGTATTTTCGCGCCATCCCCTATTGTAAAATGAAACTCCCTGGGATCACCTTCAATGCGGTAGGTGTGGGTACCGGATTTCAGGCCGGTAAAACGCACAAAATGGCATTTCACTGGCTTGTCCGACAAAATTCGCTTCCCGTCCATAATCACTGCCGCCGACCGGGCCGTATTCAGCTCAAATGAAATTACAATTTCATTTCCCTTCGGCATATCCAGATAGGGGCCAAACACGACGGTGTTAAGCAGGTTCCCCTCACGGTCCAGCAGCACACGGGATTCAAAGGACTCAGGGTGTCCTTTTTTACCAACCACCTCAATACGATAATACAGAAGTGTTCTTTTTTTAGTTAAGAACCGGCGCACCGTTCGCAGATTCAATGACAGCCGGAAATGGTCACTGTCCGGAAAGCCAGCGGTGTTGATGCGGTAAATGGGCGCGATTGCATCTGCTCCGGGCAGGATTCCGGCACTTAGATATGCGTATCGCACATTTCTTGACGCAGCCACATCAAACTGAAGCTTTTTGCCGTCTTTATGAACGGTAACCCCTTTTACGAGCAACTGATAGCGATCCGGAAGTTTCTGCTTCGGAACCGGCGGGATTCCCGCAAACACCGGGACTACAAGGAAAAAAAGCAGAACAAAACCAACACGTTTTATCAATGTGCCCCCCTGGGCAAAGGTTTTTTGTTCCAGATTCGGGTCAACAGATAAAAGCCGATCAACGCAAAGGGCAGCAGAAACAACGGCCACCAGTGCCAGTTGTGGGTCGTGATCCATCCCAGAGCAAAGGACTGAACCCCGGTCCCGAGATACACAAAGCCGTCAATCATTCCAACCGCAGTGGCCGCACCCTTCCGCCCACCAAAGTCCATCGTTGCAGTACCTGACATGAGGCCATGAGTGCCGATAACACAGGTGGAAACTATAAACACCACCACACCCAATGCCCATACATGGCTCATTGTAAAGAACATGAACAGCAGGACAACAGCAAGTACCGCGTAAAGGCCCCCAGCCGCCGGCGCGCGTTTTGAATCAAAGAAAATGTCACTTACCCAACCGGCCACATTTCCGCCGATTACGCCTGCCACCATGAGGATACCGCCCCAACCTGCCATCAGGAAGGGCGCCAGTACTACCAGAGCACCGGAGATGAGCAGGGCCGCCTTGCGTTTACCCTGCGCCTTGATGGAAAGGATAAACAAAATGATGCCGGCGGCAAAGACCACTGCCACCACCGGCCAGTCTGCCCAGGAACCGTTTCTCAGCCAATGATGAGCCGGCAGGTGCATGACTTCTTTCACATAGATGGGAAACCAGTGCATAATCCCGTTGCGCAGAACGCCGGTGCAAAATTCAACGAACGCAATGGTCAGAATGATGGGGTTTGTGAGAATCCGTTTCATAATCGTCAGAATCGGAATGTCAACCCCCTCTTCCCCGCTACTGGCATCCCCTGTATCAAAATCTTTAAGTCCGGCAAGGGCAGGCCGGTCTTTTAATAGGAAAATTTCAACCACGAACATGATGAACAGCATCAGTGCCGGGGCATAGAACACGACCTTTGTCTCGGAAACCATGCTGGCACCACCGCTGGTCGCCATACTCAGAATCCAGCCATTCACCGTAAAAGCGAAAAAAATCCCGGAAGATATCATGGTACCGAATATACCGGAAAATCCTCCCCGCTCATTCACATGGAACCAGTGGGCATTCACTTTCACAATAGAGAGTGCCCCGTAGCTCTGGAAATACATATTACCGGCATAAAGTAACGAAAACACTCGCCGAATATGATGCGCCTGTGCAGTCGCCTGATTGATACTGCTGACATATTGGCCCATGAGCAGGTTCATGACGGAAGCACCCAGTACCGCGATAAGCATTCCTTTCCTGCCGCCGATTTTATCTGTCAGCGGCCCGTTAAGGAGAAAAGAAAAAGCATACACAACCGTCCCGATTCCGAATATTATTCCAAAGTCCTCTTTCGTCATAATATTCCCGAGGGCAATCTTGGAAACCGTCAGGTTGTACCGCCCCATGTAGAGAAAAGCATATGCCAGCCCCAGGGGAAACCAGTTCAAGAAACGCCGGGTACGAAACTCCTTTGTATGTTCAAACATTGAGGCGGCTCCGTTTCCAGTTTTCCCACAGCCGCGCCATCACCTCTTCAAGATGGGGCCGGATTTTGGCCGGGTCATCAGTCTTCTCCGGCATATTGTTAAACACACCGTAGGGGACTTTATGTCCCTTAACGAGTAGAAAATCAGGATCAGCACTGGAAAATTCTTCCCAGTCTGACGCCTTGTACATCATCTCCAGTTTCTTATCCTCCAAAGCATGTTCCAGCCAGGAATCCGGCCGGTCGGGATTGTATCGACGCCGGTTCTTCCGCAGGGACTCGTCCCAAGGCACTGAAATATACAAGGTGACCGCCTTTGCCAGCACATCATCAGAAAGATAGTTGTAAGCATCTCGAAACCCGCCATGCTGACTGCCACGGGAAAACTCAATGAGCAATGTCTTGTCCCGGTGATAATCCGGGTTGTCCCGTAGCTTTTTCTCGTAGGCAAACACGAGTTTCTTAATAAGAAAATTCCAGAACCACTGTTCTTTAAAAGTGTAGCCCGGCAATTTCTCCCCGTTATACTCGAATTCTTTATTGGAAATCAGCCGGGGCAAACCCATCTCTTCCATCAAATCATCATCCTCAAAACGCTCCCAGAGAATCGGAAAATCATCGATCTCTTCGAACTCCCCGATATGGAACTTTTCAACTCGTTCTGCCATCGGTACATTTTTCAAAAAATCAATTACTTCCGATTTCCCGGCTGCCGGCCTGCCATTTACAATCACAATATCGAAGGTGTTTTTCTCCACAGGTTCCTCCCGGAATTAAAAATACTGAAAACATAATATCGCATTCCACGTGATTTGTGACCTGTGACTTGTGACTGGTAGGAAAAAAAGAGGATCAGAAAACTCCCGGAGGGAACAAATTCACAGAAAAAGGATTCCAAATGCAAGGAGAAACTGGGCGGGGATATAGCTGGCCATCACAACAAAACGGCCATACTTGAAGGGTTTTCTGAAAAGTTGGAGGGCGAGAGCAGAGTCGGAAAAGACAAACAGGAGAGATCCCGCAAATGCCCACCATGCCGTGCCGCCGCTCGACATCGCAAAGAGAAATGCCGAAACGCTCATGAGGGAAATGACAAAAATGTAAATGCCAACCGGTAGAGCCATACGTCCCAACCCTGCCCGAAGTGTCAGAAACATCCCCCACCCGAAAAATGCATACAAGCAAATTGCTACTGAAAAGACGCCAACTGCAGGATAGCTCCCTGAATGGAGTAGAAAAAGTGAAATATAGGAAATGTGGCCCAGAAGAAACGCGAAAAGCCCCAGTTTTAGAAAAATACGCCGTTCTTTTCTCAATAGCAGAACATCTCCCGCCCAACCCCAGCACAAGGCCAACAGGAGGAGAAAAAGCGGTTGAATGGAGTATGCCCACAAAATAAGCAGCGGCATCAGCAGGATTTTAGTAAACTGACGGCCATTTTTGGATTCAGTCAGGATAAAGATAAGGTGGAACATCCCGACCAAGAGATACAACGCCAACAATATTTTAGAATTCATGCAGAATCACTCTACATTTGGACTCATTTTTCATGTCGTTAATTTACCACAAGTTAAGGTCTGCAACAAGTGATTGCAAAGTTTGCTGTCGTGGAGTTCGCACATATTGGCAACCACACTCGTTCCATAAAGAAACATCTGATGATCGTTATTTTCTGAGAGCTGCAATCAGCGCGGCAATCCCTCCTGCTACCAGTACCGCCGTGATTACGCGAAACAGGCTGATAAACCAGGCAATGCCGATGCCAAGGGCCGCCCACTGTACCCACCAGTCCCCAGGCGATGTCATCCAGTTTATCAATACCAGAAAACCGAGTATAACCGGCCCCATAAACAGAAATTTAATCGCGCGGATAGTCCGAAAAATCATTGGCCACCTCCACCGAATGTATACGGCTTTGGGGTCCCCCGGTTTCATCCGGGCCAGAAAGAAACACAGCCCCGCGCGCAGAAAAAAAGCCCGCCTTCCGGCGGGCAGACATTTCATTAAATTTATCGCAGGATCATCTGTAAAAATTCAAAATTGCTTGAATGACAGCGTCCTTCTGTTCTGTAGTCAACTCGGAATAGATCGGCAATGCGATGGTTTCATTGGCCGCTTTTTCCGCTTCAGGAAATCTCCCTTCCCGGTACCCGAGATATTCAAAGCATTTCTGAAGGTGCAGCGGAACCGGATAGTAGATGGCACAACCGATGTTGTTCTCCCTGAGGTAGTCCACCAGCTTATCCCGGTCTTTTACCCGGAGAATGTACTGGTTGTAGATGTGGTGGTTTCCATTCACCGCTTTGGGCGTAGCCAGAATTCCATCGCAACCTGCTTTTTCAAACGCCTTGTTATAGTAAGCGGCGTTTTTCTGCCGCCCCGCTGTCCAGCCATCAAGGTATTTCAGTTTAATTTCCAGTACCGCCGCCTGCAGGGCATCCAGTCTGGAATTGAATCCAACTTCATTGTGGTGGTAGCGAGTGGATTCGCCATGCATCCGAAGGGATTTCAGGCGATTGGCAATGGTCGAATCATTCGTGGACAGTGCGCCTCCATCACCGAATGCACCAAGATTTTTGCTTGGAAAGAAGGAAAAACACCCGATTTTCCCCATGTTTCCGGCTTTCTTTTTCAACTTTCCGTCCATGGCACCAATGGACTGCGCCGCATCCTCTATGACGGGAATGCCGTATTCTTCGGCAATGGACAATATCTGCTCCATATCTGCCGTCTGGCCATAGAGATGCACAGGCAGGATTGCCCCGATCCGGCGGCCGGTTTTTTTGCTGTACACCCCGTCATCGCGTTTCTCAGCGGTTTCAGTGAGGAATGCCCGAAGCTTTTTCGGGTCCAGATTATAGGTCACCGGGTCAATGTCCAGGAAAACCGGAACCGCGCAGATCCTTGCAATGGCACCGGCTGTGGCAAAGAAGGTGTAGGGCGTGGTCAGTACTTCAACATCCCGTTTTACATCCAACGCCATCAATGCCAGTACAATCGCGTCGGAGCCGCTGGCACAGCCCACCGCGTAGGCCGTACCACAATATTCAGCCGTTTTTTCTTCAAAGGAAGCAACATCCGGGCCGAGAATAAAGTATTGCCGGTCACAAATGTCCTTTATTTTGGGTTCAATTTCATTTTTTAACGCTCTGTACTGAATTTTCAAGTCCAGAAGGGGCACCTGCATGGTTCACCTCTCTTAAAATAAGTCGTGCTTACACTACCCTATTTTTGGTTCAGCTTCCAGAAAAAAGCACGGATTTTTCGGATTTTTCTATATCTCGCCATTCCTTCACCCACGTGTACAGGAACGGTTTCAAAGGGGAAATGATCCCAGAATTGAAGTTTTCCCAGCTTGTCAAAGGAACGAAAGAGCCGCTGGTAGATGCGGCGCCGCTCCATTGGCACCAGTGGCCCTGACAACAGGGCTGCACGGTCGAAATCAAGGAGAAAAAACGCACCGGTTGCCTCTTTGAACAGAATGTTTTTGATGTTGAGGTCCGGGTGGTAGAGCCCGGCATCAAAGAAACGCTCCAGCAGCCTCACCAGTTCAGCCAGTTTGTCTGAAGACAGATTGTCCAGAGTTGCCAGGTCTACCCCGTCACTCTGACGAACCGTTGCGAGGGCCTGCCGGTATCCCAGCACCTTTTTTTCAACCAGCGCAAACACCGGTTCAACTACAGGGAACCCCTGTTCCCTCAGGGTGTCAAGAATATCCAGCTCCCGGACCGCCCGGGGATTTTCGCCAATGTAACGTTCCCGAAAAAGATTTCGCAGCATCCCGCCGTGGGCAAATCGGCGAAGGAGGCAATTTTGTCCCTGAAATTCGCCTTCCAGCAGGGAATTCCGTCCTTTCAGCTCAGAAACAGTGGCTCTTTCGAGAAATTGATAAACTTCATCACACAGAATTTTCTGCCCCGCCGCAAAAAACACGCGAAACGGCTTACAATTCAAAAAGTCGATTGACATGGTCTCTCAATATTTCCAGGTCGTCTTTCAGGATGGTGCGAAAATCCAGCAGAAAACGGTTTTCGTGAATCCGGCCGATGACCGGCGGCGCAATCTTTCGAAAACGCTCAGAAAGCTGGTCCGGGGACAGTCCCGAATGGGAAAAAGTCAAAGCCACGCTTGGAATCCCCTGTTCAGGAGTGGTCCCCCCACCGATTTTTGCCAATGATTCTATAAGTTCACAGGCGTTTTTTGCCGGTTCCGCCAGGGATTCCCGGAATTCCGCTGCGCGTTTTGCTACGTCTTCCATCGGTTCAAACAGCATCTGCCAGGTGGGGATTTCATCCATTCGTTCCGTCAGGTAGAGAATCAACTGCTGTTCCAGCGCAGCATACACCAGTTTGTCCACGCGCAACGCCCGCAACAAGTGGTTGTTCCGGATTTTGTCTACGAGTTCTTTCTCCCCGATGATAATTCCGGCCTGCACCCCTCCGAAGAGTTTGTCCCCGCTGAAGGAAATCAGGTTGATACCGCTTTTAACCGAGTCTGAAACCCTTGGCTCATCCTGAATCCCCAGGACACTCAGGTCATAGAGGTTTCCGCTCCCCATGTCCTCGGCAAAGGGGATTTGGTGCCTGGCACAGGCTGCCGCAAGTTGGGAAGCACCGACGGATTCGGTGAATCCGCTGATGCGGTAATTGCTGGGATGCACTTTCAACACCAGGCCGGTATCGGGGCCAATGGCGCTTTCATAATCCTGCAGGTGGGTCTTGTTGGTTGTCCCCACTTCCACAAGCCTTGCCCCTGCCTTTTTCATAATTTCAGGGATTCGGAAGGAACCGCCAATTTCGATGAGTTCTCCCCTGGAAACCACCACTTCCCTCCCAGCCGCGAAGGTGTTAATCATCAGCATCACGGCTGCAGCGTTATTGTTGACGACGCAGGCGCTTTCAACACCGAAAAACTTTGCCATCAGGCGTTCCGCATGGAAATCCCTGTGGCCCCGGCTGCCCTTTTTCAGATCATATTCCAGGCAGTTGTAATGGCTGCCAATCTCTGCAAGATGCTCCAGAACCGGCTGCGGCAGAATTGCCCTTCCCAAATTGGTATGAATGATGATGCCGGTTCCGTTCACCACCCGTTTCAAGGAGGGTTCCATCTGTTTTTGAAGGGTTTCTACGGTTGAATCAATCAAGAAACTTCGCGTATTCCCGGAGGGGCTGCCCTGTTGAATTTCACTGCGAAGGCGACCCAGTGCCACTGTCATGGCCTCTTTGACGAGGGAATGGCCAAATTTTGCCTGCAGCGCTTTCGCTTCCGGCCAGTTCAGGAGATTGTCCATTTTGGGGATTTTCCGAAATGCCTCATTCTTATTCATTTAAAAATACCTGTTTCTTTGTTTCCTGAAATTCATGCTTACCAGAGGCCAGCATAAAGGTAAAAGGTGCCACTTCTTTTACCAGGGCCATTACCTCAGCGGCAATGGAACGGATGTCCCACTGGGCATGTTCATCTGCCCGAAGTCGCACAAAATGGTATAGTTCACGGGCATTTAACTTAAAAATCACCCGCCGACGATGCCCATTAGTCAGACAATACGGCGCAGCATCAGTATTTTTTTCAGCAAGACGGCTGTACACACGGTTCACCTTGCGAACCAGGTCGAAATAAGCGGTTTCCACACCTGCCGCCACCATAGTTTCGGGGATTGTAACCCCCAGTTCCGTTAGATAGGGCTGGATTAGCAGCGTTCCCATCCGGTGGCGCTTCAACTGGGCGAAGGCGGTGGCAGAAAGCATGATTTCGAAGGTAAACTCCGTGTTTTCAAATACCCGGCTCACCGAATGATAGCTATTCATGTCCCGGAACAGTTCAAGAAACAGTTCCTTCTTCTGTTTAACAGTCATTTCCCGGACTGCTTCACCGGCATCTTCAAAAGATAACGGTAGTTTATTGAAAATCAATGTTGTAAGGATGCTGTTGTCCGGATTCGGGCTGTGGGTCAGCAGGGCCACTGCACCCTGCCCCGCTGCCTGCTTGCCATTCCCTGAGACAGACGGCAACGCATTTATTAGTTTCCCCTGATTCAGGTGATAAGAATCCGGCTCCGTGTATTTCACTAAAGAAGGCACCAGCTTTCCGCACCGGGCAAACAGCTGTCTGCCCATCTCCCTCACCTCCGCAAGGGGTGCTGCCTGCAGTTTCTGAATCATGTTTTCCAGAGTCCGGCCATTGACCGTCATCCCCAACTGGCCACGGATTGCCAGTGGAAGTGCGTATCTTGCGTCTTCCCTGGCCTTCAGAGACGCATCCTTCGCGCAATCTCCGTTTTTCAGCAGCGCTTTTTCGATTTCTTCAAAGGCACGGCGATAAAACGCATTCTGTTCTTTCACCAACGTCAGAAACTCACCCCTGAACGGCTCATCGGAAAACTCTTCCGGAATCAGCCCGTCATCCTCGATCTTGATGTAGCGCTGGGATTTTTCCGTATAAGAGGCCAGGCGGAAATGTTCCAGGTATTCAATGGCAAGACGGGAAACACCGATCACATCAAAATTGAAACATGCATGCTCGGCAACCGACGCGTGGCCGAGCCCGAACACAATCTGTTCGTTGGATTTACGTGCCTTCTCTACCGCAGCCCTGGATTTCTCCCGCAGAATGTTCACATCCGCCGGGTTTCGGCTGATCCGGGCATAGGCCGCAGAAATAGTCTCCGGTGTCAACGCACCTTCATCCACCGTTTCGCCACGCTTCAACTGTTCAATCAAATCCCTGTCAATATTGTATCCCGCCAGTAGTATCTTCATGGTTCATCATTATAGAGCAAAGAAGCCAATCCGCAAAACAGAAAGGCAGCACCAAAAAAAGGGGAGCAGGTTTACCCCGCCCCCCGCCTCACACTAATTGATAAACTTCACTCCCTGTTCACCGCCTCAGCCGGAAATGAATCGTCAGGTTCATTACTACATTCACAGGCTGGCCATGG
The DNA here is from genome assembly GCA_003650445.1 of Acidobacteriota bacterium. Lineage (GTDB taxonomy): Bacteria > Acidobacteriota > Holophagae > Thermotomaculales > Thermotomaculaceae > UM-FILTER-49-7. The sequence goes on along the minus strand of QMQE01000034.1, from coordinate 5,774 downwards.
TAGAAGCCAGGGCGAAACTTCAGTTTCTGTACTGCAGATACCGCCGCTTCGGGAAAGCCAAGCCCATTCAACGTTCCACCAATGACCTTCACAGAGGTAACCCTGCCATCCCGATTCAAAACAGCCTGTAAAATCACGTAGCCCTGCATCCCTGCCCGCAAGCCAAGGGGAGGATATACGACATTTCTCTGGAGCTGCGCCATACTATACACCGGTGCCACCAGCCCTGAGGTATGGACATCCATCGGAACATCCGGCACATCATCATTTTCCGGAATAAAACTGTCAGTGGGAATCTCAGTGTCTTCCACTGCGTTAATGGAAACGGCCGGCTCCGGAATGTCTGGTGTCGGATCCGGAACCGGAACAAGTCGCATCGGTTTTTTAAATGTCACCGGATTGAGTGGATCCTCCGGGGGGGCCTTGAGAAGAATTCGTACAACAGGTTTATTCACATGGGGTTTGGAGTCAATCACCCGGCCGGTATCCCCTGGCAATACCACCCACAGCAACAGAATATGGATCATAAGGGCAGCCAGCAGCGCAATCTTGAAATTGCGGCTATCCGCCTCCGCTTCCATTTCCCAGGCCGCCGGGAGTCCCGAATCAAGCCCGGCTCCACATGCGTTCTGATAATTCAATTTTCTGTTCATACAAATCTCCCTTCGCTCTCCGGCTAAAAAACCGGGCCCCCGACTCTCCCCATTCACGTGAAAAGCCAGCGTTACCATTCATTCAGCTCTTGTACCATCCACTTTTGAACAAGCGCTTGTCTTACTGATAATGTAGGAATATTTTCATTTCTGTCAAATTAACAGCCATATTCCGGACTTTTCCACGCTAAATATTGAAAATTAATACTAAGTGTCAATATTTTGCCACTCAAAACAGGCTCCTTTCACACACTCTCTCTATCTCTTCTTTTTTTGCTTTCAACAGCATTCTCAGATAGAATGAAATGGATTCTGGTTCAGCTGGAGGGTAAATGTCACAGGTCGTTGACGCAAAAGGGCTTGCCTGCCCGCAACCGGTGATACTGGCCAAAAAGGCACTGAGCGGGATTGAAGAAGGCCTGATTACGGTAATTGTAGATAGTGAGGCTTCCAGGGAAAATGTGCGCCGCTTTGCGGAATCCCAGGGATGTACCGTCTCGGTGGAAGAAAAAGATGGTGAATTCCACCTGGAAATCGCAAAGGGCTACACTTGCGGTATCCCCGATCACGCAGAAGAATCCGGGAAAGACACAGGAAAGAAACGAGCCATGTTCATCCAGTCCGACAGTATCGGCCCGGATGCCGAGTTGGGAAAGCAATTGTTGAAGGCTTTTCTGGAAAGCATGGTGGAACTGGAGGACAGGGAACTCCCAGCAAAGATGATTTTTGTCAACCGGGGAGTTTTTGTTACCTGCTTCTGGAATGAAACCATTGAAAAACTGGCGGAACTGAAAGCGCGGGGTGTGGAAATTTTTTCCTGCGGCGCCTGCCTGAACTTTTTCAAGATTGCGGACAAGCTGAAAATCGGCGGCGTCGGCAATGCCTTTGATTCGGTTCAGACCCTTGTCACCCACGAAAACGCCATTACACTGGGGTAAAGATGGATAAGAAGCGAAAGCTGACTGAGTTTGTAAAAGCAGCGGGGTGAGCGGGCAAACTGGCCCCGGGGGACCTGGGGGAATTGCTCCATGATATCCCGTTTGACGACGGCAACACATCCGTGCTTGTTGGACTGGAACACAGCGAGGATGCCGGTGTTTTCCGCCTGAACGATGGAACCCTGCTGGTTCAGACGGCTGATTTTATTACGCCGGTCGTGGATGACCCTTTCATGTATGGCAGGATTGCCGCAGCCAACTCTTTAAGCGACATCTACGCCATGGGAGGACAAGCCATTTGCTGCCTGAACCTTGTCTGTTACGACAGCTGCAACATTGAGACCCATGAGCTTCGCAATATCCTCCTCGGCGGCCTCGATGCCGTTCGGGAAGCCGGTGCTGCGATTGTTGGCGGCCACACGGTAGATGACCCGGAGATGAAATTCGGGCTATCCGTTACCGGGATTGTAGAGGAAAAACACTTAACGAGGAATAACAACGCAAAAGCGGGAGACCGGTTGATTCTGACCAAACCCCTTGGAATGGGCATCCTGACCACAGCCAACAAGGTGGACATGGCATCAGAAAAATCCATGGAACAGGCTGCCGAAATCATGGCTCTGCTGAACAAGGGCGCTGCAGAGGCAATGAACAAAGTGGGGGCTCATTCTGCGACAGATATCACTGGCTTCGGACTTATCGGCCACGCACTGGAAATGGCCCGGGCCTCTGGTGTCACATTCCGGCTCAAAGCCGATTCAATCCCCTTTCTTCCAGAGGCGGTGGATCTCGCCGGAATGGGGTTGATACCAGCAGGGTCTTACAACAACCGGCGATTTACCCGGGATGACGTACACTTTGAAGTACAACTGTCTGATGACCGGAAAATGGTTTATTTTGATGCCCAGACCTCCGGCGGACTTTTGATTTCAGTTGCACCGGAAAAAGCTGACATTCTCCTTGAAAGAATCCGAAAGAATGGCGCCAAAAGCGCGGAAATTATCGGAGAAGTTGGTACAAGAAAAGAAAAACACATTATTTTTTCATAAGAGAAAAAATAGCATCCGAAAGCTGTCCCGGATCATCCACCAACACATCCGGATTTTCATCCTCAAGCACTTTGACCGGCATAAAACCGTAGGAAACTGCAATTGTACGGATTCCAGCGCCTTTCCCTGACCGGATGTCATTCGGGCTATCCCCGACTATTACAGCAAAATCCCCACCCCATTTTTTCAGAATCTCACGTACAGGCAACGGGGAGGGTTTCTTTTCTCTGAAGCTATCCCCGCCATATACATAAGAGAGGGGCTCCCGCAATCCGTTGAAACTTTCCACCACCCTCCGGCTCAATTCTTGCAGTTTGTTGGACAATACGCCCATCTGGAAACCCGCTTCCTTCAAGGCATTCAATTGCTTCACGACGCCGGGAAACGGACGGGTCTTGTCCACAAGGTGCGCCCGATACCGCTTCAAAAACAACCCCAGTGACGTCTTTTGAATACTTTCATCACCTGGGAAGGCCCGTTGAATCAGGGCTCGGACCCCATCCCCCACAAAACCACGGACTTCCTCCATGGAAAATTCAGAAAATCCAAGTTCTTTGGTAGTGTAATTCAAAGAAGCCGCAATGTCCGGCAGCGAATCCACCAGCGTACCATCTAAGTCAAGTATGATCTGTTTTTTCAACCCGCTCAAGAAAATCCCTTATCTTTTTTATGCAAACCGCTTTAATCACTTTTGCATCACTGTTCTTGTCATCCACCTTGAGGATGCTCTCACAAAGCTCACAGGCATGCATGAGATGTTCGCTGTCCATGGCTTCCTGCGCCTCCGAAAGCCGTTCCCGAACCCAACGCATTTTGTGCTTCTCTTCTTCCTTTTTCAAAGCCTTGTATTTCTGAGCGAGTTCAAGAATCTTTTCGGCTTTCTGATGAGCATTATCCAGTTTCAGTACGCTATTGGCAGCCTGAATTGCATCATCGAACCTGTCTTCCTTCAAAGCAAGTTGCGCTTTCTCAAATTTTCCCCGAATCTCCTCTTTGATTGCCTCAATCTTTTTCAACTGAACTCGCACATCCTGAATCTGAGATGTAATTGTTTTGTCAATGATATTCCGTGTTTTGATTCGTTTTTTCTTTTCAAACTCAAGAAGTTGCTCCACATTTGTCCGCAATTCCTTCACCGTCTGGTATCGGCGCTCTCTTTCCTTCTCCAGTGCGTGCTGAATGATAAAATTAATAGACTTGTCCACCCCTTTGATATCACCGGGTTGCGTGTTGATGATACTTCCCATCACCTGAGTAATCGTGTCTCCGCCGAAGGGTTTTCGATAAGAAAACAGCTCATACATAATTGCGCCAATGGAAAATATATCCGCCCGTACATCAATGGTCTCCCCCATGAGCTGTTCCGGCGCCATGTAGGCAACAGTACCGAGAATAACCCCGGACTTCGTCATCTTTGAGGTGGCCAGTTTCGCCACCCCGAAATCCAGAATCTTTATCAGCCCGTCTTCCCGGAGGAAAATATTGGCCGGTTTCAAGTCCCGATGAATCACACCCTTTTCATGGGCGAACATCACCCCACTGCAAACCTGACGGATAATCTCCAGTTTCGTCATCGTCGCCAGTTCCTGATGATCATCAATCAACTGGTCCAGACTGGTTCCCTCCAGGTATTCCATCACAATGTAACAGGTACTGCCAAATTCGTTCAATTCGTACACGCTGACAATGTTGGTGTTGTTCAACGTGCCAAGGGTTTTCCCCTCCCGATAAAAACGTTCCCTTATATCCGGGTTGGATGAAAGGCCCAAGTTCATGGTTTTTAATGCCACGTACCGATTCAGAACAGTGTCGCGACACTTGTACACAACCCCCATAGACCCCTGCCCAAGCACATCCAGAATTTCATACCGTCCAATTCTTCTCTGCGACATGTGAACATTCTATCGCGAATCGATGCTGTTTGGAAAGAAAGAAATCACCTTTTCAAAGAAATATATGAAAGCGAACGTGTTCTTGCTAAAGGTTGCGAATTATGCTACCTTTATTTTTACTTGGGGGACGATGAATGAAAACGTTGTACTTACTTTTGTTTGTTTTACTTACATCACTTTCCTGCGGCAGACAAACCCCGCTGGAACAGTTTGACGGATTCCACTTCGGTGAAACAGAACCCGAAGTCATTCAAACGGCCAAAACAAATGAGATTGCCATGAATTTCCGGCATCTCAGCTATTGGCAGCGGTATGGAGACACACCGGTACACGTTCGGCTGGTCTTTCATAAGCAAAATGGTAAACTCTATGCATTCGATATCAAGGGATTCCCATGCAAAAAACCAGAGGATGCACGAAACATCATGTTCAAACTCAAAGGCCACTTCGAAAAAATATTCGGGCCAGCTTCCGCATCTGTGGTAAGCCACCCCAACTTTGACGTTGTGAACTATCTATGGAAATTCAAAAACGCTACGGTTTACCTTGGAACTGACATTGTTCAGTACCAGACGTATCCGAGAATGTTAGTAATCGAAAATCAGGATTAGGAGAAAGCATGAAAAATCGACAGGAACTGCTTCCAAGAGAGATTGTTGCGCAGTTAGACAAATATATCATCGGCCAGGACCAGGCCAAAAAAGCCGTTGCCATCGCCCTTCGAAATCGGGTTCGGAGACAGAAACTTCCCAAAGAACTGGCGGAAGATATTACACCGAAAAACATCATCATGATCGGGCCCACAGGCGTGGGGAAAACGGAAATCGCACGGCGCCTTGCTCGTCTGGCCGGCGCCCCCTTTGTCAAGGTGGAGGCATCCAAATTCACTGAAGTGGGGTATGTGGGACGGGACGTGGAATCCATGGTCCGGGATTTAGTCCGGAATTCGCTCCAGATGGTCAAGGAACAACAGACAAAAAGTGTGATGAAAAAAGCCAGGGCAAAAGCGGTAGATCGGGTGGTAGACCACCTTTTCCCCCTGCCCAAACTGAGTCCGGACGATGAGAATAATGATCATCTCGCAAGAATAACTGCGAGAAGAGAAAATGCCAGGAAAGAAATCCTCGCCGGGGGAATGGACGATAGGAAAATCCTCATCGAAATTGCTCCCCAGCCGAAAATGCCATTTCTGATGGACGTCATGACAGACCCGTCCAACATGGAGGATTTCGCCGCCTCACT
>QMQE01000033.1 GCA_003650445.1 Acidobacteriota bacterium | reverse complement strand
GATGAGACCGTGTTCCAAACTTAAACCATTCTGGAAGGCAGGGGAACTCACCACAGAGCTTGCAAAGGACGCTGAGGGGGGAGGAGGGAGAGGAAGAAAAATTTAACACAAGGGCACAACGTATAGAAAAAATAGAACTAAGGTTTAATGGAGCTCGGACCAGCCAATTCTCCCTCTTTCGTGCACTTGCACTTTCACGGGCACTTGGCCGCAGGGAGGAGAGGAAAATTTAACACAAAGACAAAGTTCAGAATGTTATGGGGAAAATTGACGGTTTGTAAACCCGCATTGACGATTGATGGCGGCAGTCGAAACTTTCCCGGAAGTGCTCCTTATGAGCAAGCTCAACGGTTCACTCCAGCTCAAGTCCCTATTTCAAAAACTGTATTCTTTCAGAGTGGGCGTAGAGTGGGTGTTTCGCGTGGGCGTGGGCGGCAGAAAAAGAAGTAGGAGTAGGGGTAGGAGTAGGGGTAAGAAAAATCAGGGAGTTGGCCATTCCTTGCTTTGTTTCCGCTAATCACAAATTACAAGTTACAAATCACGGCCCCCAGAGTGGGCGTTTCGCGTGGACGTGGGCGGCAGAAAAAGAAGTAGGAGTAGGGGTAGAAGTAGGGGTAAGAAAAATCAGGGAGTTGGCCTGACCTGTCTTTTGGTTTTCCCATCACCCATCACCCATCACTCTTTCAGAGTGGTCGGGCAGTTTCTTGTTCCTTCCGAATCTTATCCGAACCTTAATTTTATCTTACCTTTGTGCCTTAGTTCCCTTGTGTTAAATTCTTCTCCCTCTCGTTTCTTCCCTTCCGCTTCTCCCCCTCAGCGGTTTCCGCGACCTCTGTGGTGAATCTGGTGTCTGTTTCTGCTGCTTCTATCTCCAAATTTCAAATATTCTTGGATAGATGTCAGGTGTTAGATGTCGGAAAGTAGAATATAAGAATAATAACTGTTGCATTTCAAATCTACTTCTATGATTTTTCCTTTCATCTAACACCGAACACCTATCACCTGACATCCGGCGCAAAGCGCCTTGCCGGACCGGCGTCAGAAGCGGAATTTGAAGCCGGCGGTGGCAAGGAGTCCATCGGCGTTGTTGTCACCGGGGGCATCTTCGCTCACGAAGATGTAGCGTCCGTCCAGTGTCAGTGCCACGTTGGGAGACAGGGAAATGTCAACACCTGCGCCTGCGTGGAAGCCGGCATCCGTGTACTCGGTGTCGGATATTATGTAGTCGTCCCAGCCGTCACTGGCCCAGTAGTTGTAACTGGATCGGTAGAGGCCGACGCCGCCGACAAAGTAAAACTGGACCTCTTTTGTGGCAGGCAGATAGAGGAGCAGTGATGCCTGGTAGGCGTCGGTGGACCAGCCGGTTCCGAACATTCCGTTGAACTGGTTGTCGTAGGAGAATTCGATTCCCACAGCGTCGTTGAATTTGACACCGAGCATGGCGCCGAAGCTGACGTCCCGTCCTTCCCCCATGTTGTCCACCAGCAGGGTTCCTCCCCGAACTCCGAGATAAACGTTGCTCTGTTCGTAGGTCACGTCCTGTGCCTGGAGATTCAGTGTTGCGGCCAGCAGTAACGCGATGATTGTTAATTGTTTCATATTGACCTCCCTTGTTTTAGTCGTCGCCCCTGATAAAAGCAAGGGCTGTGCCAGAATTGGTGTTTGTGGGTGGCTCGGTGTCGGGAATTTCAGCGGGTTTGATTCAAACCCATAATTAAATGTGTATGTTGGCTGCAATTTTCCGTCAGTGTTGTTTCTCAGGAAAAACAGCTAAAGGTGACGAGCCTCACCAATCGCCAAAGGGAGGCCTGGTTGGTTACAGTGGAAATTTCAAATTGTTCGACAGCTTGCCCTCTTTTAAGGACGGCTTCAGAAAAGCAGAATTTTCAACGCGATGGCAATGAGAACAAGGCCGCCGGCGATGGACATTTTCTGCCCGAACCCCTGCCCCAGTATTTTACCGAACTGAATTCCGAGATAGGAAATGATACCGGTTACAACGCCAATAATGACAGCAGGGAGAACGATGGTCATCCCAAGGAGGGAAAAACTGACTCCTACCGCCAGTGCGTCGATGCTGACGCTGGTGGACAATGCCAGGAGTAGTATCCCCCTTGTGGGGTCTTTTCGCTGCGTTTCTTCTCCCTCCGCTATGGCATCCCAAATCATTTTGATACCTACGCCAAGGAGCAGGATAAAGGCGATGGCTTTGTTCCATTTGAGGAGATGGGCGCTGATGGTGTGGCCGGCCAGCCATCCGATTACCGGATAGAGTGCCTGAAAGAGTCCGAAGTGAAAGTAGATTCGAAATCCCTGCCGTTTTGAGACATCTCCGAGAAAAACAGCGGTGGAGATGGAAACCGCCAGGGCGTCCATGGCCAGCGAGAGGGAGATGCCCAGCAGGCTCAGAAAGTGGGGCATGTCAGTGGCTTCTTTCCCGGATGAACCGGGCGATTCCGGTTAGAAGGGCGGGGTCTGGAATCTCTGAGACTGCTGCCAGCGCTTGACTTAGAAGTGAGTCAGCAAGTTTTTCGGTTCCCTCTATCCCGTAGATGGCCGGGTAGGTGAGTTTATGCTGTTCCCGGTCCTTGCCCGGGGTTTTACCGAGCTGGGCAAGGGTGGCGGTTTCGTCCAGGATGTCGTCTACAACCTGGAATAAGAGCCCGATTTTGTCCCCGTAATTTCCCAGTGCCGTGTAGAGGTTTTCCGGCGTGTTCCACAAAAGGGCGGGTGTTATGCAGGAAATTTGAATCATGGCACCGGTCTTTCTGAGGTGGAGGTCTCTGAGAAAGGCGGGGCCCGGTTCGACCGGATGTTCCATGTCCAGGACCTGACCCGCCACCATGCCCCGAATTCCGGCGGCGAAAGACAGTTTTTTAATAAAGCGGAGTTTTCCGGCGGGGGGAATGTTCCCCGGCAGTTTTGTCGCAGCGATGTGGAAGGCCTCGGTCAACAGGCCGTCCCCGGCAAGGATGGCAAGGGCTTCTCCGAATTTCTTGTGGCTGGTGGGTTTCCCTCTGCGGAAATCGTCGTTGTCCATGGCGGGGAGGTCGTCATGGATGAGGGAGTAGGTGTGGATCATTTCGATGGCCAGGGCGGCGGGAACGACGGCTTCAGGCTCTCTTCCCAGCGCCTTCGCGGCTGCTATGGCGAGGATGGGCCGGATCCGTTTTCCCCCGGCATGGTAGGAGTAGGCCATAGCCTCCCCCAGTGCCGGTGCCTCCGGAAGGGCTTCGGGGAAGATGTTTTCGGCTTCCCGTTCAAATAAGTTTTTCAGTTCTGTCAACTGTTCAGGGATTGTCGGGGACATCTATGGGAATCTCCTGGTTCAGTGTTTCCACAAACTTCGTGATTTTCCCCCTGGCTTCACTGAGCTCGGTGGAAAGCTCCCGGATGAGGCCGACACCCTCTTCAAAACGGGCCAGCGCCTCATCCAGCGCCAGGTCGCCGGTGTTGATGGCTTCCACGATTTCTTCCAGGCGGTTCATTTTTCGTTCAAAGTTTTTCTGGCTCATTCTGGCTCCTTTTTCTCGGTATAGAGTACATGACAGAGTGCGAATCCGTCAACAAAACGGGTGTTGACAGTATCACCGGGACGGATGTCCGTCACGGAGCGCAGCAGTTTTTTACCATCTTTGCTGAAGCTGGCGGTAAAGCCCCTGTCCAGCACGTTCAACGGATTTACCGCGTTCAGCGTGCGGGTGAGGGCATGGAGGCGCTGTTCCAGTCGCTCTGTTTTTCCGGCTATGGCTGCGGTCAGTTGTCCGGAAATACCCTGAAGCTGTTTCTCAAAAACCGCTACCCGTTCTCGCATGTGGGCCGGGTGGAGGCGTTTTTCCAGGTTCTGAAAGCGGGTTTCTCTGGCCTCGAGGTTCCGGTTGATTCCGGTGATCAGGCTGTTGGCCAATGTGTCCAACTGCTGCTCCCGTTCCGGGAGGAAGCGCAGGAGCTGGTCTTGAAGCCGATCCGTCAACATGGAAAAGCGGGTGAAATCCGGGTTCCGATCCCGTTGTCGGAGCATGGCGGTGGCAAGGCTGTCCCGAAGTTTTTGAAGCTGAAACATCAGGCCCTGCACATTTTCGGCGAAATGGCGCCCTGCGGCAGTTGGGGTGGGGAGCCGGAGGTCGGCCACAAGGTCGGAAATCGGTGTATCTTTTTCATGGCCGATAGCGGAAACAATTGGCGTTTCGCAGTCAAAAATGGTCCGAGCGAGCAATTCATCGTTGAAACAGAACAGATCTTCTTCGCTGCCGCCCCCACGCGTTATGACAATGACGTCCACATCCGGTGATTTATCCAGGATTTCAATCCCACGAATTATGCTGGCAGCAGCTCCCGCGCCTTGAACTGAGGCCGGGAATAGCATCACTGAGAGCATGGGGGCGGTTTGGATCATCCGCATGAAATCCCGGATTGCCGCACCCTTGGGGGAGGTAATCAGGCCGATTTTATCAGGGATGGCAGGGACCGGTTTTTTATGATTCTCGTCAAACAGGCCTTCCTTCTGGAGTTTTTCCTTCAGCTGTTTCAGCTTCAGCGCCAGTTCTCCTTCCCCCGAGGGAACGACTTTCATGACGTTGAGCTGGTAGCTGCCCCGTTTGTCGTACACCGTAATCATGCCGAAGGCGTAGATTTTAGAACCATTTTCCAGTTGAAAATCCAACGACCGGGCAAAATTGGCGAAAAAAGTACAGGGGAGCACAGTGCCGTTTTCGTCCTTCAGGGAGAAGTAGATGTGCCCGGCCTGGGAGCTGGACAGTGAACTGATTTCCCCCACCACCCAGATACGGGACAGGGCTGGAACCTCCAATTGGGCCTTGATAATTCGGGTAATTTCAGTGACGGTGTAGGCATCATTCAACATTAGTCTCTATTCTCCGGTTTCGGGGGGTCAGGTTCAGTACCGGATACCCCATTTCAGTAGCTTTTTGTCCCAGTTTGGCTTTTTGGCCTTCTTTTGCGATGGCGACAACGGTTCCCCCTCCGGCTGCTCCGCACATCCGAAAACCGGCCACGAGGTGACTTGATTCCAGGAATTGAAACAGAACTTCTGTTTTGGGCAGTAGTTGGACCGGCAGGGATTTTCGGATGTTATAGTCTTCCCGCATATGCAGCGCGAGGCGGTCGACATTTCCTGATTTTGCCGCGTTCACAGCAAGGTTTGCAATTTCAGCCAGGCGGTAGAAAGCACTTCGGATGTTTTTATTGTCGAAGAAGCCTTTAAGCATTTCCCAGTTGGGAATGCCGGAAAAATGGGAGATACCGGTGAAAATCAGAACCATGCGTTCCCCAAGGCCATCGGGAATGCCTATCGGATGAATATCCAGGCCCCCCGCCGGGAATCGGATGGCATTCATCCCTCCGAAAAGGGGGGCGATGTAGTCCTGAACCCCGGTGGGGCAGTCAATGAGCCTTGCCTCAATATCTGCCGCGACTCGGACAATCTCCCGGGCTTCCATCGGTTTCCCCAATTCTATGGAAATGCCGGATAAGAGGGTGGCAAGGAGGACGGATGATGTACCGAGGCCGGAGCCCCGGGGTACGGCGGATTTCATCGTAACCTTCAATCCCTCTGCCGCCTCTTTCCCAAAGAATTGGAGTGCCCCGGCTGCCAGTTTCAGGTCCGGGTGGGTGGAGTTGACCTGGCCGGTGGTTCCGGTGTCTGCATTGACCAGTGCACAGGGGCCGGAAATCTGCTCAATTTTGACAGTAATACCGACATTCAATGTGCAATTCAGTGTGACAGCTTCGGGGATAATCGTAGAAAGGGGCCAGATATCCAGTGTGCCCCCGGCCAGGTCAACCCGGACGGGGGCATGGATTATGCGGGATTTCATTGGGTCTTGACGCGGAGCTCATCCAGCTTTTTGCGTGCGATTCTTGCCTCCTGAGACAGGGGGAATTTCTTGATTAAATCCTGCAGCTCCACCACGCCGACCCCGATGCTGTTGGATGCCAGCAGGCTGAGTCCCTTGCGGAGCATGGCGGCGGGAAGCACATCGCTGTCCGGATAATCATTGATGACCTTTTCAAACTGGGAAATGGCGTCCCGATATTTTTCTTGTTCGTAGTAACATAAGCCCAGCCAATAAAGGGCATTGTCAACCTTGTCGGAGTCGGGGTAATTGGTGGCAAATTCCTTGAATCCGATGGCGGCCACGTCGTAATGGCCCTGAAGATAATTAGTGTAGGCCGAAGAAAATACAATCTCCGGTGAACCGCTTGCCTTTGTTGGGCCGGTTGCAGCTGGCTGGCTGGCAGGACCTCCCGTTTCCGGTAGCTTGCCCGGCCCGCCCAGATTGGCGATTTTGCCGAGAAGTACCGTCATTTTATCGTTCAAATCCCGGACCCGTTCAAACAAAATATTGATATTCCCATTGATTTCTTCAAGGGTGGCCTGTATATCTGCCTGGGTTTTGTTGGCGTTTTCTCCACTTTCTGCTGTATTTCCGAGTTGCTCAATTGCCCTGGTCTGCTCCGCCTGGTCTTTTTGTATTCGCCAGATCTGGCTTTTAATGTCTGTAATATCCTGGGTCAGATTGGATTGTTCCACGCAGGAAACTGCTGTTATCAATAAAAGTGTTGCCGCGATCCATTTCAACATAATGCCTCCCTATTTCTCCACAATTACAAAATGGCAACGGCGGTTCTGGGACCAGGCCCATTCCCCATGCCCCTGGACCTTTGGCCGGAGTTCACCGTAGCTGATAGTTCTCATCCTGGTTGACAGAATCCCCAGTGAAATCAGGTAGTTTTTGACGCTGGTGGCCCGTCGGTCTCCCAGTGCCATATTGTACTGTTCGGTACCCCTTTCATCGCAGTGCCCCTCAATGACAATCTTGACACTGGGATGTTGATTCAGCCATTCGGCATGCTTTGCCAGCTCATCCCTTGTGGAGCTGGTCAGGGCGGATTTGTCAAAATCGAAATACACGTCCTGGAGTGTTTCTTCCCGGTTCAGGTCGTCAACACTTTTGCCGGAAAAAGAGTTACTTCCCAATGCATTTTCATTGATCTGACTGTTTTCAAGCGGTGATTCCGTCACCGTCTTTGCCGCCGGCTTGGGCTTTGCCGGAGGTGTCGTCGGTTTTGGGTTCGGAGCCGGGGCCTTGTGGCAGGAAACGGCCAGCAGGATAACGGCACAAACGCTAAAGATTGCTCTTAATTTCATCTGCTTCCCCCTGTAAGATTTCTGAGGTCACCGCTATTATACCGCATCCCCATGTTTTGCAAAGCAAAAACCCTCCCGCCCTGACCGGGGCGAGAGAGAGGGTGAAAGTGTGAGTGCGAGTGAATGAAAGAAAGGGAGAGAGACAAAGCCCCTTTCTATGGCTTTTCCCCCCTTTTACTTGCACCTTCAGTTTCATTTAAAATTCAACATTCTGATTGCGCAGAACGCAATCAGAGTACCCAGTTCAGGACGGTCTTGCCGGTCAGGAAGGCATTGGCGGTCGGAGGTGTCGCTGCGGATATGGAAAGTGCGTTGATGATGACAGCATTTCCCTGAAGTTTTACATCGAGGCTGAGGGCGGGAATGCCCCGCACGCCGCTTTCCAGGCGTTTTCCGGAAGGGTCAATGACACCTTTCAGGGCCAGCCCCTCTTCGCTCAGAGCGTCCAGCAGGGCCTTCCCGAAACGGCCAACTCCAAACAGGTAGAGGGGTTGATTTGCCAGTGGGTCAAATTCCCGAAAAAAGCGGGCTTTCTGCCTGAAAAGACGGTCTTTTTTCAGGTTGGGATTGGTTCGTGTTTCCCGGTTGGGGTGGTCCCGCCAGTCAAGGAGGATTTTCGGTAATTTTGCCAGTTTTGACCCTGAAAAGACGGCCCGGAAAATCAGATCATAGTCTTCGGCGAAGCCGGTGTCCCGGTAGCCGTCCAACCGCTCAAAGAATGCGCGGGTTCCGAAAAAAGTCGGATGAACCATGGGGCTGTCGACGTAGATGTTCCGGCGCATTTCCTTTCCGGTGAGGAGAGCGTTATGCCATTCCTGAAAGTTGCGGACGCCGGTGGACAGGGCTTCGGTATCGGAAATACAGGCGACCCGGCAGCCACAGAGGTCCATATCCGGGTTAGATTCCATGAACTGGAATTGTTTTTGCAGGCGGTCTGGATGCATGATGTCGTCGCTGTCCATCCGGGCGATATATTTCCCTGTGGCGGCCCTGAGCCCCGTATTCAGTGCGGTGACAATCCCCTGAGATTGTGGCAAGTCGATGATGTGAATATGGGTGTCTTTCCGAAATGTTTTGAGTTTTTTAGAAGTTTCATCAGTGGAGCCATCATTGATGACAATGATTTCCATGTCATCAAACTCCTGTTCTATGACGGAGCGGAGGGATGCCTCAATGTATTTCCCCTGATTTTTCACCGGCAGAATCACGGATACAGCTGGCATTTCTCCTCCCGGGGTGGCTATCTTCCTTTCAGCTGTATTGAGTCTTCATGCAGAGAATGTTCAGAGGCTCAACCGGCCAATTAATTCACCATCCCCATTGATTTTCAGTAAGGCGACGCCATGATCGGTGGTGTTATCGACACGATATTCGCAAACAATCAAGAACCCGGTGTCGGAGCACCGGAATATGGCACGTGGCCTCACGTTTAGCTGTGTGCCGTCTGTTGTTTCTGGATTGTAGGTTTTTTTCCAGATTATTGTTCCATCCAGCCCGAATTTACAGCAGACAGTTTCATCCTTTCCCAGTTGAGGGTCATATTCTCGGTTTGAATAAATGACACTTTGATCTGAACCCAATGCCATTGGTCCTTTTCCGGTATGGGCAGTGTGCAGTTTTCGAATAAAATCTCCTGCATTGTCAAGATATACTATCCGGATGTCTTGACCGGGAGAGCCGCCACTCCATGATTCCTCAATAACGATAGACCCATCTTCCAACAGAAGCATTTCCCGGGCGAAGGTATCCTGTTGCCATGCGGTGACGCCCAGGTAGTAGGGTTTGGACCAGAGGAGTTCCCCGGCAGAATTGATTTGATAAATTACATATCCGCAATCCTCAAGATCCTCCGTGTTTTTCTTTGTGAACTGCTGGGCAATGACAAAATTGCCGTCAACATCTTTCTTTATACACTGGATTACACCCGGCTCAATGTATTCCTCACCTTCAAGGCCGGAGTCCAGTTCGTTGGCATATTGCTTTTGCCAGAGGGTATTCCCGTTGAAATCTGATTTTACGAGCTTGGGTCCATCGTTTGATTTATAAATGCCCAAAATAACACCATCATCGCATTTTGCCAGTGCGTTGGAGTACTGCAAAGATGCTCCTGCGAAGACAGCTTCTTTCAATTTCACTCCATTGGGGGAAAAGGTGGTCAGCCTGACCTGGCAATCAGGGTCAGTGCCTGTTTCGTTGAGGGACAGGATGTCCCCGTCTGGATCCTGGACAAAATTTACCACTTTATAATCTGGGATTTCCAGTTTGGAAATTGCTCCACTGGTTTTATCGGTGGTCAAAATGAAGCTTCGAGCCGGGTCATCTGTAGATACAATTGTCAGGTAGTTGTAGGTGGTTTCAACCAGGGTGGGACTTGCAAAGATGAATGATGTTGAAGACAATGGGGTTGTCCAATGTGGTCCCGCAAGGGGTTGCGGGGTGTTCTGTGAAGAACTGGAACTGGAATTGGAAGAGCACGACATTGATGTCAACATGAACGTACTAAAAAAGAATAAGACTGGGATGGCCATTTTTTTCATTTAATCCTCCAGTTGGAATATGTATTCACTATTTTAACATCTTGACACGAAGATATTGTGACCGATGTTACTTTCATGTTACTTCCACGTGCAAATTTTGGCAAGAAAATAAATGCGGGACATATTTTATTCTTTGCATCGGAGGGAGTAGAATTGTAATTGATCCCTGCAGAATAGAATCGTTGCTGCTGTTTGTATATATTCAGGTTGTTCTTTTTTTGGAGATGCCAGCCAAGAAGTAGTCGCTTGTCCCTTCCGCCTTTCCCCGCCTGCCGGTTGACGGTGATTCTATGTGTGTGTATAATCAAAATTGATATTTGGGGGAGGGAGATGGCCGATGATTACCGGGTTTAACACAGATGTAAAGCATGGCGGCCGGGTGTTCCATGTCCAGACGGAGGACAAGGGACAATCCAACCCCAAAATTGAAAGTTTGATTTATGTGGGTGGGCAAATCCTTGATTCCATACGTTTTGATTATTCTGAGAAGATTGTAGACGGCTTTGACGAGGCGTTGATTACCCAGTTGATGGAAGATCAGCATCGCCGGGTGATCCGGGATATTAAAGTAGGGAAGTATGACGAGGGGGAAGACGCCTCACTGGATGAATTCCTCTCGAAGAAAACTCTGGATGAGGTTGTACTGGCGTATCTGAATAATTCCGGTGCGAAAGAAGAGATGATTCTGGTTCTGGAAGATGAAGGGCAGCAGTTCAAATCCGGCTCAAAGGTTCACCTGAAATTATCGGCTATGTCAAGAAACGGGAATGATCCCGTGCCCCGCGTGAAAGTGATGGTGAAAATCCTCAGCATACAACAGGAACCAACCCTGGTGACAGAGGGATATACGGACGGTTCCGGGGTTTTTGAGACGGCATTCTCCATTCCTGAGTTGCCTGCGGGGACGTTTACCCTGAACATTGAGGGGGAACATGGGGATTATGAGCCGGCTGATATCAAGTATCTGATCAGGACCTCTTGAATGAATATAAACAAGAAAGAAATTTTCGTGATGTGCATGGCCTGGTTGTTTCCCGGGCTGGGCCACTATATTCTCGGCCAGAAACGCCGTGCTTATGTATTGGGCGGGGTTATTCTTTTCATGTATGTGTACGGAATTTTTTTACATGGCCAGGTTTACACT
Source organism: Acidobacteriota bacterium (assembly GCA_003650445.1). Taxonomy (GTDB): domain Bacteria; phylum Acidobacteriota; class Holophagae; order Thermotomaculales; family Thermotomaculaceae; genus UM-FILTER-49-7. The sequence goes on along the minus strand of QMQE01000033.1, from coordinate 8,217 downwards.
CCGGGAGACCAGAATGTGTTGTTCCAGTGGGGGGCGCTGGTTGAACTGGGCCTCGGGCCGTTGTATGTGGCACTTGCGTTGACACCTTTCAGTTCGGGTGTGGTCAAGAGTTTTACATTTGAATTTGGAACTTCCTTTCTGATAACCGCAGCTCTTTTGAATTATTTTGCCATTATTGATGTGCTGGATGTGATGCGAGGTCGGCATGAGGTGGAGGAAGGTATTCCGGTCGATTCCGAAGAATAAATAATCTAAGATATTCATTATAAGAAAGTTATCAAGCATTCCCCGCAATTCTTTCCCTTGCAGTTTATGCCGGAATGGTGTTAAATGGCAGTATTGAACGATGATTGTGGGGGAGTGATATGAAGGTTCTCGTGGTTGGAAGCGGTGGGCGCGAACATGCTCTTTGCTGGAAGATTGCCTCATCCAAACAGGTGTCCCATGTTTTCTGCGCCCCCGGCAATCCCGGGACGGCTGAAGTTGGAGAGAATGTGCCGATCAATGCGGGGGATACGGATGCACTTCTGGCATTTGCATTGGGAAATAATATTGATTTGACGGTGGTGGGGCCGGAACAGCCCCTTGTGGAAGGCCTGGCGGACCGGTTCCGGGAGAAAGGGCTGGCGGTGTTCGGCCCCTCAAAAGCCGGGGCTGAACTCGAAGGGTCAAAGGCTTTTGCCAAGGCGTTCATGCTTCATCACGGGATTCCCACCGCAGCCAGCCATACCTTTGACAGTCGGCGGGCGGCCCTGGGTTTTCTGGCTTCCGATGACGCGACATTTCCCATCGTGGTGAAGGCGGATGGACTCGCGGCAGGGAAGGGTGTCCTTATCTGCGAGGATAGGGGGTCCGCAGAATCTGCCATTGAAATGGTGATGGGAAAGCGGGCTTTCGGCGAAGCCGGGAACCGGGTGGTGCTGGAAGAATTCTTGAGTGGTGTAGAGGCATCCATTCATATCATCACAGATGGAGAGGCGTACGTTCTTCTGCCCACGGCAAAGGATCACAAGAAGATTTTTGACGGTGGAAAGGGCCCCAACACCGGGGGAATGGGGGCAGTATCCCCGGCTCCGGCTGTGGATGACTCGCTGTTGTTCCGTATGGAGTCTGAAATTATAAAGCCCTTCATCCGGGGCTTGAAACAGGACGGAATTGCATTTCGGGGGACGGTTTTCTTTGGCTTGATGTTGACTGAGAAGGGGCCTTTTGTACTGGAATTCAATGTCCGTTTCGGTGACCCGGAAAGCCAGGTGATTTTCCCGAGAATTGAGTCCGATATTGTTCCGATTCTTGCATCTACGGCAGCCGGGAGACTTTCCGGCAAGCTGGTGCTTAAAGATGAGGTTGCGGTGGCTGTAGTGGGGGCTTCGAGCGGGTATCCTGGTTCGTACAAGAAGGGTCTTCCTATTGATATTTCTTTTGATTTTCCCGCTTCAGCCATCCTGTTTCATGCCGGAACGAAGCGGATTGACGGAAAGCTTATGACAGCCGGTGGCCGGGTGCTGGCGGTAACCGGCCTGGGCCGGGATGTGGAGAGTGCCCGAAACTTTGCCTATTCTGCGATTCGTCATGTGAAGTTTGATGGCATGGTGTACCGGAAAGACATTTCGAAGGTGTAAAGATGAAAGCTGAAATTATTGCCATTGGTTCCGAATTGCTGGGGCCGAAAAAGATGGATACCAATTCCCTTTACCTGACGGAGAAACTGAACCGGCTGGGGATTCAAGTGGTACGGAAAACCGTGGTTGGAGATGACCCCAGACGGCTGGAAGACGCTTTTCTGTCTGCCATTTCCCGATCAGACCTTGTCATCAGCACCGGTGGCCTTGGACCCACCCGGGATGATATTACCAGGGATGTGCTGGCAAAGGCGCTTGGGCTTTCCATGCACCTCAATAATGGCATTCTCGACAGGCTGAAACAGCGCTATCGGGCCAGGGGCACCAAATTTCAGGAAAACAGCACAAGGCAGGCCTATGTAATTGAGAACACGGAACCCATTCCCAACGGGCCGGGGGCTGCACCGGGAACATACCTGGAAAAGGATGGGACTGTAATTGTCCTTCTCCCCGGTGTCCCACGGGAAATGCGCTACATGATGGAGCATTTTGTCTTGGAGCGTTTGCGGAAACAATGGAGTCTTTCTGTGCCGGTGAGCATTATGTTGAATTTTGCTGGGATTCCGGAATCCATGATTGACCAGCGGCTCAGGAAATTTGATTTTTCCGGCCGTGGAATGGAATTTGCAATTCTCGCCAGTCTGCGCCGGGTTCAGGTGATCTTGACGGGGCAGGACAGGGATGAGCTGAAGGGGATGGCTGCCCTGGTGAAGGGGGAGTTCCCGGAGGCGTTTTATTCGGAGGGGGACCGGTTCCTGGAGGAACTTATCCTGGAGCAACTGAAAGCCGCCGGGAAAACCCTCTCTGTGGCGGAGTCCTGTACCGGGGGATTTCTCGGGAAAACCCTGACCGATATGCCCGGCAGTTCGGCTGTGTTTCTCGGCGGTTTTATTGTGTACCAGAATAAAGCCAAGACCCGTTTTCTCGGGGTACCGGAGGATGTCCTTGCCGATTTCGGCGCAGTCTCATCCCCGGTGGCAGAGCGGATGGCTACTGGAGTCCGGGAGGCCTTCGGTTCTGATTTCGGTATCGGGATTACCGGAGTTGCCGGGCCCGATGCCAGCGAGGAGAAACCGGCCGGGCTGGTTTACATCAGCGTAAACGCTGGTGGACAGAAGGAAGTCCGTGAATTTCATTTTGCCGGGACGAGGGACATGGTCCGGGTACAATCGGTGACTGCGGCGTTAAACCGTCTTCGCCTGTTGATTTCCCGGCCAAAGGAAGGGAAGTGAGTTTTTATGGATAAAATGCGGCTGTTTCTCGCAGTCCCGTTGCCGGATGCGGCACGGGATGCGTTGATGGCGGTTCAGGAAAAGCTGGTGCCGGTTTTCGGGAAACGGGGCCGTATCCGTGCCGAATCCCTGCACCTGACGGTGAAGTTTCTCGGTTCGGTGCCGGGGGGACTTGTGGAGGCGATAAGTGCTGCCGTCCGGCAACCAATTCTGGAGATTAAGCCATTTCAACTTAAGCTTTATCAACTGGTCACATTCGGGAAACCGGATGCACCCCGAATTGTTGCGGCCTCATTGGTGCCGGTGGATATGATTCGAGTTCTGGCCAATGAGGTGGATCGGGCCTGCGGAGAACTCGGATTTCAACTGGAAAAGCGGGCGTTTTCCCCCCATGTCACAATTTATCGTCCCAAAAAATCGGGGAAAATTGACAGGCGGGGTGTGCTTCCCCGGGTTGAAATCCCGGTAAATAAGGTAATTTTGTTTCAAAGTGAGCTGAAGCCGGATGGCGCGGTTTACCGTGCGCTGGATTCTTTTCCCCTCGCAGGGAAGCAACCATTGTTAATAAATGGGATGGGGCAGGAATTGTCCCTATCCGGTGCGGAATAGATAAGAATAATGAGGAGGGAATTATGAAAATTGCTGTAATTGGTGCTGGAAGCTGGGGAACAGCCCTGGCCTTGCTCCTTGCTGATGTGGGGCACGATGTCCGATTGTGGGTCTTTGAAGAACAAGGCTCCAATGAAATTCTGGAAAAGAAAGAAAACGTGATTTATCTGCCGGGATTCCCCTTTCCAAATAACCTGGTTCCCAGCCATGACATGGCTGCCTGCATGGACGAAGCGGAAATCGTACTGACGGTGCTGCCGACCCAGGTCTATCGCCATGTACTGCCCAATCTGGTTCCTTATGTGAAGCCGGGCATGGTTTTTCTCTCCGCTTCCAAGGGGATTGAGAACAATACGCTGAAACGAGTGACGGAGATTCTCCACGAGTTTCTGGATCCGGCGGGGGTTCGACAGATCGGTGTGGTTTCGGGACCGAGTTTTGCCAGGGAAGTTGCAAAAAAATATCCAACAGCTGTCACGGTTGCCTTTGAGGATGAAACGATGGCCAAGGAAATACAACATGCCTTTGCCTGTGAATATTTCCGCCTCTACCGGCATACCGATCTGGTGGGAATCGAGTTCTGTGGCGCTTTGAAGAATGTGATTGCGCTGGCATCCGGTATGGTGGAGGGGTTGGGGTACGGCCTCAACACCCGGGCGGCGCTTATCAACCGGGGCCTTGTGGAGATTATGCGAATGGGCCTGGTCCTCGGTGGCGATCCAACAACCTTTTCCGGACTTGCCGGGATGGGGGACCTTGTCCTGACCTGCACAGGGGGGCTGTCCAGGAACCTGACGGTGGGCCGGGAGCTGGGAAAGGGGCGGAATATCGATGAAATCATTTCCTCCATGAAAATGGTAGCGGAAGGGGTCAAGACCGCCATTTCCGTGAAACAGTTGGTGGAGAAAATGGGAATCGAAATGCCTATTTCCGAAAAGGTATACGAAATCATCTACGAAGGCCTTGCCCCTGCTCAGGGTGTCGTGGAATTAATGACCAGGAGTCTGAAATCGGAAAAGGAAATCTTCTGATAACGGTTGCCCTGCCAGCGGAAAAACGGGCGCTGACGGCCAGTGCCTGGCTTCGTCGGCAGGTGCTGGCTGGTTCGGTGCATATCCTTGTTACTGGAATGGGGATCACGAAATTTCCGGGTTTTCTTTCATTGCCCGGTTTCGGGGAGATGCTGAACACCGGGGTCTGTGGTGCGGTGCGGCCGGGATTTCATACGGGGGAGGTGGTAATGCCGGCCCTTGTCCGGGCATTCAGGGGAGATGACGAGATTACACTTCCCTCTGGCAACAGCGGCAGGCTGGTTACGGTAAAGGAGCCGGTGCTGTCCCCGGCTGAAAAGCTGGCCATTCCCGGTGAGTTCGTGGATATGGAGTGTTTCCCCCAGGCGTTTTGGGCAGGGAATGAGAAGATTCCATTCCATTGCCTGAAGGTGATTTCCGATACCGTGGGCACGGAAACCGGTATTTCGGCCCATGTGTCTTCCCTCGGAGCGGTGTTGCCGGTTTTGACAGAATCTGTGGAAAAACTTGTGAAAAACCTTGTGGAAAAGGGTGTATAGCGTTATTTCTCTTCTGTTTTTACGATGTGCACTAAAAAAGGTGCAATATAGAAGATATATAATAAAATCAATAAGTTAAAACTGGATGGGTGGTGCTTTTTCTGTTGGATATGGCAAAATCTTCTCTTTTCGGTAGCTTTTCCACATTTGTGCAGAAAATGGCACGTAAAACTGTGCAAAGTTTATTCAGTTTAAGCAAAACTTGTTAAAATTTATAAATAAGAAAAAAAACTTTAAAAAATGAAAGAAAATCCTTGCATTGGTTTTTTCCCGGTGATAATCTCAATTTACTATTCCAGAAGAGGCAGGGATGAAGTCAATTTCAAAATTCGATTTTAATGATGCAAAAGATTACTCAGCGGGAAATTGCTTGTGTGATATTTCAGGGACTGACTTTTCTCCTCAGCCGTTAGAGCGAAAAAAGAACCTTCAACACAATAATTTCAATCGAAACCGAATTTCAGCCATATACAGCCTTCAATTCTTGTCTGTAGTGCGGCTGAAATTCAGCAACTAAGTTTGCGATACGGGTTCCTTGTAAGAGCCCGTAGGTGAAATATTGTTTCAGGGGGTTTTGCATGAAACGGTTTTTGGGTTTATTCATCATTATCTTAATGAGTGCGACCGCATTTGCGGGCAGCACCTCACTGTTTCTGAAGTCGGGGCGGATAGACACTTCCGCAAAAACGGCCACTCAGCTTAAGGCCAGGGTTGGTAGCAATCCGTACTACGTAGCACAATTTCCCGCCAGTGAAATGCGCTTGTACATTGTCCAGTTCAACCGACCAATTGACAGTGGGATCAAGGATTTGCTTTCCCGCCACAATATGAAAATTGCAGATTATATTCCGGACAATGCATTTGTGGTGTGGACAACGGGATTTCAGATGAATGCACTTCAGGATTCATCCATTCAATGGAAGGGGATTTATCAGCCCGCTTTCCGTATTGACAATAAGCTGAAGAATTCAAAAGCGATAAAACTAAAAGTTCAGATTTCCCTGTATCCCTTTGTGGATCCTCGGGTTTGCCGGTTTACACTGGCAGACGTGGGCGCCACAATTGACAAAGTCGGAATTTCCGGCTGGGGGAGTACATTCCTCGCCACGGTTCCGGTTTCAATGCTGCCGCAGTTGGCACGGGTACCGGGCCTGAAGTGGGTGGAAATCTATGTGGCACCGGAACTTCACAATGTGCAGACAGATGTTTATTTGAAAGGCCATCGGAATGGCCTGAAAAACGAAGCATCCCACAATATTATGAATGCGGCTCCTATGTGGAGTGCCGGGTACACCGGGGCTTCTCAGATCGCTGCTGTCTGCGACACCGGCCTGGATGTCGGGAATGTGGACTCAATTCACCGGGATTTTTATAATGACAGCAACAATGACGGCCACAATGACAAGATTGTAGCCGCTTATGCTTTGGGACGCACAAACGACTGGAGCGATGACCAGGGCCATGGTACCCATACCGCCGGTTCTGTACTGGGCAACGGTGCAAAATCAAACGGACGTTTTAAGGGGACGGCATATGATGCCAGACTGGTGGAGCAGTCCGTACTGGACTCAAGAGGTGGCCTCGGCGGGCTTCCCTCCGATCTGAATACATTGTTCCAGCAGGCCTATGATGACGGCGCACGGGTGCATTCCAACTCCTGGGGCGCTTCAGTGGCAGGCCAGTATGACACTTCTGCCGAACAGGTGGACCAGTTTATGTGGAATCACAAGGACATGGTGATTACTTTCTCCGCTGGCAACAGTGGTGTTGACAGCAATCGGGATGGCGTGGTGGATATGGATTCCATGGGTTCTCCCGGCACAGCCAAGAACTGTATCACAGTTGGCGCATCCGAGAGTAACGTAAACCAGAACGTCGGTTACTGGGGTACCTGGTGGCCGGACAGCTATCCCACTGAACCGATTAAGAGTGACAACGTATGTGATAATGCGGACGGAATGGCGGCATTCTCCAGCCGTGGCCCCTGCGACGACGGCAGGATCAAACCGGATATCGTTGCACCGGGCTCCAATATTATTTCTGTACGTTCTCAGGACTCCAGCGCAGACACCGGCTGGGGCGTATATGATGACTGGTATATCTACGAAGGTGGAACATCCATGTCGAACCCGCTTACAGCAGGCGCGGCAACCATTGTGCGGGAGTTTTTTATACAGCATGAAGGCATTACCCCCAGTTCCGCACTGGTAAAAGCGTCAATGATGAATGGCGCTTACGATATGTATCCCGGACAATATGGAACGGGTTCTACTAAAGAACAACCCAGTACTCGGCCCAACAGCGTTGAAGGATGGGGGAGGGTGGACCTTGGAAACACGTATCTGCCCTCCGCACCGGTACAGATGAAGTACGCGGATGAGGGAACCGGGTTGAATACCAATGGCACAAAGACATATTCATGGGACGTTTCCGATGGTTCCGTCCCCATGCATGTGACATTGGCATGGACGGACTATCCGGCAACGACATCATCCAGCAAGCAGTTGGTGAACGATCTGGATCTGACGGTTCAGTCTCCCACCGGCACAAGCTATTATCCGAACCATCTCGGCGGAGCTGACCATACAAACAACGTGGAAACAGTGGATATCGCGTCTCCGCTAACCGGAACATATACGATTGTGGTGAAAGGGTACAACGTACCCCAGGGCCCTCAGCCCTTTGCACTGGTTGGCCACGCCGGTTTCGGTACGGCCGCTCCCGATACGACCCCCCCGGTGATCTCGGCTGTGTCAGCGAACCCGTCTTATGACAGTGCGATAATCAGCTGGACCACCGATGAAGCCGCAACTTCTACGGTAGAGTATGGAACAAGCTCTTCTTTCGGTCAGACGGCGGCACCGACCGGGTACACAACCAGTCATTCTGTCGGACTCAGCGGCTTAACTGCGGAGACGACATATTACTACCGGGTTCGTTCCAAAGACAGCTCCGGAAATGAATCGGTAAGCAGTACATTTACTTTTGCCACCACAGCTGAACCGGTAACGCCCACTTCTTTTAACGATGATATGGAAAGCGGAAGCTCCAAATGGACAACGGCTGCGCAGGGGTCTACTCCCTGGGCAATCACCTCTTCTTCCTACGTCCATTCCGGCAGCCACTCCTGGTTCAGTGCCGATGAACCCCAGGTTAAAGACGATATGCTCATGACCCAGGAAGT
>QMQE01000032.1 GCA_003650445.1 Acidobacteriota bacterium | reverse complement strand
TTCTCTCCCGGAATAACACCCATATCGAGAAGGCGCCGCTTCACTTCCCGCTCTCCATCCAGTTTCACGATAAAGCAACTGACACCATCTTTCATCTCGCTTAAAAGACAAGGCTCCTGTTTTCCCTTATCTAACTTCGGGTTCTCTTTCCGGGATTCTATATTTTTGTTCCGGAAGGCCTGAAATTCAGCCTGCAAATCCAAACCCTCATCCTTTTTCAAAGTCAAAAACCTGAAAAAATCCTTCATCGCAGCAGCCGATTCCGGTGAAACCGAGTGTTCCATCCCACAGGCATCTGCGGAAGCAATCCCATCCGGAACCCCGAGAACAAAGCGCAGGAAGCGGTAAGTTGTTTTATGGCGGTCATAAACATCCAATGCCCGCGCCATACCCTTTTCCGAAAGAGTTACCGCGCCATGTTTTTGATAATGAACAAATCCCTTTTCTTTCAGTAGTTTCAATGCAGAAATTACAGATGGCGTCCGGATTCCAAACTCCTTTGCAATATCCGAGCTTTTCACACTCCCCAGCCGCAGGGACAACAGATAAATTCTTTCAAGATAATCTTCAGCCGTATGGGTCAGCATATTGCAGCCTCCTTCTTCGGAATAACAATATAGGCTGCCCTACTTTTTGTCAACAAAAATTTATTGGCCTTGAATAAATTTCATTATAAATACATATATATACTTTATTTTCTAAATGTTATATTTTATTCCTTGACTTCTTTAATTCTCTGACTTATTTTAGGTCTGCCTAATATCAGGCAATGATTCAAAATGGAGGTTACCTTGAAAACCATAAAAAGAAGCAAATGCCAAACCCACAAACCGGCACAGCACTTTCCCCGTATGGCATTTTTTGTTTCATTGATCTTATTGAATACATTATTTCTCTCAAGCCCCGCCTATTCGTCTGAACCGGAACACCTTGAAATACATGGCGCTATTATCACTGATTTCCTCCGAAACCGGAATAGCGACGACACTTTCAGCCATTATGCGACAGACAGCGGCAGCAATTTTACGTCTACAGTAAATGAAAGCTGGTTCAGTCTCTCCGGTGGGTTTGAAAAAATCAACGGCATGGAAACAACATTTGAAGCCTCTTTCGATTTTATGGGAGAAAATGACTTTGAAATTGTTTCCGCGTGGATTCGCCTCGAAAAGGGGAAATGGTATTTCCTCGCCGGGAAAGCCGAAAACCTTGTGGCAACAGGGGAAACGACACTGAATTATGATGGTTTTTACTCCGCAGGCGGCATCCAGACCGGGGCAAAAGCCAACCAGAACCAGCTCCAATGGGGGATTCAACTTAAAAAGCATCTCAAACTTGCAATGTCTCTGACAGACGAACCGGCACAAAACGGCAGTATGGATGGACAGCACTTCTCATCTGAACGCCCGGCTGTGGAAGGGGCATTGTTCTTTGATTTTGCCTGGGGAAACGGTAAAATTGCCGGCCATTCAGGAAACATGAGGCTGGATTCTCATGAACACTTCCATCCTGCAACAATAATGGCAGAATTGAACATTCCAATCACAAAATCTATTTCCTGGCTGATTTCAGGATTCCACTCAAAAGCCGGGTCTCAATTTTTCACAACTGATATTCTGTATGATTCAATTCCTTTACCGGACGGACATAACTATGAATGTTCCGCAAAAGGCGGCCTTACCGAACTTCTGTTTCAGGCCGAAAAGATACAGACATGGATAGGATTTGGAACTTTTTCGCTGACAGATGCCTCAAAGGCACATTATCGCCTGCACCAACCTGAAGACATCCTGACAGACAATCATCGTCTTTCCATCGGTTCCCGGTACGACTATTCCGACCATCTCCATGCGGGGCTTGAAATTACACGATATCGGACACAGCACCTGAGAGGCACGGAAATTTCAACCGTCAGGGCCACATCCATCCAACTGCAGTTTTCTATCACTTTCTGAAAGATAAGACGAAACAAGGTTCAGGCCGAAGTTAAGTGAGAAAAAGAAAACAGGGACAGATTTTGTTTATCAGATCCACCCCGCCACGGTAACGTCCTGTGGCAGTACACGCTGATCTGTGGTATGATTCTCATAGAGAACAAATGGAGGCACCATGGATATAAAGGGCTACGAAAGAGCATTGGGTTCACTTGACAAGAAAAAGTTCAAGGAAGCAAAAACTGCATTCATGAAACTTGCCGAAAAAACAGATAACGCTCAATTCAGGGAAAAATGCAATTCTCACGTTCAATACTGCGACAGAAAACTCAAAGAACCTGAAACAGAAAAATCGTTTGACCCTTTTGCCAGAGCAATCTTTCTCTTCAATGAGAAACAGTTTGAAGAAGCCCTGGCCCTCCTCCAACCCCTGTTGAAAAAAGACCCAAAGAATGACGTTCTTCTTTATGCCATAGCCGCTGCCAAAGCTGGAAAGGGAGAAGAGCAGAAAGCAATAAATTTTCTCAAGAAAGCAATTGCCTTGAACCCTGCCAACAAACTCCATGCAGAGAGGGATGAAATCTTCGCAGAATTACAGGAAAATCTAACCAAATCATAGAGGTCTTTCATGAAAACCAGAGCACTGATTCTTGCCGCTGGCGAAGGAACAAGGATGCGGTCACAGCTTTCAAAGGTTTTCCACGAGGTGGCCGGAATACCCATTCTATTTCGGGTTTGTCAGGCAGTAGGGCCCCTATCGGAAAAGACGGCTGTTGTTCTCGGAAAAAACTTTAATCAGTCCAAGGTAAAAATCCATGCCCTTTATCCGGATGTTTCGCTTTTCCACCAGAACGAGCGTCTAGGAACCGGACACGCGGCAAGCTGCGCCCTTCCCTTCTACAAAAATTTCGATGGCTATGTCCTGGTTCTGCCGGGAGATCTGCCTCTTCTGCGTACCGAGTCACTTTCTCAATTTCTGAAACAAGCTCAAACCGAAGAGGTTGATTGTGCCATTCTGGCCTTCAAACCGGAAAACCCTTCCGGTTACGGCCGGATTGTCAGCTTCGGAAATACCTTTGTTTCAATTGTTGAGGAAAAAGATGCCTCCCCTGAAGAAAAAAACATTCCCCTTGTTAATGGTGGAGTTTATGTCTTCCGGGCCAGACATCTTGTTGAATTTATACATTCCATTGGGAATCATAATGTACAAAATGAGTATTACCTCACCGACCTCCCTGCTATTCTGGCTGAAAAAGGATTCAATATCCGGGTCTTTACTGCCGAAAATCCCGATGATTTTCTCGGGGTAAATAATCGCGCGCAACTTGCGGCTGCTGACCAGACAGCAGTGAATCGGAAAAAACACGACCTGATGTTGTCCGGTGTCACTATTTTAAACCCGGAAAGCGTTCGCATTGAAGAAGCAGTTGAGATTGAACCGGACACATGCATCTATGGCCCCGCGCATATTCTCGGGGATACAAAAATTCAATCCGGCTGTGTCATTCAAGCTGGAACCGTTATCCAAGACACAACCATCGGGGAAAACTGTCAAATCAAGCCCTACTCTGTCATTACAGAATCTACAATCAGCGCCAACTGCTCCGTCGGTCCAATGGCCCACCTCCGGCCCGGAACCGTACTGAAAGCCAGTGTCAAGGTAGGAAACTTTGTGGAAACAAAGAAAGCCACCCTTCATCAAGGCGTCAAAGCCTCTCACCTCAGTTACCTCGGAGATACTGAAATCGGAGAAGAGAGCAACATCGGTGCCGGTACCATTACCTGTAACTATGACGGAGAAAAAAAGCACCACACGGAAATCGGAAGACATGTTTTCATCGGTTCGGACAGCCAGCTGGTGGCGCCGGTGACAATCGGCGAGAATTCCTATGTTGGCGCCGGCTCCACGATAACCAGAAATGTCCCCCCTTGCTCACTGGCTATTTCCCGTGCAAGGCAAACAATTATCCGGGACTGGCCTAAGAAAAAGGGGAAAAAATGCAGTCAGAGCTGAAGGGCAAAATCAATCTGATGGCCATTGCCGATGTGTTGCAATGGATTCACCATGGCCATAAAACAGGTGCACTTCATCTCACCGGAGAACGTTTCAAAAAACAAATTTTCTTCAAAGACGGGCAAATCGTTGCGACTTCGTCCACTAATCCCCGGGAATATCTCGGCCAGTTCCTCATCAGCTACGGTAAAATAACGGAAGAAGGTTTAAAAGAATTGCTGGAAACCCAGGAAAAAAACGAGCAGATGCTTGGAAAACTACTGGTAGATGAAAGCATTCTCAGCCTTTCTGAAATTCGGATGTTCCTTGAAATCAAGGCTCAGGAGTCCCTGTTTGATATTTTCCTCTGGGAATCCGGTGAATTTGAGTTCAGAGATGGAGAAAGCCTTAGTAAAGAATTCATTGATATCAATCTTGACGTCACAAGCATCATCCTTGAAGGTGTTCGCCGAGTGGACGAATGGGCCAGAATAAGAAGAAAGATCCCCAACGGCCAGTATATCCCCGTTACAAATGCCATCCGGGTCATCAACGCACTTCCCCTCTCTTCCAACCTCACAAAGCTACTCCGTGCATTGGATGGGAAGAAGAGTATTGATGATATAACAATGGAATTTCGTTCCTCAAAATTTATTGTTTTCAAGAATTTGTTTGAATGCTACGAAAACGGATTGATTCGAATGAAGCAACCGAAACAGGCATTGCAACATGCACTTGCTGAAGAGGTCGTCCCGAAAATAAAGGCCTTGATGGCATCCGGTTTTATTGAGCCTTATCTCATGGCAGAATCCTTCCTTGTGAAATATCCAAGTTCAACCCCCATCCGGCAACAGCTCTCACAACTGATAAACAAGGCGGAGCAGACGATCCGGAAAGGTGAAGCAATCCCTCAGCTGGCATGCTCATTGAACGACCTGGCGAATCAGAATCTCTCCCCGGAAGAAGGATTTCTGGTATCCAGAATCAACGGGAAATGGGACATTAATTCCATCATAAAAATTTCCCCCATTCCGGAAGAAAGGGCAAAAATCATTTTTGCAGAATTGATTGCCCGGGGTATAATCACAGTTGATGAGTGAAAAACACACGCCACTGGAAGAATTTGAATTCAGGCAGGCCGCAAAGATCCGGACTCCGGAAGAAAAGCGGGGAAAGCCCACGCCTCAGAAGAAACGACTTTTTCTTCCCATTCTGATGATTTTCCTCCTTGCAGGGACGCTTTCTGCTGCCGGGTTCTTGTACCATCAACTTCTGCTGGAAAAGAAAAGAACCGCAGAATTGAGCAATGAACTGACTGCAAGTCGAACAGAAAAAACGACAGCGGAAAATAATCTGAAAGAAATCCAGCAGAAACTGAATAAAATGACAGCCCGTCTATCTACTTCCAGTAAGGGAAAAGGAGAACTGCTGGCCTCTCTCGACAGGCTGAAACAGGATATTGACAAGAAAAATCAGGAAATAAGTGCCCTGAAAGGAAATCTGCGCAAGTTTGAAAATAGAATCAATAAGACAGAAAAGCTTCGGAAGGCTGTGGAAAAGAAACTGGCCAAAGAACAAAAGACCAGTCAGGAGATAAAAGCCCAGCTTGAGGCAGCTCAAGCCGGCATACGGGGATATCAGGACAAGGCCTTGAAATTGCAGCGAACGATTCAGACACTTCAAAGCAACATGAACCAGGAAGGGAATGCATCCAGAAAACTCGTTTCCGATATGCTGGAGGCCCAGAACGAAGTGGCTTCACTCAGGAAAGAAAAGAAAGAGATGGAGAAAAAAATCGACTTGATGAAACACGAAATTGCTTCATTAAAAAGGGTAGACCCCGGCGATCAGGTCCCTTTTTCCGACATGGTGACACCTGCAAAGCCCATTGTCCATCCGGCTGCAGTTATGGAAAAAAAAGGTGTTTTCAAAAAGGTGAAAGGTTTTATTCTTGTCAATGCTTACATTGATGAAACCGGTTTTGTTCAAAATGCTTTCTATCTCGAAAGTCACCTGCGAAAAGATGAAAAGAACGGGGCTGCCATAAGCCAGGCACTGAAAACAGTAATGAGATGGAGATTTTCACCTGCCTTGTACAATGGAAAGACACCGGTCAAAATATGGCAACCGGTCGCCATTCCGATACAGCCATGAAGAAAGAATCCCTACCCGGGCATTCTTACTCGATTCTCTGGATTCCTGTTTCACTCATTGCCCTCCAGTCCCTTGCCGTACTCATTACACACTTCTTCATCCTGCCCAGTCTGCAACGACAACACAACCATGCGGAGGCAGTGGACTTGTCCCGCCGGGCCATTTCCGCGTTGTGGTATGGAAACAGTGACTTGAATCTCCTATGCAGTGACTGGGCTGACTGGGACGAAATGGCAGACGCTGTCCATAACTGGACAAAAGAGTTTGAACAGAAAAACCTGCCGGATGGTACCTGTGACGATTACAACATGGATATAATCCTTGTTCTGGACAAAAATGGCAACATGCTCTTTACACAAACAGCGAGAGACAGTTTTCAAGTGGATTTTACACCAGCCATGCAGTCCACAAGCATGGACTGTCTTTTTCATATATTGAAATCTCAAGGCTACCGCATGGATGGTTTTTATCTCCTCGACAGAATGCCTTTTTATGTACAATCCCACCCCATTGCCCATGAGGCCAAAACCGAGGAAGCCCCTGAACCGGAAGGGTATCTGGTAATGGCTCGCCATCTATCCGGCAGCTTTACATCCCGGTTATCTACCCTTCTTCAGCTTCCAGTTGAGATTTCTGCTTTCAGCCTCAAAGACCACATGGCCCCACCGTGGTTTCCGATAAGTGACATTTCCCTTAATACCGGACTGGTCCGGTTTCGGGCGAATGGCCATCGTCTGGAAGTTATCAGTTTTGTTTCTTCTGCAACATCCGGCACCGGCCTCCTTCTCCGTCTGACTGCCGAGCAAAACCACTCCTTTGCTTCTCAGAACATTTTATGGAGCCTCGTCGCCTTTCTCTTACTTACAAATCTGCTAATGGCCCTGTATCTTACCAAGTCCCGTAAATCATTCAATAAGCGACTTCATTTCCTGCTCAATATTGTAGGAAAGATTTCCGGCCGTCTCTCTATCCCCGCCGACCAGACCCGGACAATGGATGACCTTGATTCACTCCACGAAGTACTCAATAATTTGTACTGGAATATCCAGAAAATTGAAAAAGAAAAGGAGGTGCTCCGTTCAAGAGAACTCATCAGGGAGAAACTGGTCTCAGCCGGCCGTATCGCAGCAGAGCTTTCCCATGAAATACTCACACCGATAAGGGTAGTGCGAAATTGCCTGACTCCTATAGAACGAAAATTGGGGTCCAGTTCCCTCACAGACAGAGACAGGGAAATGTTCACCATGATTCACCGGGAGCTGGACGGAATCGAAACACTTACCCGAAATCTTCTTCGCTTTTTCCGTGAAGATGAAATCGACGGCACCCCTACCGAGCTTCTCCCGGTTATTCACTCGGCAATTGAACGTTTTGCAGCAGTGGCAGGGGACAATGGCCCAGATATCCGCTCCGAACTCAAAGCAAACGGGCAGGTTTTTGTTTCAGCTCACCAACTGGAACAGGTTATTTTGAATCTATTGAGAAATGCCATGGAGGCTTCCTGTACCACAATCCACATTCAAACTGACATAGACGATTTGGCCATTCGAATTCGCATATCTGACAATGGGGAAGGCATTTCTGAAGACATCAGAAATCGTATTTTTGAGCCATTCTTTACAAGAAAAAAGAAACGTGGAGTCGGACTTGGCCTGAACATCAGTTATAATATTATCCGAAACTATGACGGAGAGCTTTTTCTGGAGGAGAGTGAAGCCATGGCAACCTGTTTTGTTATCCAACTACCTTTGATGGAGGAAATCCATGGCAATGGGTAACATACTGATTGTTGATGATGACCCGGTTGTGCGCAGCAGCTTTTCCTACCTTCTGGAAGATGAAGGATACACGACGAGACAGGCGGGAAGCATTTCAGAAGCCCTGCATGAACTGCAAAACAATGAATGTGATATTGCGCTCCTTGATCTAAAAATGGAAGGTGAAACGGACGGCTTGCTGTTAAACAAGGCCATTCATGAACAATTCCCCACCGTTCAGACGATTTTAATCACTGCATACGCCAATTACAATTCTGCCGTTATGGCATTGAAAGAAGGTGCGTCGGATTATCTGTCAAAGGCCGCTTCCACAGGTGACGTCCTCGCCGCAATTGAAACTGCGATGAAAAAGCGAAAGGAAGTGCTGAAGAATTCAAAAACCATAACACCAGCCCCCCTGGCAACCCTTTCTCTCGTCTGCAACCACAACTTTATTCGGGAAGGATTGCTCCATTTCACCGAAAAACACCCGGATTTTGTTTTTGCCTCCCATTTTCGACATCTCAGCGAAATATTCTTACACACTGAAAAACCCACCGGCAGTATTTTCCTTATCTGTGCGGAATGCGCTCTGACAGAACTTACGGCCCTGAATACAGTCCTCCACCGCTTCAAAACGTATTACCCGGAATCCTGTATTGTATTTCTCAATACAAATTTCACATCTGAAGAAAAAGCAAATTTATTACTGAAGGGCGTTCGGGGATTTCTTCCTGATAAAATTGATGAAGAAGTGCTGGCCAATGCATTGGGTAAAGTTGCCGCCGGTGAAATCTGGGCCGGACGAATGGAAGTCTCCAAAGCATTACGAAATCATTTTGTCATTTCAGAGCATGGCCTCCCCGAAGGCCGCGCACCGGATCGTATCCTCTCTCCCAGAGAAAGGGATGTCCTCAGGTTACTTGCTATGAATCTTTCCAATAAGGAACTTGCCGACAGAATGGGCGTGTCGCTTCAGACAGTCAAGACTCACCTTTACAACATTTACCAGAAACTTTCTGTTCATAACCGGTCAGAGGCCATTGCCAAGGGATACCGCTACCATCTTCTTCCCTGAATCTATAAGTATTAAAAAAGTATGACCGACTCCACATACCCTCTCCTCTTTTTCCCACCTAATTCATGCCTTAAGTGGCATGACGAAGCCCTTTCCGACCGATAAACTGACACCAAGTTATCAATCAGGAGGTAGTATGAACTCTCAAAAAACCCGTTTCGTTGTTATGGCAGCCATTTTCCTGGCAGGATCATTTCTTTTTGCCAGAGAGGTAGGTACCACCGGCAATACCGTCGTCCGTGTGCAGGACATGCCGGAGTATATTGCCAGCCAGAGTTACATTTTCGTGTATTCCAATAAGGCAATGACAAAAGCCGCCGTTCGTACCCGGTCGGAAAATCTGGCTCGTCATTATGAAGGGACTATCCGTCATACGTTTGGCAAGGCAGTTCGCGGTTTTTCAGCAAAAATGACCGCCGATGCCGCACGCAAGCTCTATGAGGAAAACCCAGATATCGCCTATTATGAACCAAATGGCGTTTGCTATGCCATTGCCAAGCCGTCCCATCCCGGTCATGGCGGCGGAGATGGCGGTGAACCGGCACAGGTCACTCCCTGGGGAATTACCCGAATCAATGGTGGCGCGGCCGGTAACTACTGCAAGGCATGGATTATCGACACAGGTATTGACCTTGACAATCCCGACTTGAACGTAGATGTTACTGACAGCGTTATATTTGCCAAAGGGAAATCTCCCGATGACGACAACGGGCATGGGACCCACGTGGCCGGTACGATTGCAGCTATCGACAACAACATTGACGTAATTGGTGTTGCCCCCGGTGCAACCGTAGTGGCAGTAAAAGTCCTGGACCGCAGGGGTAGCGGAACCTGGGATGATGTTATTGCCGGAATCGATTATGTGGCCGCCCATGCATCTTCCTGTGACGTTGCAAACATGAGCCTCGGCGGCAGTTACAGCCAGGCCATCAACGACGCAGTGCTGAATGCTGCCAAAACCTGCGCATTCGCGGTTGCAGCCGGGAACGACGGCGCAGATGCTGCCAATGATTCTCCCGCTAGTGTCAATGCACCAAATGTTTATACAATTTCCGCAATTGACCAGAATGACCTGCTGACATCCTGGTCCAACTGGGGCGTTCCCCCCGTGGACTATGCGGAACCGGGTCTCAATATTCTTTCTCTGAAAAAGGGTGGCGGAACCACAACAATGTCCGGCACTTCTATGGCTACACCCCATGCCGTGGGGCTACTGCTTCTGGGTAACATCCGCACCGACGGCTACACACAAGCCGATCCGGGTGGAGACCCACATCCTATTGGCGTTCACTGATTCATTCAGTTAACCATCCACAAAAGAGGGGCCGAAAGGCCCCTTTTTTGTATCTGAAACGATTTGTTCCGTGAAACATCAGGCCCAATCCGATATAATCATAAGCGATTTCAGACTCGCCGGGAGGCCGGATGCAACCAGCTTTTTCGATTGAGGGCCATATCAAGCGCCTTGCCACTTGCCTTACCCTGAATCAGTTTTGTTCGACCGGAAATCGGCAATGGATTATGTAACAAAGGGGGATATGTGAAACGTCTGATCAGTAAAGGAGATATCAACGCTTTTTTCGGGCTGATGCTGGATAATGTAACCAACCTTGTGGTTCTAACCGGGATTCTGTACGGGGCCTTTGCGTTTCCAATGGACATCATTCTGAAGAAGATGATCCCAGGTACCGCCCTTGGCGTCATGTTCGGGGACATTGTATACACGATAATGGCATACAGGCTGTCCAAGAAGACAGGGAATGACACAATTACCGCCATGCCTCTGGGTCTGGATACACCCAGCACGGTGGGGATCGCCCTCACCGTCCTCGGGCCGGTTTATCTACAGACCCACGATGCCAATCTTACCCTCTACGTTGGAATGGCCGTGATGGTGATGATGGGCCTGATGAAGGTAGTGTTTTCATTTTTCGGGAAATGGATTCAGGAAAAAATGCCCCGAGCCGGACTCCTGGGCTCCATCGGCGGTATCGGTATCGCCCTTCTGGGACTCTTTCCCATGCTGGACGTATTCAAGCTCCCGGTTGTCGGCATTACCGCCCTCGGTATCATAATCTATGCCTTCTTCGCCAAGGGACGGCTTCCATTTCGGATTCCACCGGTTCTCGCTGCTGTAGCAGCCGGAACGCTTCTTTTTTATCTAATTCCCCATACCCACGGGTCCATAACCGCCGGAACAGCATTGGGTATCTACATCCCCTATCCCACCCTCGGTTTCCTGAAGGGGATGAAACTTGCGCTCAACTACATACCCATCGCCCTGCCCTTCGGCCTTCTGACCATTATCGGCGGCATCAATGTCACCGAAAGCGCCCGGGTAGCCGGAGATGATTTCAACACAACACAGATTCTGTTCACCGAAGCCATCGCCACCATCCTTGCCGGGCTCTGCGGCGGCGTTTCACAAACCACGCCCTACATCGGCCATCCGGCATACAAAGATATGGGAGCAAAAGCAGGCTACACCCTTGCCACAGGACTTTTTATCGGAATTGGCGCAATGCTGGGCATTATCAGCGGAATTGTTCAGATTATTCCCCCCGCAGCGGTATCTCCGATTCTGATTTTTGTGGGATTTGAAATCGCGACTCAATCCATTGAAACAGCGGAAGGGGATCTATCCGCCGTCCTTCTGGCGTTCATTCCCTCCATTGCCGACCTGGTACTGATCCAGATGAATTCGCTGCTGGGTTCACTGGGAAAAGGCATCGCAGATTTGAGCGCGGACATGGCCACCACCCTGAGAGCCGTTACCGTTCTTGGAAATGGATTCATCCTGACCGCCATGCTCTGGGGCAGTGCGGTGTCCTTCCTCATCCACCGGAAAATGAAGGGCTTTGTGTTGACGATGGTTGCGACCGTCATCCTGACATTGTTTGGAATTATCCACTCCGTTCGTCCGGATGGCGGCATATATCTGCCTGACCTCAGTCACTTCGGATATTCAGATCGAATCGCACTGGGATATTTGATTTTCACGTCAATCAGCCTGCTTTCATACTGGTGGGTAAAGCGGGAAGAAAAGAATGCCTGACCGACGCCAAAGCCCCTTGATACTGTTTGCCGGACTCTTTCTAACGTCCATGTTTCTCAATACGATGCCGCCTCTCATGGTGGAATTCCAGCGGGTGTTTGCCATTTCCATGGGACAATCCAGTGTTATCCCCTTCGCCCATTCCATGGGAACCATTCTGGCAAATATTGCGGCGGCGCTGGTGTTGTCAAAAATCGGTACCCGAAAGAGTACGGCAATCGCAGTTTTTGCCGGGGCCGTGGGCCTGGCATTTGCCGCCACCAGCCACTCCCTTGCCGGACTGACCACCGGTATTTTCTTTATTGCCGTAGCATTTGCTGTTACCATCACGACTTTTTCCGTTATCTACGCCCACTTTCCTGTAAGTAAACAGAATTTTTCCATGTTTCATTCCTTTTTCGGAATGGGCGGCCTGGCCGCACCGGTTTTTGTTAAATTCTATCTGGGACGCAACTTTTCCTACCGATACGTGTACGTCACCTATCTCGCTTTTCTGATTCTCTTCGGCCTCTATATTGCTTTCCGGCCGGTATCGGACTATCGAGTAGATGACTCCCCTTTCCATGGAGTCAAGAAGCTGATGCACAGCCGCTTTCTCATCGTCATTACGCTCCTCGGTCTCTATTCGGTATCAGAAATGGCCATTGTGGTCTGGGCGGGTAATTTCTTCAAAGCGTCCTTCAGTTTCACAGTGGAAACCTCTGCCATGATGCTGTCAGCATTCTGGATTGTTTTTACACTGGGACGCTTCTTCGGAGACCGCCAGATCCGGAAATTCACTGCAAAGTCAAACGCCAGGGTAATGAGTGGGATTTGTCTGGTACTGTTTTCTGTTTTCATCTTCAGTCCCATGCGCTGGTCTGTCACCGCATTTCTGCTGGGGGCACTTTTTATGGCAACCATATTCCCTTCCATTCATTTTTTTCTGAACCGGGTTGCCCCGGATGATGTGCGGGCACCTTTGAATGCTGTACTTTTCCTTGCGGTAAGCACCTTCGGCATGGTCGGTGTTCCCCTGATTGGAATAGTCGGCGATATCAATATCCGTCTTGGCATGTCAATGATGCTGGTGCCATTTTTTCTGATGCTCACCGTCCTCCCCCTCATGTGGAAGGACAAAAAAGTCTGATTAACAGACAGCGGAGATTCCCATGAACGAAAGAAAACCTGACCTTGAAGAATTTGAAAAACTGAAAAAGCAGCCTGTCATTCTGTTCCACGGTTTTACCGGAGAACAGCTCAACACTCTCATCGACACACTGAAACATTCTCCAGCCTTTGCCACCAACATCATCATGGCGACCACCACTGCAAGCTCTGTCAACTGGCGAATCAAAGACCTGCTGAATGAACTGTCAGAGGAACGGGCGGCTCTGAAAGGCCTGAACCAGAAGCAACAACCGGACTGATTCCAGCAATTTTCGTCGGCATTTCCTTCAGGCGATCGGAAACTATTCAATTCCCTCCCCGTATAATTCAATCGGATTTGAAAATTCCGGAGGGAGCCATTGAAAAAAACCGTTGTTCTATTTCTAATCGTATTTGCAGCCTTTTCCATTTCCTGTTCAGTTAACTTCAAACGTGGGGACAAGAAAAAGAAAAAAGACGAGAAAGAAATCATTGTCCCTGTCCAGGTTGAAACCCTGAAAAAAGGGCCGATTTCATCATTCATTCTGTCTTCCGGTACGGTTGAAGCGGAAATGAGCGTAGACATTGTGGCTGAAACCACCGGCGTCGTCGAGAAACTCAACGTGGAAGAGGGAGACAAGGTCGAAAAAGGCCAGGTACTTGCCGTTGTAAATTTTGAAGAGCTGAAACTGAGCAAGGACAAGGCGGAAGTTGCCCTTAAAGAAGCCGAGAACACCTTCAAACGCACAAAAAATATGTTTGACCGTCAACTGGTCAGCCAGGAAGATTACGACAACACACGATTCAATTACAACCAGAAAAAACTCGATTTTGAGAACGCAAGGGTGAAATTTAATAAAAGCATGATTAAAGCCCCCTTTGCAGGAATCATTACCGAACGGTTCATCACTGCAGGACAATACCTCTCCATGAACCAGAAAGCATTTTCCCTTGTGAATCGGGACCTCCTGAAAGTCAACGTCTTCATCCCGGAAGAACGGGTCCGGGAACTGAAAGTCGGGATGCCTGCAAAACTGGTAAGCGAGGCGGCAAAGCAGACTTTCAAGGGCAGCGTAAAACGCATCTCTCATGTGGTTGACCCGGCCACAGGCACTGTAAAAGTAACTGTTTATGTCAAACATGACTCCAATATCAGGCCCGGCATGTTTGTAAAAGTTCGCCTTTTGACCGACACGATTGAGAAAGCCCTTCTGGTTCCAAAAAAAGCAGTCGTTTACCAGAATGACCGGCAGTTTATCTTTGTTTACGACGCCCTCGGCCACAAAGCGCGCAAAGTGGAATTAAAAACCGGATATCAGGATGAGAACCGCTTCCAGGCCTTGAATAAAGACCTGAAGGAGGGGGATCGTGTCATTGTGGCCGGTCAAAATGGCCTGAAGGATGGCGCGAAGGTCAGGTTGGGCTGAAATGACAGATCATTCCGTATTTGGCATAACTGTCCGGCGGCCCGTGGCGATTTTCATGATCGTCATTGCCATTGTGGTCTTCGGTTATGTATCCTACAAACGACTGGCTTTGAACCTCATGCCGGACATCAGCTATCCCACCATTACCGTTCGAACCGAGTTTGAAGGAGCGGCGCCTGAAGAAGTTGAAAACAACGTTTCCCGCAGAGTGGAGCAGGCCCTGGCAGTTGTGAACAACCTCGCAACCATCAGTTCCATTTCCAGGTCAGGAATATCTGATGTCATTCTTGAATTCCGCTGGGGTACAAATATCAACACCGCCATACAGGACATCCGGGAAAAACTGGACCAGGTTTTTCTTCCAAAAGAAGCGGGAAAGCCTGTCATTCTTCGATACGACCCGACATTGGATCCCATACTCACTTTCGGGCTGACTTCAAAGAAAGAAAGCCTGATGTACCTTCGCAATTTTTCTGAGGACAACATCAAAATCCGCCTGGACAAAATTCAGGGGGTCGCTGCAGTCAAAATACGCGGCGGCCTCGAGGAAGAATTCCATGTCGATGTCGACCCGGCTAAATTAACCAGCCTGAACATGGATATTGATACGGTGAACAGCCGCCTTGCAAGTGAGAATGTAAACCTCGCCGGTGGAACATTGAAAGAGGGTGCCACCGAATACATTGTCCGCACGGTTAACCAGTTCCAGAATCTACAACAGATCAGCAATCTCATTATAGGACGGGTAAATGGAGTGGATATTCGAATCAAGGATATCGGCCAGGTCAGCCGTTCCTACAAAGACAGAGAAGTGATTACGCGAATTAACGGCAGAGAATGTGTAATCCTGGAAATTTACAAAGAAGCCGATGCGAATATTGTAGATGTCGCAAAAAGAGTCAAATTCCAGATGCTCACCTCAAAGGGGAAAACCATCCGGACTTCCCTCCCTGCACACATGAAAGTCAATTTACTTTCTGATCAGTCTGTCTTCATTGAAAACGCTTTGAATGAGGTGAAAGACAATGCACTTGAAGGAGCCGTACTGGCAATCCTTGTTCTTTTCCTCTTCTTGAAAAACATCAAATCTACATTGATTGTGTCTGTCACCATCCCCCTCTCCATCGTAACCACCTTCGCATTCATGAAATTCTTCAACGTCTCTTTGAACATCATGTCCCTTGGCGGTATTGCACTGGGGGTCGGTATGCTTGTGGATAACGCAATCGTTGTACTGGAAAGCATCTTCCGCTGCCAGGAAGAAGGGGATGAAACTGCGGATGCAGCAGTCCGGGGCACATCTGAAGTCGGTACCGCTGTTGTCGCCTCCACACTGACCACAATCGCCGTTTTCTTCCCCATCGTCTTTGTGGAAGGTATCGCGGGCCAGATTTTCAGAGACATGGCCCTCTCGGTCGTGTTCGCCCTGATTGCCTCCCTGATGTTTGCGTTGTTTTTCATTCCGATGCTGGCATCCAGAAAACTGACAGCTGGAAAAGCCACCGGATTTGACCTTAAGTCCTCACTCCGTTCTTTCCAGTCCTTCAACGGGCTGGCCACCCCTCTGCCGGAAAACTTTCTGCTGAAACTATTGTCAATCCCATTTCGCCTTGTCAGACTCCTCTTTTACTTTCCATTGGAAGTGATAGGGAAATTGTTTGTGTTAATTTATATTATTTTTCTTGGAATTGTCTGGATCAGCCGCATAATCTGGACAGCTCTGGAAAGGTATTTCCTCAACAAAGTCCTCACAAGCTTTAACAAGGGATTCAATCGGGTGCAGAACGAATGGTACCCGAAAGCACTGAAAAGTGTACTCGCAAACAAATCACTTTCCGTTGTTTTGATTCTGGCCGCTTTTGTCATAACATTTTTCTCATTCCGCGGCCTGGATGCCGAACTGATTCCCGTTATGCATCAGGGCCAGTTCACGGTAATTGTGAACTTTCCGGTGGGCACACCCATTGAAAAAACAGATAGCCTCCTTATCCCCTATGAATCAAAGCTGTCCCAAATTAAGGAAATTCGCACCTATTTCACCCGCATTGGAGTTGAAAAAGATTCCTACGCAAAAGCAGATGAAGGTGAATTTTCCGCAAGAATTGGTGTAATCCTCAAGCCCTCTGACAACATTCTGAAAAGCGAGCAGAAAACAATTTCACAAATCCGTGACATCTTCGGGGATATCCCGGACGCCGAAATGCGGGTGGAATATCCCACACTCTTCACCTTCAAAGCACCGGTTGAAGTGGAAGTGCATGGATACAACCTGCAGAAACTGAAGAAATATTCCATTCTTGCACTGGAAAAGATGAAGGAAATACCGGATTTGAAAGACGTGGAACTCAACATTCGAACCGGAAATCCCGAAACCCAGATTATCTTTGACCGGGACAAACTGGCCAGATTGAACCTGAACATCGTCAAGGTGGCAGATCTCGTTCGAAACCAGCTCCTTGGCTTTGTCCCTACTCGTTTCATCCGGGGTGACAAACGCATTGATATCCGGGTTAAACTGAAAAACAACACCAAAAAGACACTGGAAGACCTCAAGAACATCATCGTCAACCCCGGCCAGAAACCAGCAGTACCGCTCTCTGCCGTAGCAGCTTTTAACGTCGTGGAAGGGCCCAGCGAAATCCGCCGGGTGGATCAACAACGCGTGGGCCTCATCTCTGCCAATGTCAGCGGGCTGGGCTTGAAAGCCCTTTCCAAACAAATTCAAGCTAAACTCTCTTCCATTCCCCATCCGTCAGACATCGAATACGTGATATCGGGCCAGAATCAGGAAATGGAGAAATCATCTAATTCCCTTCTATACGCCCTACTCCTTTCCATCTTCCTGGTGTACATTGTCATGGCATCTCAGTTTGAATCGCTTCTCCACCCCTTTGTCATCATGTTTTCAATTCCACTTGCATTGTTTGGGGTCGGCATCACCCTGTACGTCCTTCACATTCCCATGTCCGTCATCGTATTCATCGGACTGATGATGCTTGCCGGCATTGTGGTCAACAACGCCATTGTACTCATTGATTACATCAACCTCTTGAGAAAACGGGAAATGGCACTGAGAGATGCGATTCTTCTTGCAGGAAAAGTCCGGCTTCGGCCAATCGTCATGACCACGCTAACCACTGTTCTGGGACTCCTTCCCCTCGCGATGGGCCTCGGAGAAGGCGCGGAAATCCGCCAGCCCATGGCAATCACAGTCATCGCCGGACTAATCTTTTCCACTGTCCTTACCCTGATTGTCATCCCGACTCTCTACGAACTGGTAGAAGAGATGAAAGCGAAACTCACCGGTAAAACCGGGACGGCAGGTGGAAATATCAACTGATTTATTTATTTCCTGATTGCAGCTGAAGAAGGGGAGCGCAAATCTCCCCTTCTTTTTTCTTTCTTTTTCACCATCACCACTGGCACTTGCCAATTTACGCAATTCATTCTATGATAGAGATATGGATGGGTTTAACTTAAAAGTACTGGTGGCATGGGGTTTCTTTTCTGCTTTTGTCATCATATCGGTCTATATCATCGTCATTAAAAAGTTGAAGCGGGTGGTACGCGGAGAAGAAGAACGGGAAGCCCCGGACTTTGTACTGGAGAACATCCGCCACACACTGGACCAGCGAAAGGAATTGTTTCATGAACTGGAAATCAGGGAAAAACTCAACGAGATTATCCTGAACAACCTCGCAATCGGAGTGGCGGTTTTCGACAAATTCAAAATCCTGAAATCCGCAAACCCCATGTTCCGCAAACTTTTCAATCTTTCAGATGAGAATATAAATCAGTCCATTGTTCAATTTCAGAAAGAAAGTCCTGTTCTCTTTCAATTTATACGCAAATTGAAAGATACCGGCAATGGAAAAGGCCAGGTTGACCAGGACTCGGTACGGGGAAGGATTGTAAAAGTGCATGCCACCCCTGTCAGTGAACTTCTCGGGGGAAAAGGCGGTTACCTTGTATTGGCCGAAGACATCACCGATATTGAAGCGGCAAAAAGTCAGCTTGAACTGAAAAAGCGGCTGGAAATCATCGGGGAAATGTCTGCCGGACTGGCCCACGAATTCCGCAATGCCCTTTCCACACTGAAAGGATATGCCCAGATGATAGAAAATGCTTCCCCCACGCCCACCATTGCCGAATACAACGGCCAGATTCTCTCGGAAGTGGAGGACATTAACAGCGTAGTAAACCAGTTTCTGCTCTATGCCAAACCCCTTCAGCCAAACCTTCAGGTCGTTTCCGCAGCAAGCCTCCGAGAAGACATTATTGATTCCTTCCCGGACATGCCGGATATTCTTGAAATTTTGATCACTCCTGAAGATCTTGCATTCAAAACTGACAGAACTCTCCTGAAACAATGCCTGACAAACCTCATTCGAAACAGTCGGGAACACCTTTCCCCAACCGGCATGATACATACCCATTTTGAAAAGTCGGGGGAAAATATTCGGATAACCGTACAGGACAACGGTATGGGAATGGATGCTGAAACACTGGAACATGCCCTGGTTCCATTTTTTACCACAAGAACTAACGGCACAGGGCTGGGGCTTTCCCTCTGTGAAAAAATCGTATCCCGTCTGGGAGGAAGCATCACTGTTGAATCCGCACCGGACGTGGGAACCACTGTGGTTATTTTATTATGAGCCGGATACTGGTGATTGAGGATCGGGATTCCCTTCGGAAAATGCTGGTGAAATTTCTCG
>QMQE01000031.1 GCA_003650445.1 Acidobacteriota bacterium | reverse complement strand
TCAATGCAGGACAAAATCAGGTTGAGTTTGGGTACCAGTGCGTCAATGCAGTCCGCTATGGCATCGAAAGAAGTAACGTCAATTCGGCCACTGGACTCGCGGTTCAAAAAAAGCGGATAAATTTCAACGTGGACATCCGGGTTGATGTCTTTTGCCCGTTTTTGAAAACTGTCCACCTTGTTTTCTCCGAGGGTGGAGTGCAGGGCAAAGAGTTGACGGTTCAGGTTTGAAGGTTCGGACCGGTCACTGTCCATTACGGCAATGGTTCCGACGCCGCATCGTACAAGGGCTTCAGCACAGAATGAGCCGACCCCGCCAAGGCCTGCCACAAGGACACGGGACTGTCTCAACCTCGTCACTCCTTTTTCCCCGATGATAGGGGCCAGCCGTGAAAACTGTGCTACCACCGAAAAGCCTCCTTTGCATTTTTCCAGGTAAGGGTTTCAAATTCCGTTGGCTTCATGCAAAGTATCGTGGCCAGCCCGGCACCGATTTTCGGCAGGTTGGACGGGACGTTGGGGGGAGACATTCCCGGCGGCGGCAGGTCCGGCGAGTCTGTTTCTACCAGGATTCGTTCCCGGGGCAGGCCCTTTAGCACTTTGTGTGCCTTGTGTGCGTTGGCCCGGATTGCAGGCCCTCCAAAGGAGAAATAAATATCTGGCAGCACCCGCAACAGTTGTCCGGCAAACTCCAGTGATCCGGAGTACATATGCATGATAACTATCAGCCCGGAATAGTTGCGAATAATTTCCAGAAAATCGGGGAAGGCCCGACGAAGGTGGATGGATACCGATAGCCCCAGTCCCTTTGCCAGCTCAAGTTGTTCGCGGAATACGGTTTTTTGTTTTTCCCGGTTTACGTTTTTTCCATAATAATCCAGCCCGATTTCCCCGATGGCGATACATTTTGGATTCTCGGTGGCGATCTTTTGAATGTGTTTCATTGAGGTTTCGTCCGTTTTATGAATGAATAGTGGATGGATACCGGCCATCAGGTAGATTTCCCGGTATGTTTTCGCCAGGTGCAGGGATTCCCCACTGCAGCCGGTGACGCCTGCGATGGCAAAGCGTTTTACGCCCTTGGAAATCGCCTGTCTGATGTCATTTTCATTCAGTTCTTCCTTCGCGTCCAGGTGGCAATGGGTATCCGCCCACATGGTGTTATTCCTCATCCGGGAGTTCGGTTTCCACGGAGAACCCGGCTTCCTTCAATATGGATTCCAGATGTGGAATCAATTCCTTGTCGGCAATTGTCAGCTGCAGATGGGTCCCGGCAAGCTCAAAGCTCTGGATCATTGGCAGATCTGAGAGAATAGCAGTAATATCAGCCCGGCAACGGGGGCAATCCCCATGACGAACCCGCATGGAGATATTGGTGGGCAGTGTTTCCGGTTCCGGCTCCTCAAGGGGGATGCGGTGCAGATAGGTGTCATTGTTAAGAACCCGGGTTATATCTGCATTGTCCCCCCATTTTTCCAGGAATAGTTGCGGTTTATAGCCGTTTCGGGCCAGCATATCGGAAACACTGTCTCCTGGGATATGCTGTCGGACTTCAACGGTATTGTCTCCGGTGACTTCAAGGAAAAATGTGTCCGGCTTTCCAAAAAGATTGTGCGCATTGCCCATGGCATCCTGGTAGGCACCGGTGAGAAAAATGCCAAGGTAGTAGGCTTCATTCTTCAATCGATGGAACTTAATGGTATTTCGGGTTGTGTTAATGTCTGCGAACCGGGTGATTTTACCGTCTGAATCGCAGGTAATGTCCGCGAGGATGGCAGATTCTCCCGGGATTTCCCGCAGGCGATGAATCGGTGCGACAGGGAAAATCTGGCCGATTGATGCTGCATCCGGGACGGAGCGAAAAGTAGAAAAATTCGTGACGTATTTGGAAGCCAGGAGAGAGTCCAGATTCTCAAATTCTTCGGGCCGATGATCCATTCGGGGTGCCAGCGAAATGGCTTTCCGGACGATATTCCAGAAAATCTGTTCCCCGGCCGCCTTCTGTTTCAGGGACAGTACCCCGACATTGAAAAGTGTATGGAGCTGTTCCTTCATGTGCACGGCGTCATGAAAGTATTCCACAAGATTGCGTGCGTTCATCAGTTGAAATGTTTCCATCAGATCCACCAGGAGCTTGTCATTTTCTTCAGTTCTTTTTTTCGTCGACATGGGCTGAAAGAGGGTATGCTTCTCCATGACATCAACAATCAACATGCTGTGGTAAGCGGTTATCGCCCGGCCGCTTTCGGTAAATAGTTCCGGTTCCGGCACTTCCTGTTGTTCGCAGACGCCTTTCATGTGAAAGGTCAGGTTGTTGGCGTATTCAGTGACGGTGTAGTTGATACTGAATTCGCCGGAGGAACGACTGCCGTCATAATCCACACCCAGCCCCCCACCGAGATCCACGATTTTGATGGGAACATTCATTCGGATCATTTCCGCGTAAATCATTCCGGCTTCTTCCACCATGTCTTTAATCTTCCGGGTATGGGTGACCTGGGACCCGATGTGGGCGTGGAGCATAATTAAACGATTTAACAAGCCGTTTTTTTCAAGAAAACCGCATGCGTCCACAATTTCTGAAGCGGTGAGGCCGAACTTTGCAAAATCGCCACCGGATTCTTCCCATTTTCCAGTGCCTTTTGTGTGGAGCCGGGCGCGGATTCCGATAAATGGGATCTGTGCAGGATTCAGCTTTTTCACCAGGTTGGCAAATATTTGCAACTCCGAAAATTTCTCAATTACAAGGAAGACCCGATTCATTCGATTTGCGGCGGCCAGAACCAGGCGCATGTATGTTTCATCTTTATAGCCGTTACAGACAATGGGGGTTTCTTTTTCCGCCACAGACATGACGGCGGCAAGTTCCGGGATGGAGCCGGCTTCCAGCCCGATACCGGCCTGTTTGCCAACAGCAAGTATGGCTTTGACCACTTCCGCTGCCGGATTGGCTTTGATGGGATATATCGGGGTATAAGTGCCTGAATAATGGAATTCCCGGGCTGCCCGGCTGAAAGACCCGGACAACTTGGAAATGGAATAGTCCAGCATCTGAGGGAAGTGGAATTTCAACGGTGTGGCGTATCCCTGCCGTCCCAAGTCTTTTACAAGGGAGTAGAGGTCTAGTTTGATAGACGGATCCTTGGTAGGGGTAAGCCAGAGATGGCCAAGCCGGTCCCCGTGGAAGAACCCGGCACCCCATTCCGAAATCCTGTAATACTGCTCTGCTCCTTCCGTTATCATAGCTGTCCAACTATAAACCAGAGATAAAAGGGGAGCAAGGAAAAAGAAAGATTGGATCCAGGTGGGAACCTGCCAGGGCGGGTATTATAACAAAAGAATATCATAATATGCTAATATTCACAAAGTTCTTGCATATTAAAAGAGGAGTTGGTAAAGTGCGTACAAGGTCAACAGTGCGCGGTAGGATTTGTATGTATTAACTTCATTAACCAAAAAACGAAAAATGGAGAGGTTATGAAGGAGGCGAAATTATTTCTCATGACGGTGTTGGTTTGCGCAATGCCGCTTGCCTATGCCGGTGCGGGGGGCGATCTCGTTGGAGATGAGTCCTGTGCGGGGTGTCATGAAGAACTTGTGGCTTCATTTAACAAAAGCTTCCACAGCACCTTTTTTAAGAAGGGTGACGGTTTCAAATGTGAAGCATGCCACGGTTCCGGACAGGCCCATATGGACAGTGAAGACCCGACGCTGATCGCGGGCCCGGAGAACAATATGAAAAAGCTGGAACAGAATTGTCTGTCCTGCCATTCAGATGTTGTCCACGGGCTTAAGGAAAAACATGTAATGGAATATGGAATCGGGTGTACCGATTGCCACAAGGTTCATCAGCCGGCCTATAAAGGCTCGCTGGCAGAGTATGAAGACCAATTGTGTCTGAAATGCCATCAGGATGTAAAGGCAAAGATGTATCTGCCGTCTCACCACCCGGTGAAGGAAGGCAGAATGACCTGCGTCGATTGTCATAAGTTTGATGGCTCAGAAGATGTGGCATCGGAAAATACCATGCCGGAACGGGTGAACGAAACCTGCCTGTCCTGTCATCCCCAGTATCGGGGGCCGTTTGTTTTCGAACATGCGCCAGTGGCAGAGAACTGCATGATTTGCCATGATCCACATGGTAGCGTGGCCAACAACTTGCTGAAGGCCAATGAACCGTTCCTGTGCCTGCAGTGTCACCAGATGCACTTCCACACCGCTCTGCCGGGTTACGAAGGGGATTTTGTTCCTCACAACCATCCGGATCGCGGCCCGTTCACGTCTACGCTGACGGGTTCCAAACGGGGATTTTTGACCAAGTGCACCCAGTGTCACACGAGAGTACACGGGTCTGACCTGCCTTCTGAGGCGCGAAGCGCCCAGGGCAAGGCATTAACCAGGTGAGGAGGAAAACATGAAGAAACTTGCTATTTTTCTGTTGGCCTGCCTGCCGTTAATTGCCTGGCCGGCATTGGCAGGAGACCATGTAGACTCATCCAATTATGTGGAAATCGGGGTTCGAGGCAGTGATGCCAGCAAGGATCACAACCAGGTTTCAGAATATTCGGAATCCAGCACCAAGATCAATGGAATGCTTAAATTACGTACCATGGACACGAAGGGAGACCTGAAATATCGCCTGGACCTGGCACTCTTCAGCAATGAAGATTTGAAGATGAAGCTGGTCATCAACAAGGGGAACTGGTTTACCAGTACCACGACTTACAACAAGTTTCTGCACAAGCTGGGCCACGACAGCCTGTCCAACATGAGTTGGCGGGAAGCCGCAGACCAGGCAGGAACGATTCCGGCGCATAAAGAGCTGACAAGTGTGGACTATACCCCGGGTGAGGAATTTTACAAAACCTATGAAGATTTCCGTCAGGTGTTTGACATCAAGCTGAACACCTCAATCCCCTCGGATATCCAGGTGGGGTTCCGGGCGCAGGCCCGCAACGGCTATCATCAGATGATGCAGCTGTCCCATTGCGATACCTGCCATGTGCAGACAAAGGGCGCAAAGCTGGATGAGAACGCATACGATGTATGGGCAAAGGTTCATGCGAAAGTGAACAAATTTGATGTCAGCTACAAGTATACCTATTCAAAGTTCAACAATGGCGCTGACCAGACCAGTTTTTATATTGATCGGCCCAGGCACCCGGCAAACGGCGGAGCGATTGATGAATTTGCCAGCCGGACGCTGTACGGCGGTGAAGTCCTTCCCACCGGATTCAACAATGACAACAAGAAATCCACCCATGAAGTGCATGTTGAAGGTACAGTGGGGGACAAGGACAGGATTGTGGCTGGTGCCAGCTATTCGGATCTGACAAATTACTTCACAGACTTGGATCTGACCACCTCTACCGGTTCATTTCGCTGGTCCCACAAGTGTAGGACCAACCTCGTAATGGATGCATTTTTGTCCTATTACACGATGGATAACGATGACATTTTTATTGACATTCCGGCCTGGCGGGACGGACGGCCCGGTGGCGGCCAGCCATTATCCTGGACCCGGTATTCTGCTTACAACCGGGATGTGTCGTATGTAAAACTCCGGGCAATCTACAAAATGGATGGCAATAACCGATTTACATTCAGTTACCGTTATAAACAGACAGACCGGGATAACACGGTTGTAAACATTGAAGACGGGTCCACTGACACGACTTCAAGCCTGTTCAAGGTTCGCTGGGACGGGCGGTATGGGGATCTCAGGACAAACCTGATGGCGTCCTTTGAGTCCATTGATCATCCTTTTGAGAACGCATTGGGCATCAACGAAGATCCTGCAAACGCCTATGTACCATTTCCCGGAAACGGCTTGATTTATTATTTGCAGCGCCAGGTAATCGGGGAAGCAAGCAACATGCCGTCTCAGGATATGAATGTCCGGGGCAACCTCAGTTACCGTTTTTCAGACAAGGCGTCATTCAATATGTATGCCAGTTTCCGAAACGGTGAGAATAACGAATTAAATACCTACACGATGAACCTCACCGGAAGAACGGCGGGGACGAGTTTGTTCTATGTTTTGGACGACAAGACGGTATTAACGATCGGTTACGATTACAGCTTCAACAAGCAGGAGGCTGTATTTTCCGTGCCGGTCATGGATGGGTGAGCGGGTCAAATTAACCCTGACGGTGTCGGGGGATGTATGCACTATGGCAGCGCGACTGATTTGACCACAAACTACAGCACGGTGAACAGCTATTTCTTCACCCTGGATTCCAGACCTTTCCAGAACATTGCCGTCTCTTTCAAAACCGCCATTAACAATTCCAGGATGGATTTTGACCCGTTGACAAACTGGGTTGGCCCGATGGATCAGATTGGAAAGCTGGACTTCGCGGGATACTCGGAGGTGAATACCTACTCAGATCTGCACTCAGACTCTTATGAGTTCGATTTGAACCTGAATTTCATCATCAACGATAACCTGTCTGTCCTGGCGGAAGCCAATTATCAGAATTTTGACGATCATCAGCCGTACGTGTACGGAGATACCACAGGCCGGTGGTTCTACGGGAAACTGTCCCTTCGTTATATTTTCTGATTTTCAGCCGTTGACCTTACAATGAAAACCGCCCGCCTTTTGGCGGGCGGTTTTTTATGCCTGCAAGAATTCAGCTCAGAAATTACGGAAGTGGCGAAGTCGGTACAATCCCATTGCCCCGAAGAAGAGAGCCAGATCCAATCCCGCTAACAGGGGGCCGTGAAAGCGCTCGAAAAACCTGGCAATACTATTGTTGGTCAATATGAGAAGATGATTCGGAGAGAGGAGCATTGTGAGAATGGGGATTGCAATGGTAATTGCCAGTATTCCGAGAACCAGCAGGTTTCTCGCAGTATCGGAACTGAACCATTTCTGCAGCCAGAAGCCCAGTGCTGCGAGAAACAGGAATGGGGCCGTAAGTTTTAAAAAACTCAAGGAATCCTGACCAAGCCCCTGAAAAGTGGGGATGCCGGAAAAATGGAGAGAAGGATAGAGCAGTTTCACGACACCCGCAATGAGCCAGGCTGCCGAAAAAAGCGTTGCGGCAAGGACGGCATAAAGAATGGCCAGAAAGATGACTTTTCCGAGAAAAACCTCGTATTTTGTCATGGGTAAGCGGGACAGAAATTTCCCTTCTCCATTTCTCCCCCGGGCCAATACAAAAAGGCCACCAAGTGTTCCGATCCAGGGGCCTACCGGGAACATTGGAATTTTGATTGTATTTGTGTCAAGGTGTCCCATTTTCCAGGAAATGAGCTGGATTGCGACGCCGAGAAGCATAATAGATAAGAGAATTAATGTGATCTGTATCAGAGAATGCTGCTTGTTTTTGAAATGTAATTTAATTAGTTCAATCATTTTGTCCTCCTCTTGAACCTATGCAAATGACTCGAACACGTCCTCAATGGAGGGTGTTTCCTGTTTGAATTTCAGTCCCCGGGTTTGCAAGTCCATCTCTGTTTTTTCCGGGTTCTCGCTTAAAAGGGCAGCATCTCCGATCATTCGGCCGACTTCTCCTTCAATCTTTACATCCGGCAGCTTGTCAAAAATGAATTTTTGATAATCCGATTGCATTTCCGCCATGCCCTTTCGCATGATCAGGCAGCCGTTTTTCAGGAAGAGGGCTTCGTCAAACAGGTTGGCAATTTCGTTGATCAGGTGTGTGGCGATGATTACGGTTGTTTCCCGTTCTGCCACTACAGAGAGCAGGTTTTTGTAAAAATACTTCCGCACCACCGGGTCTGTTACCCCGAGGGGTTCATCCAGAAGGAGGAGTTCCGGTTCCGGACAGAGTGCCAGTGCCTGGAGCACCTGCATCCGTTGGCCGGTGGAAAGGGCTTTGATCTGCCTTGTCCAGTCAAAATCAGACATGTTTCTGATCCGGGCTTCCAGTTCTTTGTCCCAGTTGTCATAGTTTTTCCGGAAAAAATCCATGTACTGGTTTGCGCTAACGGTGGGAAACATTTCCGTGGGAGACGGCACCGAAGTGATTTTCTGAAGAAACCGGTGTAAATTTCCCGGCCGCATGGTTTCGCCTTTGAAGCGGATTTCCCCTGGTTTGTAGGCCAGAAGGCCCAGTATACAGTTGAGAAGAGTGGTTTTCCCGGCACCGTTTCGCCCCAGCAGGGCGTAGATTTTACCCGGCTCCAGTGACAGCGAAAAGTCATTGAACACCTGTGTTTTTCTGAACAGGTTCCGGCTGTATGCCTGGGACAGCCCATCGATTTCCAGAATAGCTTGTGTGTTCATCTGTTACCCCCATCAAATTCCACATTGACTTTTTCAATTACGGATTTCTTTGGCACATTCAGGGATTTTGCCGTCTTGACCAAATCCCGAACCTTGTTGTCAATAACGGTATTGCTGAACCCGCTTACGAATTCCTTTGGTGGTTCTTCCGTTACAAATGCGCCGATTCCTCTCTTCATCACGATAATACCCTCCCTTTCCAGTTCCCGGAACGCCTTCCCCACGGTGTTGGGGTTAATACTGAGGCGAACCGCCAGTTCCCGAATGGACGGGACCGGAGACCCGGCTGTCAGTTCTCCCGATGCCACCCGCATTTTGACCTGGCGAATGATCTGCTGGAAGATTGGAACCGGGTTTTGTTCATCAATTGTTATAATCACCAGTCACCTCCTGTACTGCTGTACTATTGATATAGTACACCAACTCTGTTGAAAATGTTTCAAAAAAATTTCAATTGATGTTTTCCTGTGATATAAGCAAACGGAAGGCGGATACTCACCCGCTTCTGCCGATTCAGGGTGGAATCCGGGTTTTACGGAAAGGAGCTATCATGAAACCCTATGATCTGATTGTGATTGGTGCGGGGCCGGGCGGCTATGTAAGCGCAATTTACGGGGCGAAACACGGGCTGAAAACTGCCGTTATTGAGAAGGATGAACGTCTCGGCGGTACCTGCCTGAATGTGGGCTGTATCCCCACCAAAACCCTGATTGAAACTGCTGTTTTGATGCGGAAAATCAGCTACGCAAAGGATTTCGG
The DNA here is from genome assembly GCA_003650445.1 of Acidobacteriota bacterium. Classification (GTDB taxonomy): domain Bacteria; phylum Acidobacteriota; class Holophagae; order Thermotomaculales; family Thermotomaculaceae; genus UM-FILTER-49-7. Next base: position 10,507 of record QMQE01000031.1, on the reverse strand, counting down.
GCTAACGGTTCCCGATTTTCAGCTGGATACGGCAAGGCTTTTCAAACGGAAAGCCCGGGTAGTGGACCGCTTGACAAAGGGTATTCTATATCTAATGAAGGAAAACAACATTGACTTGTACCGGGGAATCGGGTCATTCCGGGATAGGGAAAGTGTGGCGATAAATGATGAAAGTCTGTTGAAATTCAAAAGCTGCATAATCGCCACCGGTTCGGTTTCTGCCAACCTGCCCCACATCCGGGTGGATGGGGACTGGATTCTGAATTCCACCGGGGCGCTGGCTCTGGAAACACTGCCGGAGAGCCTGGTGGTGATCGGCGGAGGGGTAATTGGTGTAGAGTTCGCGTCTGTTTTCAGTACATTCGGGGTTTCAGTGACGATTCTCGAGATGATGGATCAGCTGGTGCCGGGGATGGACCGGGATGTCGCGGATGAACTCCTGAAGTCGCTGAAAAAGATGAAAGTGAAGGTGCATACCAGGGCAAGGGTCAGCCGGGCCGTGGACGGCATTGTCTCCTTTGAAAAAGACGGGGAATCCCACGATATTCCGGCGGGAAAGGTACTGCTTTCTGTGGGGCGCAAACCCAACACAGACGGGTTGAACCTCAATGCTCTGGGGATTGAACCCATGCGGGGGCATGTACCAGTCAATGAAAACCTTGAAACAGCAATCCCCGGTGTCTATGCCATCGGAGATGTGATTGACACGCCGAAGCTGGCGCATCTGGCATCAAGGGAAGGGTTAAAAGCGGTTCATCACATCCTTGGAATTGAAGATAATGAGGATATTGTAACCCCCTGCCCACAGGTGGTGTATTCCTACCCGGAGGTTGCGTCGGTGGGGTTGACCGTATCGGCCGCGGAAAAAAAGGGGATACAGGCGGAGTCTTTCTCTTTTCCGCTGACTGCCAACAGCAAGGCTTACGTGGAAGGCATTAAGTCCGGTTTTGTAAAAGTGGTATCGGAAAAAGGAAGCGGCCGGGTTCTCGGGGTTCACATTATCGGGGGAAAGGCATCTGAAATGATAGGGGAAGCGACCCTTGCGGTCCGGGAAGGGAAGACTGTAGAGGAGATGGGCCGGATGATTCATCCCCATCCAACAGTCAGTGAATCCCTGATGGAGGCCTTCCACCTCGCTGCGGGGATTTCCATTCACATTTAACAAGGGTGTTTGAGAGGAAAAAATCGCTTTGCAGGCTGGTCTTCGGGCTTTGCTGTGCTATAATCCCTTCTGCATAAAACATGAAGGGGGGCTCCATGAGTCCGAACACGAATGACATTCCCATTGTAAAGAAAAACTGGATTAAGAAGCCGACATGGCGCAATATGGCGCTGCTGGTCATTGTATTTCTGTTGTATTACCTGGCAAATCCCACGCTCCTGACCTTCCTGATCGGGGGACTGCTGGTTGTCTCAGGAGAACTGGTTCGCCTCTGGGCAGCCGGCTACCTGATGAAAAACCAGGAACTTGTGGTGGCCGGGCCTTATGCATATATCCGGGATCCGCTCTATCTGGGCTCATTTCTGATTTTTACCGGATTATCTGTTGCCGGCCAGAATTGGTATCTCCTGCTTGTTGTTCTTCTCGGATTCTTCGGTTTTTATCTTCCCCACAAAATAAAGGTGGAAACCACAAGGCTGAAGGGGCTGTTTGGTGAACCCTATGAGGATTACCTCTCCAGGGTCCGCAGCATCATTCCCCGGCTGACCCCTTATCCCAACAGTGGGGACGAGTGGGAATTCAAGCAGATTTTTCATAATTCCGAACATGCCACCGGCCTTGTTGTAGTTCTGGCCTGGCTGATTTTCGCGTTATACCTCAGATGAAACCAATCAACACCGCCTGTGGGCGGAAACGGAGGAAAAGCACTTCAATGAGAAAATTAATCCCGCTGCTTCTGCTATTTGTGCCTGTTTACCATTCCGGTTGTTACCATTCCACAGGGATCGCGGCGCCTGCCAGCGTTATTTCCCAGGTAGATGACAATAACGCAGATAGTTTCATCGGAGACAGCCCCAAGACCATGGCGTCCGAAGGCGATTTCTATATCAGTAACAATCACTTTGAGATTGTTGTAGACGGTGGGACGGTAGGTGAAAGGAAGCAGAATTTTCTGGCGCCCACCGGAGGTTCTGTTATAGATATTACAAACATTGTTGTAGACAGTCTGGGAAACCGGAACAGTTATAACAACGACAATATCAATCAGATCTTTCAGGTTGTAAACGGCAATCTCGGTACACCGATAGCGTACACGTCTATCAAAGTGGATACCCTCACGGAAGCGACTTCATCTTTGAAACTGACGGGATATGTTATGGATCGGGACGGTGCGCTTCAAGCTGCAGGGGTTCAGGTTGACCCGGTCACGAAGCTGGCGATGGGCCTTCAAGTGCAAACGATTTATCGTATCGACAAGAATGACGAAGACTTCACAGTGACAACTACAGTGTCAAATGATGGTTCTATCATGGCGCCGATTCGCACCGTAGGAGACTATGTTTTTCTCGGTGGAAATAATCTGAAACCGTATATTGGTGCCCCAGGCCTTGGCTACTGCCCCGCGCAGGGGATTATGACACCGGTTTATGTACCGTTTGCATCATTTGCAGTGCATTCGGATCCTTTTGACTCCCTCGCTATCTATTCTCCGGATGATGGTGTCGTAGAAGTCACCTTTGATGGGTGCAACCGGGCTTACACGCGTTCCGGCGGCCAATACCTGACCGTCAGCAAGCCGTCTCATGCAGGGGATATGCTGGCACCTGGAGAATCGCTGACTTTTGTAAGGCACGTTGTTTCCAAACGGGCGAACAGCCAGTATTCAGCCGCTTTTTATGCAATTGGCAAATTGGATAATGCGCCGGAAAACCCACGAAATCTATTCAGCGAGGTGGGCGGTCTGAGTGGATTTATCTACTACAGCACAAATTCCAGCGGGCTTACTGTTACAGCTGAACAATTACTCCCGGGGTCTTACTTCGACGGGACCAATATCTCAGCATCTCCCATTCCGGTTCCTTTTGCGACCTACCGGACCATCAATTCCGGTTCCTTTTCCATGCTTGTTCCACCTGGGCGGTATCAAATTCGCATTCAGGGAAATGGCGTGGAAAATTACCTGTTCAGCCAGTATCAGGTGATTGAGGACCCTGACCCCGACGTAACAGGGGATGAAACTGTGACTTCTTTCCCCATTGATGTGGAGGTGGGGAAAACGGCATCTGTCGGTAATGTGGTGATTAAGCAAGCGGATTCCGGGAGCATTGAAACTTTTTCCAAAGATGTAGACGGGAACCTGATCCCCGCACGGGTTACCGTGTTGCCGGATGATCCCGGTACCCTGGTCTATTTCGGTGATGAAGAAGAGGGGGCAAAGGGTTCGCTCAACAACTTTTTCCTTTACTATGGAGACCGCAAGATAAGGCTGCTCAGTGGAAGTCACCATATGTTATTTTCCCATGGTCCCCTGTATGCCTTGACGGAGGAAACTGCATCTGTATCTGCAACTACGGATGATGAAGGAAATACGACCATTACCACCACTCCGGAAACACTTGATGTCACGATGGACAAGATTGTAGATCCCGGCCCTTACCTTTCCTGTGATCCGGCAGTAAAGACATCTGGAAGCTACAATTGTGCAGTGTCAAAGAGAAGCCGCTTAATGTCTGTGCTGGCGGAAGGACTGGATGTGATCTTTGCAGCAGATATTAACCTGGTAACGAATTACGATAAATATACGGATGACCTTGAGAGGCAGTATCGACTGGAAACCGGAGACAAGATTACGATAGATCCGGACAGCGTTCGTGTGATTTCAGGTGCCACAGTCAAGAACTTTGTCCCGGACTCTCTTCTGCAAAAGGGTTTCGGTGAATTTACCATTTTCCCCATTAAGTGGAAGAAAGGCGTGAAGGGCTACGGCGTCGGTGAAACCGGCAACCGTCACTTTGCAACTGTTCTGGACAATATCAAGAATCGTTCAGACAAAGACATTCACGCTATTTTGAGTAACCCCAGGGCTGAAAATCCCCTGCCCAACGGGGTTGTTTCCGGATTGTTCACATCCATGAACATGCCTGTTCCGGCCACTCTCAGTGACCCGTATTTCGAGAAGACTTCCGAGTTGGGTACGGGAACAACCAACGGGGATTTCGGCATGATGGAAATCCTGGCGGGGAATGAATATGGGCAATATCTGATGGTTCGCCAGGATTGGTTCAATATTCTCCGAGAGGGCCGTGCCCTTATCGGCTGTGGGGGCAGCGGGTATGTAGTGAATGCCCCTGAGTTTTCCGGTAGTCCCCGTACCTGGGTTCATTACGGTTCAGACCCTTACGATGAGGATACTTTTATCCAGGAATTTACCGCTGGGCATAGTTTTATTTCCACCGGGCCGTTTCTCGATGTAACTGCAGGAGACAAATTGCCCGGTGACACTGTGGCGGCCAGTGAGGGGACTGTTCCCCTGACGATTAAGGTACAGGCTCCGGACTGGATTCCGGTAAATGAACTTCGGATTGTTGTGGATGGGACTGTTGTACAAACCATAGACCTGTCCACGGAGAGCGGGCCAGTCCGCTATTCGGCTACCGTTCCGGTTGTGGTTCCATCCTCAGACAGTTTTATTGTGGTGGAATGTGGGGCTACATTGGCCGATATTGCAGCAGGCATTCTTCCGGGCGGTAATTTTTCAATCGTATATCCGAATACAGAGCCCATTGCCTTCACCAACCCCTTCTTTGTGGACGGAGATGGAGACGGGAGTTGGCACTAAAAGTAAAATTTGTCATTTGTCTTCATTCCCACCAGCCGGTGGGAAACCTGGATTTCGTCTTTGAGGACGTGTATCGTCAGAGCTATGCCCCCTTTCTGAATGTTTTTGAGAAAATGTCGGAAATCCCGGTTTCTCTCCATTACAGCGGGCCGCTCCTGGAATGGCTGGATACTCACTACCCGGAATATCTCGATAAAATTGCCGAAATGGTGGACAGGGGACAGGTGGAAATGGTGGGGGGCGCTTTTTATGAGCCGATTCTGACCCTGCTGCCCACAAAAGACCGGATTGCCCAGATAAAGCTGATGCAGCACTACCTTCTGGACCACTTTCAGGCGGACAGCAGTGGTTTCTGGCTGGCGGAACGGGTATGGGAACAAAGTCTCGTGGCTGAGCTTGCAGACGCCGCCGTCCGATACACCCTCGTAGACCATACCCATTTCAACTATGGCGGGTTTGAGGGGGTTCCCGGTGGCTACTACACGGCGGAGGACCGGGGACGGGCTGTGACACTCTTTCCCATCAACGAAGATCTCCGCTACCTGATTCCCTTCTCTGAACCGGAAAAAGTGCTGGCATATCTGAAGAAATTTCTAAATAAGTCCGATGACGAGGCCATTGTGGTGTACGCTGATGACGGGGAGAAGTTCGGCAGTTGGCCAGGTACCCATGAACTGGTCTATACAGAAAAATGGCTGGAACGTTTCCTGAAACTGGCAAAGTCCAATGAAGACTGGCTGGAACTGACCTCTTTTGAAAAAATTCTTCGGGAAAATCGGTCCAGCGGCCTCGCCTACCTGCCGGATGCATCCTATCGCGAGATGATGGAGTGGTCGCTGGAACCGGAGCAGCAGGCGCGTCTGGATAGTCTGTATGCGGAGTTTGAGAAAAAGCCGGAGCAAAAAGTATTTATCCGGGGAGGCTCCTATCGTAATTTCAGGAAAAAATATCCCGAGAGTTTTCTGATGTACGCCCGAATGCTCTCTCTTTCAAAGAAAGCAGATACCGAGGAATCCCGTACCTTTCTCTACCGTTCCCAGTGCAATTGCGCATATTGGCACGGGGTGTTTGGCGGGATTTATCTGCCTCACCTTCGAAATGCCATATTTGAAAACATCATTGCGGGGGAGAAGACATTGAACGAACCGGCCGGTATCACTGCTACAGACATGGATCTGGACGGCCGGGATGAATGGATTGTCAACACGGAAAAAATGAAACTGATTTTTGACCCTGACCGTGGCGGACGGCTTTTGAGCTGGGACCTTAAGGAACAGCTTACGAATTTCCAGTCCACTTTCACAAGGCGTCCGGAATACTATCACCACTACGTCACCGAAGGGGGCGCGAAGGCATCTGAAATGACAGGCGTCCATGACACCCCGCTGTTGAAAGAGCCGGACCTGAAAAAAGACCTTGCCTATGACAGCTATCAGCGGGTTTCCATCCTGGAGCACCGCTTTTCCACTGTACCGACACCGGAGGAAATCCGTACCCTTCAATTTCCCGTTGACCTGCCCTTCATCGAGCGGCCCCTTGCGGTAAATGCCACTGGAGACAGACTGGAGATGTTGGACCATCGCTTTGGCGTCAACAAAACCATTCAAGTGGATAAAAACACTTTTTCGGTGAAAATTCACTGCAAAAAAGAGGACAATTCTCCACTTCTTGCAGTGGAGTGGAACCTGTTTACCTTGTCCCCCACGGCGCCGGACAAGGGGTTCTTCGCGAACGGGGAATTTATCGGCCATGCCGGTACCGAAAGCAGCCTGGAGGGGAAGGAACTTCAATTTCGGGACGAATACCGGGGATTTTCCATTGCATTTCAACTGTCTGAGCCGGCGGAAATTGTCATTGCCCCCTTATACACTGTGAACTTAAGTGAATCCGGGATTGAGCGGGTATTCCAGAATTCCACAATCTTCTTCGTGATGCCGATGCCGTTTGACCATGCTTTGAAACTTCAGGTACAATATACACAACTTTTCTCCTGACGGGAGGGACCATGTACAAGAGCATTGCCATGTTACTGGCCGGAGGCGAGGGGAAGCGCCTGAGCCCCCTGACTTTGGACCGGGCAAAACCGGCGGTTCCATTCGGCGGCCGTTACCGCATTATCGACATCGTATTGAGTAACTTTGTAAATTCCGGCGTAACCCGGATCAATGTACTGACCCAGTTCAAAGCCGATTCGCTGATTAAACACATCAGCCGGAGCTGGGTGCTGGAAAGCCGCTTTGGCCGTTACATTGACATTATCCCGGCGCAGATGCGGGTTTCCAAGGAATGGTACCTCGGCAGTGCCGATGCGGTGTTCCAGAACCTGAACCTCATTGAAGATGAAGAACCGGATTACGTATACGTGTTCGGTTCTGACCACATTTATAAAATGGACGTGGGCCAGATGCTCAACTTTCACCGGAGAAAACGGGCGGATTTGACCATTTCCGCAGTTCCGGTTCCCATTGAAACCGCCGGCCGTTTCGGTATCATTGAAGTGGATAAAGACATGCGTGTTGTGGGATTTCAGGAAAAGCCGGAACACCCAAAGCCGATACCGGGAAAACCCGGGAGAGCGCTGGCATCTATGGGAAACTACATCTTTAATACTGCCCCGCTGATGGAAATGGTGACAAAAGATGCCGCTGATCCGAATTCCATTCATGATTTCGGCAAGAACATCATCCCCGCTATGGTGGCCAATCATCACAAGGTTTTTGCCTATGATTTCAAGAAAAACAGGGTTCCGGGCCAGAACCCCAAAGCCCGGGGGTATTGGGTGGATGTGGGTACCATTGATGCATATTGGGAGGCGTCCATGGACCTGGTGTCGGTCTCCCCTGTCCTGAACCTGTACAATAAAAAGTGGCCGATTTTTTCTTTGAACCACGACAATCCACCGGCCAAATTCGTATTTGCAAACGAGAAAAAGAAGCGTATGGGCGTGGCAATGGATTCATTGATTTCGGAAGGCTGCATTGTGTCCGGTGGCTTTGTCAACCACTCCATCCTGTTTCCTTCTGTCCGCGTCAACAGTTATGCAAACCTGAATCACTGCATCCTGTTCAACAACGTCAGCGTGGGGCGCTATTCCCGTCTCCGGAACCTCATCTGCGACAAAAATGTACGGATTCCGCAGCGAAGCATCATCGGCTACGACCTGGAAAAAGACCGGGAGCGATTCACTGTGACTGAAAACGGGATTGTCGTAATTCCCAAGGGATATCAATTTGACTGAGAGGTGTGCTGTCTGATGCCGAAGAAAACCCTCTGTTTCCTGTTCCATATGCACCAGCCCTTTTACCGGAACCTGGCAAGCGGGGAATTTGAAATGCCCTGGGTACGCCTCCACGCGCTGAAAGGCTACACCGATATTCCGGCTATTGCTTCCCGGTTTCCGGAAATTCGTTTTACTGTCAATCTGGTGCCTTCCCTCATTGCCCAACTGAAAGCTTACCAGTCGGGGGATGCCATAGACCGATGGCTTGTACTGAGCCGGAAACCGGTATTCGAACTGACAGAAAACGAGCGCCTGTTCATCGTGGACAACTTCTTTTCCGTTAACCGACGGGTACACATGAAACCCGGAAGCCGTTACCGGGAACTTCTGATGAAACGGAGTAGCGCGTCATCGCAGGAAGTTTTGAGAACCCGCCTGCCCCTGTTTAATGACCGGGATATTCAGGATCTACAGGCACTGTTTAATTTAAGCTGGTTCGGGTTTACCGCGTTTCACGAATATCCGGAACTGAAAGAAATGAAGCAAAAAGGCCGTTTCTTTACACGGGAGGAGATTGATCGGATACTGGATATCCAAAATGAAATACTGGCTATGGTGCTTCCCCGTTGCAGACGGCAGGCGGCGGAAGGAAATGTGGAATTTTCAATCTCTCCGTACTATCACCCGATTCTGCCCCTTCTTTTCAACACGGAAACTTCAAAACGCTGTATGCCGAATGCCAAACTTCCCCCTGTCTTTTCCGCTCCCGCTGATGCGGCACATCAGATTGAAGCCGCTGTTTCTTCTGCCGCGGAACTTTTCACTGCTGCACCTGCCGGAATGTGGCCGTCGGAAGGGGCGGTGTCTCCTGAAATACTGAATCTCATTGCCGCCGCCGGTATCCGTTGGGCTGCCACCGACGAGGAAATTTTAAAGAAATCCGGTTTTGAATCCCGACACCGCCACAGTTATCTCTATGCGCCCTACCGCTTTGAAACACCGTCCGGCCCATTGACCATGCTGTTTCGGGACCGGGTGCTATCAGACATGATGGGATTTTCCCTCTTTGAAATGCCTCCGGAAGAAGCAGTTAAAAATTTCATGACAGAGCTTGCCGCTATAGATGCGTATCATCGGGACAGCAAAAAAGAATTGCTGATACCGGTAATCCTTGATGGGGAAAACCCCTGGGAAAACTACGAAGAAAGCGGGGAGCCTTTCCTGGTTCAACTGTTTGAGGCATTGTCGGCGGAAAAGAGCCTGAAAGTGGATACCATCAGCAGCGCTCTTGATCGGATTGAAACGGTACCGGCACCGGGGCCTATCTATTCCGGTTCCTGGATTAACAGCAACTATCAAATCTGGATTGGCCATCGGGAAACCAACACCGCGTGGACCTGCCTTGCCCGTGTCCGGCGCTTTCTCGTGGAAAAAACCGGATTTTCTGAAGCACCCCCGGAACAATCCGCCGATGCCGCCGTCCGCAACGCATGGGAATCCCTGATGATTGCCCAGGGCAGCGACTGGTTCTGGTGGTACGGAGACGACTTTGAAAGCCATGACCAGGACCGCTTTGACCGTCTATTTCTGCAGCATCTTTCCAATGTTTACCGTCAATTGGGTGAAACGGTTCCCCGGTTTCTCACCGCACCGATTCGCGCTACCAGCTTCCGGGGCCGACTTACCCTTCCCACCCGTGCCATACAGCCGGAAATCACTGGTAAACATGGCGGTTTTTTTCAATGGCGAAATGCCGGTGTTTTCCGGGGTAGCACCCGGGGCAGTGCCATGTTCACCGGCGAATCACCGGTTCGCCGGGTCCTTTTCGGGCAAAACGGCGAATTTCTCTTTGTCCGTTTGATTTTTGCGGCAGATTTTCAGCCGGCGTCGGCAAAAATATTATTCATGGACAGCGTGGGTTATGAAGTGGAGGCAAAACCCGGTATGGCGGAGGCCAATGCTGCCATACGGAGATGCGCCGATTCCGATGAATGCACGGAAACGGGCAAAAGCGCCCGGATTGTACTGGGAGAAACGCTGGATGTCCGGTTTCCCGCGAAAATATTGAAACTTACCCCTGGCGAAACCGTCCACATCAGCGCCGTAGTTCAGGGGAAAGACGGTCGCCGCTTCCGTGTTCCCGACTTCGGCGCTATCGATACCGGCATGGCATACCCCTTCGATCGTGCCGCTTTCTGGATAGTTTGAGAACGGCCCGACGGGCCGCTGGCAACAGAAAGTGAAAGTGCGAGTGCGAGTGCGTGAAATCAGGGAGTTGGCCATTTCCTGTCTTTTGATTTACTCATTACCCATCGCCCTTCGGGCGAGTAGGAGTAGGAGTAAGAATAGTGAAAGTGCGAGTGCGAGTGAGCGAAAGAAGGGGCCATTCCCTGCATTGTTTCTGCTAATTACAAATCACAAGTTACGAATCACGCCCACAGAGTTGGCAAATGTCGGTTCCCTGTCTTTTTCGGTCAGAACACAGAACACTGAACACAGAACACAT
>QMQE01000030.1 GCA_003650445.1 Acidobacteriota bacterium | reverse complement strand
GGTGGAACGATGGGAACTTTATACAGAATATGTTCTGAGAAGGACATAATCCATTCAATATGGTTTCTTCTGCTTTCAAAAGTGCTGCTCAGCCTTAGTACCTGAAGATTGCTGTCGTGAAGATGGTCCACAACCCGATTGAAAAAATGGGTATAGTTCTTGAGGTCGTCATTAAAATCAAGTATTCGTGGGCCATTTTTACCGGTCATTTCAAGCTGTAAGGCGAGGGTTGCTGTGTCCATACACCTATTATATGGGAAGGTTGCCCTCTAAATCAATAGATGTTTCCATTTTACAGGTGCTGTGTTAAACTATCTGCACTTGGAAACGTCTAGATGTGGAGGTCCTCATGAAAATCTACGAATCAAAAGATATCAGAAATCTTGCGCTGGCTGGCCACGGTGACACAGGCAAAACTTCCCTGACAGCGGCGATGTTGCATAATGCAGGCGTAACAAATCGCCTGACCCGTGTGGATGACGGAAACACGCTTACTGACTATGATGCAGAAGAAGTGAAGAGAAAAATTTCATTGAGTACAGGTGTTTGCCATTTTGAATTTAACAAGAAAAAAGTAAATGTGCTGGACACACCGGGCTATGGCAACTTTTTCCCTGAAGCCAGAGGATCTTTCCGTGTGTGTGACGTTATGGCATACATGATTTGTGCTGTTTCCGGTGTGGAAGTGCAGACAGAAAAGGCATGGAAAATCGGTGCTGAACTTAAGAAGCCGGGAATATTTATAATCAATAAACTGGACCGGGACCGCTCTGACTTTCAAAAATCACTGGAAGCAATTCAGAAAAAAATGGCACGGGAAGCCGTCCCTGTTGCATTGCCGGTGGGTAAGGAGGGAGATTTTACCGGAATGGTGGATCTGGTGAATAGGAAAGCCTATATCTACAAAGATGACAGCGGTAAATTTGAAATAGCTGATGTACCTGCGGATATGACAGATGCTGTTGCAACCGCCCGGGAACAATTGATGGAGATGATTGCCGAAGGCAGCGAAGAACTGATGGACAAGTATCTGGAAAACGGGGAACTTTCAGAGGACGAATTAAAGGAAGGGATGACAAGAGCGATTGCGGCACGTGAACTTTTCCCGGTTTTCCCCTGTTCTGCAACAGGAAACATCAATGTGGCGCAGGTGATGGAATTTATCACAACAGTACTTGCCGGTGCGGATACCTATTCCAACGAATGTATGGCAGGAGAAGAAAAAATAGAATTACCCGTTGATGAATCCGGAAAACCGGCTATGTTCTGTTTCAAGACCGTTTCCGACCCCCATGCCGGCCGGATTAACCTGTTCAAGGTTATGTCCGGTGTCGTAACACCCGATCTGGTCCTCTACAACCCGAGAAGCGATGCGTCAGAAAAACCCGGAGCCATGTTCCTTTTGCAGGGCAAAGATCATACCTCAGTGGATGGAGCCCATGCGGGAGACATCATCGGTGTTGCCAAGCTCAAAGAAACAATGATTAATGATACACTGACAGAAAAATCAAGCGGCTATGTTTTCCCGCCGATTAAATTTCCGGAGGCGGCTATTTCCTTTGCCATTGAACCAAAATCCAAAGGCGATGAGGAAAAAATCTCCACAGCATTGAAGCGAATTGCTGAGGAAGATCCCCTGCTCAAACTGGGCAGGGATGCCCGTACCCATCAGATTCTGATCTCCGGTTCCGGACATCTTCATGTGGAAGTCGCACTCTCCAAAATGAAAGAAAGATACAAAGTGGATGCAATTCTGCAGCCGCCTCAGGTCCCGTATCAGGAGACCATTAAGAAAAAAGTGGATGTGGAAGCAAAATACAAGAAACAGACCGGTGGAAAAGGGCAGTACGGCCACTGCAAAATCAGTATGATTCCGCTGGAGAAGGGAGAAGATTTCCAGTTTGAAGACAAGATATTCGGCGGCTCTATTCCAAAAACATATATCCCGGCAGTGGAAAAAGGGATTCAGGAAGCCAGAATGAAGGGATACCTTGCGGGATACCCGGTTGTGGACTTCAAAGTGACCCTGAATGACGGATCCTACCATGAGGTAGATTCTTCTGAAATGGCATTCAAAATAGCCGGTTCCATGGCTTTTAAGAAAGGAATGGAGCAGGCACATCCCACATTGCTGGAACCCATCATGCAGGTTGAAATTTATTCACCTGAAGAATTCATGGGAGATCTCATGGGCGATCTTAATTCCCGGCGCGGCCGGATTCAGGGCATGGAGTCAAGTGGTGACAGCCAGTTAATCAAGGCTCAGGTTCCCATGGCGGAAATGTTGACCTACGAATCCACCCTTCGCTCCATTACCGGTGGCCGGGCGTCCTTTCATATGGAATTTTCCCATTATGATGAAGTCCCTTCCAACATCAAAGAGAAAATCATCGCGGATTCCAAACGGGACGCAGGGGACGACGAAGAGTAATTCTGTTCAGTGTCCCTGGGGCACTGATAAAGGGAGGCAAAAATGAATTATCTGACCATTACATTTGTTGTGATTGCGATTCTGTATTTACTTTCCATTGAATGGAAAGAATTGGCGAAAAACCTGAAGGCTGGTGGCTGGTTCTTTGTCCTTGCATACCTTGTAATGGGTATTGCTATCTTCAAATTTTTCACAGGAGGAGCCGGACATTGAAATGCTTGGCGGCATTGCTGGTCGGAGTTGCAATTCTCCTGACGTCATGCGCTTCCAACGATACACCTGAAGCGGCTTTTTTGCTGGATGAGGCCCATCAGGCCAGCAATCGGGGGGATTATACTCAGGCAGTTAAACTGCTGGGCCAGATCATAAACCAGTATCCTGGTTCAAAGGAAGCTGGCATTGCCTCCGAGGAATATGACACCTTCAAAGACCTTTTTCGTTACGAAGTGGAAGCAAGGAAACAGGCTGAAGTTCAGGCGGTGAAAAAAGTCGGCCGTGCCGTGGAGATTTTCCATCAGAAAAAGAGACGATACCCGGAAAATCTGGATGTCCTGATACCCCATTATCTGCCAGCCAGAGTAAAAGACCCGTGGGGAAATCCGGTTTTCTATAAAAAAAGCCGGAATGGATACATGATTGCGTGTTTTGGAAAGGACGGTATTCCAGGTGGATCGGAAGAAAACCGAGATTTATTCATCCAGAACGGCCAGTTTGTTCCAAGGTTGATTCTGTCATCCAAATGAACAAATTACAGAAGAAAATTGTAGATAAAATTCAAGAACAAGGTGGCATCCCTTTCCGGGAATTCATGGAAATGTGCCTCTATGACAAAGATTTTGGTTATTACCAGACCAGGAGCACCATCGGCAGGGAGGGGGATTTTTTCACTTCCGCCCATTTGGGCAGCATCCTTGGAAGAGTACTGGGGAAACGGGTCATGGACCTTGCCTCAAATGAGGGGCCTGTCCATGTAGTCGAACTAGGTGCGGGTGAAGGGTACCTGGCACTTGATATGCTGGAATACATAGCCAGAGAAAATCTTCCACTCTATCAACGGATGCAGTACCATTTTGTAGAGCAGAACCCCTCTGTTTTCAACGGAAACCAGAAACGGCTTAACATGCATCTTGATCGAATAATATTCTACGACAGCCTTTCGGAGTTGAATTCACTGCCATCTGCCTTTATCTTTTCCAATGAATTCTTTGACGCATTTCCCGTACATCTTGTAACAAGGCGAAAAGACATTTTATCCGAAGTACATATCGGCTACAAATCGCCAAATTACACCCGGATATTCAAAAAACCCTCAGCAGAAGTCTGGCGGGAACTGGAAGAACTGGGGATTTCAGTTGGAGAAGGCTGCACCATCGAAATCAACTCCGGCATTGAAGGCATTTATCGGCAGTTGACAGAAAAAATTGAGAAATTCCACATGGTAACCATTGACTATGGGTACACCCAGGACGAACTCTACCATCCCGAGAGAAAAGATGGCACTCTGATGGGCTACCACAAACACGCCGCTTACGACAACGTTTTTCAGCTTGAGGGAGAAATGGACCTTACCTCTCACGTCAACTTTGATGCTCTGATCCACTACGGCGAAAAATTCGGAATAGACCCCAAATATTTCAAAAATCAGCGGACCTATCTCATGGACTTCGGCCTCTTTGAACTCTTTCAGGACGGAAAAGAGCCGACAACCACCGATGCCTTTCAACTGAAAACTCTCTTGCTCCCCGGTTCCATGGGGGACGTATTCAAAATACTGGTTCAGGAGAAACAATAAAATGAAAATCAAACCGGAAGATCTCGTAGAAGATGTAATTCAGCAGTACCCCGCAACCGTACGTGTATTTATGGACCATGATTTTCCCTGCCTCGTCTGTGGCGAACCGGTCTGGGGCACTGTGGCCGAAAATGCCGAACGGAACAATATTGTCGGCGAGAAATTCAACGACCTGATGAAAGCCCTCAACGAAACCGTATCCGGTTAATTGCCCTCCATCGACTCCAATTGACAGCTACAGCGGATTCGGGTAACATCTGCTTGTGTGCGCCTTTAGCTCAGGTGGATAGAGCACAGGATTCCTAATCCTGGTGTCGCAGGTTCGAGTCCTGCAAGGCGCACCATTTCTTTTGCAATCAAGGCAAAGGAGTGAAAGTGTAAATGCGTGGGCGTGGGTGTTGCGCGTGGGGGGCAGATAGAGAACGGAGTTGGCAGTTCCCTTTCTTCGCTCAACCTTGTCCGGCCTGAACCTCAACCTTTTCTTTTCGAGTAGGAGTAGAATAGTGCGAGTGAAAGTGCGAGTGAGCGAAAGAGAGGAGTTGGCTCTTCCCTGTCTTTTTGTCACTCATCACTCCTTCAGAGTGGGCGTGGGCGGCAGGAGAAGAAGTAGGGGTAGGAGTAGGAGTAAGAAAAATCAGGGAGTTTGACCAGTCCCTGCTTTCTCCCCTCTGGACTCAACCTTGCCTTCTGCTTAACCTCAACCTCTTCCCTTCGAGTAGGGGGAAGAAAAATCAGGGAGTTAGCCATTCCGTGCTTTTTGATTTTCCCTGATGTGTCTCATCTTTTGTCACTCATCACCCATCACTCATCTGGCGAGTAGGGGTAGGGAAAATCAGGGAATCGCTTCTTCCCTGTCTTTTGATTTACCCATTCACCACCCACGCGGCCCGTAGGGCTGACTGTTTCAATTCTTTCTGTCGTTGACGCCAATCTGGGAGATAACTGTCCATGAGCGTTTTGAACCGGGCATTGTGGGAAGGTTCCAGCAAATGCGTCAATTCATGCACAATAATGAATTCAAGAAATTGCACCGGAAATTTTACGAGTTCCAGGTTGATCCAGATGCGCTTTACCCTGATATTACATGTGCCCCATCTGGTTTTCATCCGCTTGATGCGCCACTCATTCAGCCGAACCCCCATAATCCTTTGCCATTTGTTCATCAAAGGGGGAATAGCTGATTTCAGTTCCTGGCGATACCAGTCATTCAGTACATTGAGGCGTGTGTCTGGATTGCTGCCCGGCTTCACACAAAGGTCAATACGGCCCGGTTCCCTCAGCTTTGCACAGGGCCGGCCATTTTGTTCAACAACATTCAGCTCATACTCCCGGCCCTGAAACCGGACTTTTTCCCCACTAACATATTCAAGGTGTTTACTCTTTGGCACTGTGGCAAAACGAAGCCTCTGCTTCCTTATCCAATCCATTCTTGACAAAACGGCACATCGTACTGCTTCATCATCCATCTCCAATGGTACAGAAAGCTGAACACGGCCCTCTGGCGGCCGAATTTTTATGCGCAGGTATTTAACCGGCTTACGCACCACCTGCAGGGTAATGTCCGCTACAGCCATGGGGTATATTGAGTAGGCCATTGGCTTCAATGCTCCTTGTCGTTATCCGAATCATTGTACGACATTGTGCTGGGATTGGGAGGCATATTTGGCGAAGTGATGAGTAAATCAAAAGACAGCTTGACCCCCTTCTTTCGCGCACTCGCACTTTCACTTTCACTATTCTTACTCCTACCCCTACCCCTACTCCTACTTCTTACTCTGCCGTCCACGCACACGCGGAACGCCCACTCTCACTCACTCGCACTCGCACTTCCCCTGTCAGGCCTCAACCTTGCCTTCTACTTAACCTTATCCCCATTTTCTACCGTCTGCCGGATGGTGTTTTCTACTTTGGCGGCGATGGTGGCGGGGTCGAGACCCTGTGTGGGGATGGGCGGTAGTATGGTGATGGTGACGGGGACCCGACGGGGTATTTTCTTCCCGGCTTTTGCGGATTCAAAGGCACCCTGAATTACCACGGGTATTACCGGGCAACCGGTAGCAGCGGCGATGATGGCAAAGGTTTTTTTGAATTCACCGGGGGTTCCTGTCCGGGTTCGGGTGCCTTCCGGAAAGATTGCCAGGTGGCGGCCCTGTTTCAGGATTCCAGCCATTGTGGGAATGGCCTGCCGCAATCGCATGTTCTGGCTGATGAGCATAACCTGGCAGACTTTTGCAAACCATCGGCGGAACCGGGAGTTGAAGTACTTGTCTTTGGCGATGAACCAGATGTTTCGCCTGATTCTGGAGGGGAATGCGGAGGAAACAAGTGCTGGGTCCAGGTAGCTCTGGTGGTTCATGGCAAAGAGAACGGGGGTCTTGTCAGCGGGCAGATGCCACTTGCCGGTTACCCGAAGGTGGAAGTAGAATCGCACAAGCGGTACCAGGAATATGAGTCCTGCCCTGAGAAGAAGGGATCGTCCGGCTGTAAAGCCATTGGAGGACTGGTCCAGGAGTTTTTCCCACATCTGATTGGCGGTTTACACGGTTTTCCCGAGGAATTGCGCAAGATGGGACACCCGCTCAGTCCATATACGGAAGTTTTCCATGGACAGGGACTGGTCTCCGTCGGAAAGCGCGGTTTCGGGTGAAGGATGAATTTCAACCATAACACCATCTGCACCTGCCGCCGCCGCAGCCAGCGAGAGGGGTAATACGGCATCCGAACGGCCGGATCCGTGGCTGGGGTCCACGATGACGGGGAAGGGAGTCCGCTCTTTCAGGAGAGCAACGGCGTTTAAGTCCAGGATGTTGCGAAACTCTGGATCGAATGAACGAATTCCCCGTTCGCACAGGATGAGTTGCTCATTTCCGCCACTGGCGACGTATTCCGCCGCGTAGAGGAATTCCTTTGTAGTGGCGGCCATACCCCGTTTCAGGAGGATGGGTTTCGATTGCTGTCCCACTTCTTTCAGTAGTTCGTAGGCGGCCATGTTACGGGAGCCGATCTGCAATGCGTCGGCGTAGCGGGAGACCAGTTCCAGATGCTTCAGGTCGGTAACTTCAGTTACCAGTGGAATGTTCAGTATGTCGGCCGTTTGACGAAGGAGTTCAAGGCCATCTTTTCCCAGGCCCTGGAAAGAGTAGGGCGAGGTGCGGGGTTTAAACGCGCCACCCCGCAGGAGCTTTACCGGGCTGTCTTTTAGCATGGCTGAGATACCGGCCATCTGTTTGCTGTTTTCTGCTGCGCAGGGGCCGGCAGCAAGGAGAAAATGCTCTCGTCCCACCTTGGTTTTACCGATGGTAACGACGATGTTTTCTTGTTTCCAGTTCCTTGTATATTGAAGATTTTCCACTTAATCCCTCTTTCACCTGCCATTCTATGCGAATTTTCGTTCAAGTCCAATACAAAATGTTATTGGCGGATTGTTGAGACGATTCGTTTCAACGGAGAAACCGGGGTTTCAGACAATTGAAATGCCCCTTGAATCATTTTTACGATTTCATCGGGGGTTCGGCGGGGGGTGCTGAAATGAAGGGTTGCGACTGTTTCCCCGGCGACAATCCGGTCTCCCCGTTTCACATGAAGTTCAATTCCTGCCCCATAGTCCAGTGTGTCTTCTTTTGCAAGACGGCCCGCCCCGGCGTAAACCGCAGCTTCCCCTATGGCTCTGGCATGGATTCCGGAAATGGTTCCACTCTGGTCCAGCTGAATATCCATTCGGGAAGTGGCCTGGGGGAAGCGGCTGTAGTCGTCAATTACGGTACCATCTCCACCGTTGTAAGTCACCCATTCCCGGAATTTTACCAGTGCCCGGCCATCTTTCAGCACTTCTTTTGCCATGGCTTTGACGTTTCCGGTTTCCCCGGAAAGCCGTAGCATCTCGCTGACAATTGCGATGCTGATTTCCACGAGGTCGTCCACCTGCTTCCCCTTCAGTACCTCAATTACTTCTATCATTTCCAGTGCGTTGCCCACTTTGTAGCCCAGGGGGTCGTCCATGTTGTCGATGAGGGCGGAAACCCGAATGTTTCGGATGGGGGCCATGGAGATGAGCCAGGATGCCAGTTCCTTTGCGTCTTTTTCTGTCTGCATGAAGGCGCCGTTTCCGAATTTAACGTCCAGCACCAGCCCGTCGGCGCCACAGGCCAGCTTCTTGCTCATGATGCTGCCGGTGATGAGGGGAATGGAGTCCACGGTGGCGGTGACATCCCTGAGGGCGTAAAGGCGTTTGTCCGCAGGGGCAATGGTCTCCGTCTGCATGGAGTTGGCGATTCCGATGTCGTTGAGGGATTGAACAAAGGCATCGGTGTTAAGCGTGGTACGAAACCCTTTGATGGAATCCAATTTATCAATGGTACCACCGGTGTGGCCCAGCCCTTTCCCGGAGTACATGGGTACTTTCAAGCCCAGTGCCGCTGCCATGGGGGCGATGATCATGGTAATTTTGTCACCAACACCGCCGGTACTGTGTTTGTCGCAGGTAAAGCCGTTCACCCCGGACAGGTCCACTACTTCACCGGAGTACATCATGGCCTCAGTGAGCCAGCGGGTTTCATCGCTGTTCATTCCCCGGATGTAGGTGGCCATCAGGAAGGCCGCTGCCTGGTAGTCCGGCAGGGTACCGTCACCGATTCCACCGATGAAAAAATTTATTTCTTTCCGGGTGAGGGGTTCTCCGTCCCGTTTTTTTTGAATAATACTGACAGGGTCCATCAGCTCAGCTCTCCGAGAAAGGAGTTTCCCGGCAAAACATGGGCAATGCCGAAGTTTTCCAGTACGGTTGCAGCGATGTCGGTGAAACAGCTTCTCTCCGGTAGAATGCCTTTCGATTTCAGTCCGGGGCTGTAGATCAGAAGCGGTACCCGTTCCCGGGTGTGATCAGTGCCGTGATAGGATGGGTCGCAGCCGTGGTCAGCAGTGAGCATCAGCAGGTCGTTCTCCCGGAGATATCGGTTCATAAACTTTTCCAGTTCTTTGTCAAATGCCTCCAGTGCGTCTCCATAGCCCTGAACATTTCGCCGGTGGCCGTAGAGCATGTCAAAGTCCACCAGATTGGCGAAGATAAAGCCAGTGTCCAGTTCTCCCTCCATCAGCTTCAGGGTGTCCCGGCATGATTCCGCGTTATTGTGAGAATGGATGGAGTGGGTGATGCCCCGCTTTGCAAACATATCCTCGATTTTGCCGATGGCACCAACCTTGATGCCCGCACCCTTCAAGAGGTCCAATGCCGTGGGGAAAGGGGGTTCCAGCGCGAAATCCCGACGGTTTTCAGTGCGGACATAGCCGGTTTCCCTCTTTACAAAGGGCCGGGCGATAATTCTTGCAACCGCATGATCCCCAACCATGATTTCATTCCTTGTGATTTCGCAGATTCGATACAGTTCTTCCAGCGGAATAACATCTTCATCCGCCGCAATCTGGAAAACAGAGTCGCCAGATGTGTACACAATGGGCTTTTTGGTGCGGACGTGCTCATCTCCAAGCTCTTGAATGATAACAGTCCCCGAGGCTGGTTTGTTTCCCAGGTAGCCGTAGCCGGTTTTTTCGGTAAAAACTGTCATGATTTCTTCAGGAAAGCCATCGGGGTATTCCGGGAAGGCCTGCCGGTTGATAATGCCCATGAATTCCCAGTGGCCGGTGATTGTGTCTTTCCCCGGTGAGCATTCTCTCATGGTGGCGGCATAGGCGCCGTTTATCTGTTTTTTGGCTACTGTTTTAAAGGGGCGGAGCATTCCAAGCCCCAGTTTTTCCATGTTGGGTACAGTGAGCCCTCTGATTTCGTCAATATGCCCCAACGTGTCCGCTCCGGTGTCTCCGAAACTGGCGGCGTCAGGCATTTCGCCGATGCCGACGCTGTCCAGAATCATCAGGATAATGCGGTTGAACTTCATTTGATGCCTCCTTTCCCAAGGACTGTTGTGCTGTTGCTGTGATCGTCAAATGCGCGAATGATCACGTCTTTCAATCCCGCAATGTTTGCGTGATAGGTTTCTGTTCTGCTGTCTGAGATGCCGTCGTCCGGCCAGACTTCCTGCCAGGTTTCTCCGCCGTCAGTTGAGATTTCCACTTTTGCCACAACAGACAGGCTGTCCCGAACAGAAAATGTAAGTTTCCCGCCGACGTTTGCCTGGACTGATATCGTTGGTGAGGAGTTGTCCACCTGGAACCATCTTCCATTGCCGGAGGCAGTGCCGGCATCGGGATAGTTTTCTTTTGAATCTGAAACGCTTACCCGGAAGCGGTACCGGCCTTCCGGTAAGCGGTGGGTGTCCACAGAATAGAGGGGAATCTCACTGTCCTGTTCCAGTTTCAGTATTCGTCCGTTTGCGGATTCCAGGGAAAATGAATAGCGTAATTTGTCTTTATTCGGGTCAGTTGCCTTGGCAAGAACAGTCCGCATGCCCGGGCGAAATCCCACTTTCATGCCTGCAGGGGGGACCAGTTTTCCCATTGCGGTTTTCACTTCCGAGGGGATAAATATCTTTGGTTGGCTTATCGCTGACTTTGCCGCAAAGATACCCGCCGGTAAGGTGGAAACTGCTGTCAGATTCGGGGCAAGGTTGGTTTCCCGGTAGTAGAAACGAACACCGACCAGTGTGGCTGTGATATTCGGGTCCTGGCTGATTAAGCGTGCCTGCCATTGAATCCGGGTTGTTGCCGGTAATTGAGGTGCCTGCCCATTCAATAGTTTCTGCCAGCGGCTCCACGTGGCATCGGGGCTTGCCGAGTTCCCTGCACGAACCTGGAATTCCACCCGTGAGCCCCGTGGCGCGGTTTTATCAAAATAAAAGGCGCCCCAGTGGGCGGGATTCCCGGCATCAAAAGGGACAGCTGTGTAGGTTCCGGAAAGAGCGAAATCCTTTTCAATCCGGTAGATTTTTCCCGGATTGGCAGTTGCAAACAGCATGGCACCATTTTGCTGAACAAAGCGAACAATCTGTCCACAATCCACTTCTCCTGATACTGTGAACTCATGGGGCTGTCCGGCATTGACTGTAAGCAATTTCCCGCTATGGCCGGTACCGACGAGAATTTTTTTACCCTGTCTGGCGAGTGAAAATGGAGCCATGGTAGAGAATTGTACCCGGGTTTCCGGTACATTTTCGCTATCAACGGTTACGATTCCGCCTCTCAAGGGTGGGGCGCTTTTTACTTCCTGTGCCGGTTTTATTTTTGGGGGGGCCTGTTCTCTGGTCTTGCCATTGAAACAGGCTGCAAACAGCTTGCCGTTTTCTTCCACAATGTCCTTGATTTCGGTAAAAGGAGTATCAGTCAGGAGGAATGGCTTTCTGTCCGGATGAATCTCCAGTAGGTAGCCCGAGGGGGAGGTCCCGGCAACAATGCGGCTGTCTGTAACGAGAAGGGACTCCACGTGGGTGTCCAGGCCTTTTGCAAGAGTGGTGATTAGAAAATTTCGATCCAGTTTCAGTACGCTGCCTGGCAAACCCGTTGCTATATACAGATATCCGGCGTGGCTTATCATTCGCCAGATGTATTTCGCCTTTTTAAGATCCAGTTTTTCAGTGGTTTTCCCGCTCTCCGGGTCTATTTCGTAGATTTTGCCCGATGGGCTCAACCCGGCAAACAATTTCCCCCGATAGAGGCAGATAGCATATACGGTTCCCTCTTCAAAATGAGCGAGGAGTTTGGCTTCTCCCATGTCCTGCCTGTAGCGGTAGATTTTTCCTTTCTCCCCGGCTGCCACAAAGAGGTTTTGTCCGTCGGAGCAAATGTCCCAGATATAGGTTTCATTCATTGCGACTACTTTTTTCAGCTGATGGGACATGATAATTTCGCCCCGACTGTTTAATGCGACGCCGTTCAATTCCCCTTTCTTAAAGGAAGGAAAACCATGGACTATTTTTACCCGTACCGGGGCAGCAATCACGGAGAAAGATATCAACAGCATGAAAAGTGCTTTCAATTTAGCCCTCCACTATAATGCCGGCAAGTTCCAGCCGGTAAAGATTAAACCGACGGTCCGCATTTCTGGATTCGCAGAACGCCACCAGAAAATCGCCGTCAAAAAATTTCGGAGCAATAATACGTTCTTCCATTTCATTGCTTCCCTTCTGTTTATACAACACTTTTACCCGATAATGTCTTGCAATCGCAAGCTGAAGGATTTCCATTCTGTCTTCAAGTGGGATTGTCCCCTTTTTTTCAATGGTAAGGGAGTGTGTTTTCTTGATCGGCTGGTGCAGTTCAGGGGCATTCGGATTCGAACCGGCTTCTGGAGAAACCTGGAGTTTATCGAAGAGGGCCATTAATTTGGGGTGATCGCTGTTGTCTTCTTCAGCGGTAGCCGCCGCCAATTTTCTGAGAAAGGCGGTTACTTCATCCATGTCTGCGCGGTGGAGTGGAATAAAATCTTTGCTGATGTCCAGTTCGGGAATCAAGCCCTTTTCCACCAGCAGTCGTTTCAGTTCTCTGGGTTTCTTGGCGCCATGGAGGGCGATAAGCCTGTCTTCTTCATAGAAGATGTATCGGGAAATC
Organism: Acidobacteriota bacterium; assembly: GCA_003650445.1. Taxonomy (GTDB): domain Bacteria; phylum Acidobacteriota; class Holophagae; order Thermotomaculales; family Thermotomaculaceae; genus UM-FILTER-49-7. Next base: position 6,825 of record QMQE01000030.1, on the reverse strand, counting down.
TCGTCCAGAGCGGCAATTCGCTCTTTCAGATTATTTGTTTGGCAGATAAGGATAGGGAACCCGGACAGGATTTTCACTTCTCCGAATCGTTCGAATGTGTCCCGAATCATGAGTTTGAGATCCGGAGGACACTGGGCGGAATGTTCCTCAATAAAGGAGACCAGGTCTTTTTCTCCCAAATTCTGTTTCCGGGTCTGGATCAGGGAACAGGAGTTAAATACGAAGTGGAAAACCTGGTCAAATGATTCAAGCAGGGTTACCCGTGCAAGGGTGTTCAGCACTTCATCTGAAATATTTTGTTCTGCAAGAATGCGAAATCCCGGTAATACGAAAAAATCTTCCCGTTCAGCTGCTGAAAAAGTGACTTTTCTGGAATCCATAAATTGAATGGAGATATCGGTGAACACAAAACGTTCCGGGCCAATGGCCTTAATGAAATCACAAAGCTGCAGTAGTTCCCAGCGGGTGTTGTCCAGTGCAAAACGGGATTTTTCCATCACTGCGCATTTGCCGGTTGTTTTGCCTGCGGCCATCAGTTCTGAAAACAGGCCATCCGGGAGGTTGGCCGCCATATACTTAAAAAGATTTGTATAAAAGAAATCGCGGCTGGGAAGTTTTTCAGGGAGCATAATCCGTTCTTCTCCATTTCCCGGAAGCAGGGTGCCGGATGCCATCATAAAATCATAAAGAAGCGAGAACGCTTTTCTTGAAATCGTTCGGTTCAACTTTTCAGAAACGTATTCCACCATCCGTTTACCCGGTGTCATGTCATGAAGGCAGCGGGTTTTCTTCATCAGGATGCCGTTAGCTACTGTAATGTAGATGGCATAAGCCAGGTGGCCGGAGATCAGTTCTCTTTCGTCCACCAGTTCAGAGTTGACGTCAAGTTCCTCCAGAACCGTTTTCAACGCATCCGGAAAATAAATTGTCCCGTTTTCGTCTGTTGCAAAAAACGCAAAGCGATGAAATGGTTCTGATTCTTTTGCTGTGCATGAGCCGGCATTCAGCAGGGTTTTCAACTTCAGGAGGTCTGTCGAATTAAATTTTGAGATAGCATTGCGAATATTATCTTCATTGATGAGTTTGGGTAGAATCGTTTTTAACAAAACTCCTGTGTTCCCATCCAGATCTGCCCCGTTATCGAGATATGCGCACTGAATTTCCCTTTTCACAGCGATGTCGCGGAGCTCCTGGCCGCTGAGCTTACTGATCAATTCTGTGTAATCCATAGTGGTCTCCGTGTTCGATTGTGTATCGATATCCCTGTTCCGATAGAAAAATCTGCCGGTTTCTTGCAAACTTCACTTCCACGCTCCGGTCTGTGACCAGAGTATAAAAAATAGCCTCGTTAAGCCCCGGTTTGGGGCGCAGTACCCGTCCCAGCCGCTGTGCTTCTTCCTGACGGGAGCCAAAAGTGCCTGAAATCTGGATGGCGACATTGGCATCCGGAAGGTCCACCGCGAAATTGGCCACTTTGGATACGGCCAGTTGCCGGGTCTCTCCCCTCTTGAATGCGGCAAAGATCTCGTCCCGTTCCTTCTGGGGCGTAGCGCCGGTAATGATGGGGATATTGAACTGCTTTGAAATTTCCCTCAACTGTTTCAGGTACTGGCCTATGATCAGTACATTGTCGTTTTCATGTTTATCCAGGAGATACGCCACCACCGGCAACTTCATCGGATTTTCCGACGCAATCCGGAAGGCCTGACGATTGTTTGCCATACTGTAATCATATGAAATGGATTCAGCCAGAGGCACACGAATCTCCACACACTGCGCTTCCGCAATAAAACCTTGCCGTTCCAGGTCTTTCCAGGGGACGTCATACTTTTTCGGCCCGATGAGAGCAAAAACATCCTTTTCATTGCCGTCTTCCCGTACCAGCGTGGCGGTCAACCCCAGGCGCCGCTTGGCCTGAAGGGAAGAAACAGCTCGGAAAACAGGGGCTGGAAGCAGATGGACCTCATCATAAATAATCAATCCCCAATTTCGGGAGTCGAAAATTTCAAAATACTTGAAATCATCATTCCGGGATTTTCGGTAGGTCAGAATCTGGTAGGTTGCCACCGTCACCGCCTGCACATTCTTGTTTTCCCCGCTGTATTCCCCCACCTGTTCTTCGCTGAGGTTGGTTCGTTCCACCAGTTCCCGTTTCCACTGTTTCAGTGCGGTTGTATTTGTGGTCAACACAAGGGTTTTTGCACGGACCCTTGCCATAATCCCAATGCCCACAATGGTTTTCCCCGCACCGCAGGGCATCACAACCACACCGCTGCCACCCTCAGCCGACCCCCCGGCATGGAAAATATCTACCGCCGTTTCCTGGTAGGGCCGAAGCTGAAGCTTTTCCGGGTCGATCTCCACATCCAGCGGGTCACCTTCTTCATACCCGGCAACATCCCGTGCCGGGAGGCCCAGTTCCATCAGCACCTGTTTTACGTCGCCCCGTGACGTAGGATTTACATAAATCCGGTTGTCTGAGACCCGGCTGATATGATCAGCCATCGGTTCATAATAAAGGACCCTGCGGTAGGCGTCCGGGTCTTCAATGTCCAGGTAAAACCCGGATTCTCCACGTTTCAGAACTACCTTCCCGAAGGCGTGGTATTCTTCTTCAATTTCTTTAAGAAGCGTTCGGGAAATCGGATACTTGCTCCACTCCTGGAGAAAAGCGGCAATCTTCTCATGGCTTACCCCACAGGCAGCGGCATTCCACAGGGAAATAGAAGTGATTCTGTAGGTATGAATGTATTCGGGAGATTTTACCATTTCCGAAAAACTGCCGAGAAACCCCCTGACCTCCGGATAAGCCGGGTTCTGGACTTCGGCCAGTATGGTTCTGTCAGATTGGATAATCAGTGGTTTTTCCATCTATCTCCCTTTTGCAAAGCATCTTTTTTTCTTTCGTGATGTCGCCTGAGAGGGATACAGGCATGCTCATTCCTATTATATGTGTTTTTTGTTGACATAAAAAGGTGATTTTCCTATGATATTTACAAATCGACTGTGAAGAGGAGAAAAACGATGAGTATTGCTGTTATTTCATGGAATGAAGGAAACTTTCAGGCACCGCCGCCTCCCCCCGCAAATGGCCCGACCCCGCCACCGCCCCCACCGGAAAATCCGTCACCGGGTGCTACCGGAGGGGAAGTAAATGTCCTGATGGTCATTTTAGCCTATTTTGGTATACTTTGCCTAATCCCGTTTTTTGCGGAAAAAGATGACGAATTTGTCCAGTATCATGCCCGCCAGGGGCTCACTATGTTTCTGGCCGAAATTGCTATTTTTGTCATTCTGATGATTCTCTCAATGATTCCTTTTCTTGGATGCGTCATAATGATTCTTGAATTATTTTTCTGGCTCGGTGTTCTGGTGTACCACATCATCCTGATGGTCAAGGCATCGAAGGGTGAACGGACCAAGGTTCCGTACATCTCTACCTATGCCGAACGCTGGTTCAAGTAAACCCAAGGGGGGCCACGGCCCCCTTTTTTTTCTTTTCCGGGCCCTTTTAAGTGCTGTCCTGCTTTTTATCCTCACTGATAATGCAAAGCCTCCCCGGAAACAACTGATGGTCAACTGGAGTGTTTCCCTTCTGGATCACTACAAAACCTCGATATCCCGTCCACTGGCTGCCCATAATATTCGATCCTGTCGTTTTCACCCCAGTTGTTCCACCTACGCAAGAACCGCACTCCTTCGCTTCGGCTTCCTCAAGGGCGGTGCATTGGCCTTGATCCGAATCCTGAAATGCAATCCCTTCTATGGCACTCCCCCCATGGAAGACCCCGTCCCCGCGGCGGAGCCGGGGGGAGATGAGTAGGGGTAGGAGTTGGAGTAGGGGTAAGAAAAATTAGAGAGTCATAATTGTCCCCTTTTTCTGCCGCCCACGCCCACGGGGAATGGCCACTCTGTGGGCCGTGATTCGTAACTTATGATTTGTGATTAGCAGAAGCAAAGGCAGGGAATGGTCAACTACTCCAACCCCTACCCCTACTTACCCGAAGAGTGATGGGTGATGAGTGATGGGTGACAAAAGACAGAGAATGGCCAACTCCCTGATTTTTCTTACCCCTACCCCTACTCCAACTCCTCCCCCCTCTGCGTATTCTGCGGTAAGTCTCGTCCTTTTCCCTGATTTCCCCCACGCACTCGCACATTCGTACGCACTTTCTTGCCCCACGGGGCAAGAATTGTGTAGAATGGGCGGGTTTGATGAAAGAGAGGGACAGTATGGAATTTGTTTACATCATCCGGTTTGGAGAAATATGGATCAAGGGCAGGAACCGCCGCTTTTTTGAGCAGGCGCTGGAGACAAATATCCGCCGGACCCTGAAACGGGGAGAGAGGGCGTTTCAACTGGAACGGGAACGGGGACGCCTGTATGTGCTGGAAACAGCTGATGACCCAGCCGAAACGACTGTACTTTTATCCCGGATTCCGGGAATCGTCTCGGTTTCTGTGGGGGTGAGATGCGAGAAGTCAGTGAAAAGCCTCGCGGAGAACGGGTTGGCATTGATGCGAACAATGGGAGTTGCCCCTGCTACTTTCAAGGTGGAATCAAAGCGGGCGGATAAGACTTTTCCTATTCCGTCTCCTCAGTTGAGTCGTGAGGTGGCCGAGTACCTGTTGACCCATGGGCTGGACGTGCCGGTGGATGTGCATCATCCCGAGATGGTATTTGGGGTGGAAATCCAACAAAATGGTGCCTACGCGTTCTGCCAAACCCTTCGGGGGGCAGGTGGGTTGCCGACAGGGGTGTCGGGAAAGGTAGCGGTACTTCTTTCCGGAGGAATCGATTCGCCGGTGGCAGGGTACCAAATGCAGAAACGGGGAGCTACGATAGAACCGGTTTATTTTCATGGCTTTCCTTTTACTTCGGATATGGTGAAGGACAAGGTTGCCCGACTCGCCGAGAAGCTGGCTTTTTATCAGGACTCCCTTGCCCTTCATATTGTGAATTTTACGCCTGTGCTGACGGCACTGAAGGCTCATTGCCCGGAGAAGTTCACCATTATTGTAATGCGGCGTTTCATGGTTCGGATTGCGGCTGAAATCGCGAAGAAAACCGGTTGCCGGGCACTGGTGACGGGGGATAATCTGGGACAGGTGGCCAGCCAGACCTTGGACAATCTGGAATGTGTCACAGACGCTTCCCCCATGATGATTTTCCGGCCGCTGCTCTCCTTTGACAAGTTTGAGATTATTGAGCGGGCAAAGAAGATTGATACCTACGAAGTTTCCATTGAACCCCACGAAGATTGCTGTGCCTTGTTTGTCCCGAAATTCCCTGAGATTTACGGGAAGCTGGACGAGGTTCGGGAGGCGGAGTCCGCTATGGACGTGGCAGGGTTGGTGGAAGAATGCAGTGTCTCAGTGGAGAAGGTGGAATTTTGAGGAGAAACAATGGCAAATAACCCGGACAACGGAAATAAAACGAAGGCTGAAAAAAATTTCTGTATGATGACAGGAAAGAAACAGAGTATGGAAGACCTGGTCTCTTTCCCGGTGGATTACAATTTTAAGATCATGGGCAAAACCACTGAGCTGAATATTGAATCTCTGCTTGCCCGTGTGGAGGCCCTTATTGAGAGGGAAATCTCCCGTGAACTGGTTCGGGCAAGGCCCAGCAAAGGGGGGAAATACACCTCTTACTCGGTTCGCGTGTTTTTAAGGGATGCGGAAGAAATGACGGCGATCTATGCCATGCTGAAGGCAGAAAATACGGTGGTTTATTACCTGTAGTTCAATTGAGGAGTTGGTCCAGCTCCGGATCCAGTTCCAGAAGATCCCGCAGGTCAAACGGCTGGGATGATTCCGGTTTCTGTCCTTTTGCATGTTCAGCCTTCTGGCCGGTGTTTTCATCTGCCACATGTTCCCTTGCCATCAGGGCTTTAAAGCTGTTTTCGTCCAGTGGTTTGTCCAGGTGAACCATTCGGAGGTTGGAAGCTCCGGGGTGAGCGACAAACTGCATCCGTTTGTAGAGTGCGCTGGCAAGGAGAACGGTGGTACGGGGAGACGACGCCGCGATCTTTTCAGCCAGGGAAAAGCCGGATATTCCCGGAAGCAATGGGTCAATCAGGGCAATCCGGAATTCAGTTTCTGAAATTGCATTCAATGCTTCGTCGCAATTGTGGGCTGTTCTTGCGGTGAGGCCCAGTTCGGCCGCCCATGCGCTGCGCTGTTCCAGGTCCCGTGGATTGTAATGAACAATTAATACATTTTTATCCACTCAGTATTCCTCCTGTTCAAAAAGCGTTCAATGTGTGCCTTTATAATGTATCCCTGTTTTACCTTTTGTAAAGGGGAAAAGTTAAAAAAATCAACGCTGTTAATCGGATGACTCAACGCCTTTAATAACTGTAAAGGAATTATACAAAGGTGTTAAATATACAGACACTTATTTAAATTTAATTTTCTAAATCCAGAAGGAGTGCCAGCACCTCGGCCGCAAGCTTCAGGCCGAAAGTGCCTGTTACGGTGATAATAGAGGCAATTGTCGTTTCCCCCGGAGGAGATTGCCTTTTTTCAGGGGAATACACAACGGTAAAATCCGCATTTCCATGGCCCCACTGCCGGAGTTTCTTCCGCATCTTGTTCGCCAGTGGATCATTTATTGTTTCCCAGATGGAACCGGCCTGAACTCGTGAAGGGTCAAGCTTGAACCCGGCACCGGTGGATGCGACAACCGGGATGTCATTTTCAATGCAGGACAAAATCAGGTTGAGTTTGGGTACCAGTGCGTCAATGCAGTCCGCTATGGCATCGAAAGAAGTAACGTCAATTCGGCCACTGGACTCGCGGTTCAAAAAAAGCGGATAAATT
>QMQE01000029.1 GCA_003650445.1 Acidobacteriota bacterium | reverse complement strand
GGATCAAACCCTCAAGTTCAATCTCTGTAAAATAAACTCTAACAAAAAAATTTTCAAGTTCCTCTTCCGAGGCCCTCTTTACAAGCATCCTATCCACTATCCAGTTGTCAAAGACCCAAAAAAACGGGACCAAACCTATAGTCCCCATTGACCATACCTGCTGTTCTCAACTGAGCTTTCACTCCACTTTCCAAAAGAACTTCGCATTACTGATTCATTTCAGCAGGCAAGGATGGATTTTACTAAACCTGACGGGGAAGTCAACAGTTTTTTAACGAAAAAGGGATATTTTCTTGCTATCCTGAAATTCAGCGCTGAATGGTTATTTTTAAGGCTGAAAATCGGCCGGTTCCTGCCTCAGATTCTCCCCAGTTTCCCCTTCAATACGTTTGCGGCGACCAGTACCGGGTCCCAGACTGGAGAAAAGGGCGGCGCGTATGCCAGGTCGAACATGGAGAACTCATCAACGGTGTTTCCGTTAAAAATTGCCACGGCAATGATGTTGATTCGCTCTGCCACACCCGCTGCACCTATCATCTGGGCACCGAGCAGGCGGCCACTTTGTTTATCCCCAACCATTTCCACTTGTATGGGAACACTTTCCGGATAGCCATGAGCAGCGGAAGATGCCGTAATCACGATTTCCTCTGCTTCAAAGCCGTTTTCCAGCGCCTCATGAAGGGTCATTCCAGTCCGGGCAACTTCCATTTCAAACAACTTGAATTCGGCACTGGAAATGGCGCCGGGGAACCGTGCGGATTGCCGGGCGCAATTGAGCCCTGCCACACGGCCGTGTTTGTTTGCAACTGTGCCAAGGGGGACGTAGATTTTCTTGTTGCTAATCCGGTGATAAGATTCCGCGCAGTCCCCAGCTGCGAATATCCCTGCAATAGAAGTTTCCATTCGTTGATCCACTGCAATGGCTCCGGCCACACCGAGACGGATTCCCGCTTCTTCAGCCAGCTTCCCATTGGGACGAATCCCCTTTGCCAGCAGCACAAGATCGGCTTCCACCAGTCGGTCAGTGAGCCGAACGCCTTTCTCCGTAATCCGTTCCACTTTGCCATTTACGATCAGATTCACCCCATTTTCACCCAGAGTTTTAATCACTGTGGCAACAATTTTTTCGTTCCAGCCGAACATGGGTGTAGAACGGGCAGAAATCAGCGTGACTTCAACGCCACATTTTCTCAGAGATTCACACATTTCAAGTCCCACATACCCAGCACCAAGGATGGCAGCTTTTCGGATAGTGCCACTCTCAACCATTTCTTTGATACGGCGGCCGTCGTCAAGGGTCCTCAGCACCACAACGTTGGGCCTGTCAGCACCGGGAATCGGCGGTACGTACGGTGTGGCACCTGTGGCAATGACAAGTCGATCGTAAGTATAGCTGCCCTCGAGCCCTGATGGCAATTTTGCAAATTCAATTTTCCGCTGCGCCGGAAGAATCCGGGTCACAAGATGCCCGGTGCGCACATCAATCCGCCTCTTGTTTCTGGCATTCTCCACGCTGAGGACAATAAGATTCTCCAACTGCGTTTCCGGGTTGGCAATATAATAGGGCATACTGCATGCACTGTAAGAAATGTATGCGCCTTTTTCAAATACAACGATTTCAGAATCCGGGTCCACTTTTCGAATCCGGCTGGCCGCACTCATCCCCGCGGCAACTCCACCAATAACTGCATAACGGTTCGTCATTTCTTTACCACCTTGCTCTTTATCTTTACTTTCCCATTTTCTTCAACAAGTTTGCATTCAAGCTCTTTACCTCTACCGCTCGTTTTTGCCTTTTCCAATCGATCTGAAACCCGCTGGACAAAATCATCATACGACAAGGTAACCATACCTTCGTGGATGGTCTTCAACTCTACATATCGTCCGTAGAAGGCCTCAAGCTCCCCTTCCTGGCTGCCTGGCCTGGACAATCTCAAAGCATGTTTATCTGTTGCCGGCACTTGTTTTTCTGATTTCTTTGCTGGAGAAGGGCTTTGTTTTGTGTTGTCCTTTTTCCCTTCAATCTTAGCCAGCATTTCCCTGACTTTTTCTTTGTTCTTTTCCCGGATTCCGGCCATTCTGTAAAAGTTGATCTTCAATACATTGAACCGTGCCACCAGATTTTCAAAACGGAATTTGAAAACGTATTTCTTGAATGTCGTTTTGTGAAGCAATTTGATCAGGTCCATTACCCGTTTTTCGGCAAATTCTATGTTCACATCCGGCGCATTGGAGATAAACCGGTTATATTCCATTCTCAGCCGTTTGATATCTCTTTCCAGCTTGTCCAGAAGTATTTTGACTTCTTCCTGCTGCATTAAAAGTTAACCCTTCCGAAATATAGCCAGAATCCTGTCAAAAAAGCTCTTATTCTGCCCCCTTTCCGCCTGCCTGTTTTCTTTTTCTTTAAAGCGCAGGTAGGGGTTATCTTCCTGATCAAAGCGTTTCCGCTGCTCGTAGACATGCATTTTAAACGCCTTCATCAGTTCCGGTACCCGTTCCGCAGGAACCCATACTTTTGACCCTTCCCGACTCACTTCGTCTGGTTCCAGCAGTCGGTCCTCCGATATCCATTTCTTCAGCTCATCAAGCGTAAGCCCTGAAAATTCATTCCCCTCTATTTTCACAACATAGCGGACGCTGTCCGGATCTTTCTTTTCTATCGGCTCATCAGGAAGTAAATTCTTTTGGGGAGTCTTCGCATCCAGGTCCAGTTCTATTTTCCCAGCTTCTGAATCCTTTTGCTTTTCCTCCATCACGCCTTTCCTTATAGAAGCGTTAATCTGTTCCTGTGAAATACGAACAGTTCCGCCTCCGGCAGCATTCTCCGGAACCTTAAAATCGAGATCCAGCTGAAAACCTGAATCTTCAGCTGGAATCGGTTCTTCTCTTTGAACCAGAAAAACGTGGCCACATTTTCTGCATTTAACCTTCCGCCCTTTCTCGGGAATCAGGCTCTCATCTACACGGTATTTTTTGGAACAATTGGGACAACTGATTTCCATTCCTCACCTCCATGTACGGATGAAGCAAACCCATTTGGTTTATCCATTACATTTATAATAAGCAATTTTCAGAATTGGGCAAGGAATTTCTTGACTTTGTCAATGCTCCGCGTGAGTTGAACCGGATAAAAACTGTCCAGAAATATTTTTCCATACCGTTTTGACAACAATCTGCCGTCAAGAACGACAAAAATACCCTTGTCCTCTTTGCTCCGAATCAAGCGGCCTAAGCCCTGTTTATATTGCAAAACCGCCAATGGGATTGAGTAACCGAAGAAACCATTATCCATTCGCTCTGCCCGTGCTTTGAAAACCGGCTCCTCCGGCTGGGGGAACGGCAAGCGGTCGATAATCACGCAACTCAAAGCTTCTCCTTTAACATCCACACCTTCCCAGAAAGAGAAAGACCCGACCAGCACTGAATTCTTCTCCATTGCAAAGCGGCCGATAAGTCCAGGTGCTGAACTTTCTCCCTGCTTCAATACATTCAATTTTGTTCGTTTTCTCAGCTCAGAAGAAAAATAAGAAACATTCCGATGACTGGTACAAAGAAGAAATGCGCGGCCCTCACTGGCCTCCAGTATTCGAACAATCTCCGCTACAGCGCTGGGTCGAAACTCTTCACAATTTACCTCAGGAAGGCCTTCCGGAACGTACAAAATAGTATTCTTCTTGAAATCAAAGGTGGAAGCCAGCAGTTTTCCCTCAGCCTCTTTCAGACCGACACGGTTTCGAAAGAAGTCCAGTTTGGTTCGAACTGACAGGGTAGCGGAAGTCATGATTATTGACTCAAAATTTCCTGTTAAGGCCTGTTCAATTTTCGTTGAAATGTCAATGGGAACGGAACGGAATTGCCGGCCCGCCCGGTTACTCTCAAAATATTTCACAAAATCTGTGTCCTGCAGCTTATCCAGAAATGAAGAAAAGGAAGTGATTCTCTGTATCAAATTGTCCCTCATTTCAAAGGCCTCCGGTTCCAGGCCAGCCAGATCCTTGCGGAGATTTTCAAACAATGGCTTCATTGAAAGAAATTTATCCGTCATTTCATCGCTGAAGACACCCCGCTGCTTCAGCTCAGTCTCTCCGGAAAAGAAAGGATCATCCAGTATCTCCCTGAAGATTCCGGAATGGCGTAATTTCAGCTCTGCAGGTAGTTGGCCCAACAGAATCGAAACCATTCTCGCTGTGAATGTCCCTCCAAACTGGCTGGAAGCGATATCCTCCAGTTTATGTGCCTCATCCACCACAAGGACGGGGTGAAGGGGCAGAATTGCACCATAATTCGTTTCTTTCACCGACAAATCCGCAAACAGCAAATGGTGGTTCACCAACACAATCTGCGCTTTCTGGGCCTTTTTTCTCGCCCGATAAAAATGGCACTCTGTATAGAAGGGGCATTTTGACCCTGTACAATAATTCCTGTCCGCATTAATTCCGGTAAGAATCGGATGATAGGCGGGCACTTCTTCAAGTTCGCTGAAATCACCTGTTTCTGTGTAAGATAACCAGGCTTTCACTTCTGACCATACAGGTATGTCCCGCTTCGATTTGAAGAGAGGGTTTAAGGCGAATTGCTCTTTTCGAAGGAGACAAAGATAGTTGGAGCGCCCTTTCAAAATAGCAACTTCAGGATTCATCCCCGTTACTTCTTTGACAACAGGTATGTCTTTTTCGAGCAATTGGTGCTGAAGTACCTTTGTAGCCGTGGAAATGAGCGCAGACTTTTCTGATTCAAAGATCGGAATCAGGTAGGCAAGGGTTTTCCCAACCCCTGTCCCCGCCTCAACAATCAGATGTTGTTCATTCTCAATTGCATGAAAAACGGCTTTCGCCATTTCGTTCTGAGGTTCACGGACTTCATAATCGGGAAACGTCCTGGAGAGTTTCCCGGAAGGGCCGAAGTAGCGCTTCATTCCCCGATTTTAATTTTTGAAACGTAGTATGCCAGGACTTCAAGTTGGGACTTAAAATCAGCACTGATTGTTTTAATGTAGGAGGGCAGTTGTATTCTCATCGGAGCAAAGTTCATTATTCCCCTTACACCTGATTCCACGAATCGGTCCGCAATCGCCTGGGCCGCATCTGCAGGGACAGCAATGATGCCCATTCGGACATTCAATTTTTTGACCCATTCTTCAAGTTCTGAAATATGGTAGATGTGAATGCCCGTTTTTGTTTTTGTTCCGACCTTTCTGTTGTCCCGGTCAAACAGTGCCACAATTCTGAATGAGTCCCGATTGATTCGCGGATAGTCCGCGAGGGCCGTTCCCAAGTTTCCGGCCCCCGCGATTGCGACATTGTAAACCTGTGTAAGGCCGAGCACCTCTTTAAGTTTAACGATTGTAGCTTCGATATTGTACCCTACCCCTCTCTTGCCAAATGTGCCAAAGTATGACAGGTCTTTTCGGATCTGGTCTGCGTTCAAGTGAAAACGTTCCGCCAGTTCCTTTGAGGAAATGTAAGCATCCCCTTCCCGATTCACCATCAGCAGGCAACGGAGATAAAGAGACAGGCGTCTTGTTACAATTTCTGAAACACAGGGACAGTGTTTCTTGATTTCTTTGTCTTCTCTCAATTCATGAACCTCGCGGCCACGTTCGCAATATCCGCAATTTTAGCAGGGAACAAGCCGGCTGCGATCACAAGTACTGAACAGATGCCAAGAACTGTCATACTTAAAAAGTTCAAATCAAAGTTGTTTTCTTCGGGATTTTCCTTCATGTACATATTCACGACAACCCGGAGGTAGTAATACACGGAAATCAGTGACCCCGCGATACCAACCATTGCCAACCCGACATAATTGGCATGAATCAATGCCTTGAAAACGTAAAATTTTCCCATGAATCCGACTGTTGCCGGAATTCCCGCAAGGGAGAACATGAACACGGACATGAAGATACCAAGGAGAGGATGGCGATATCCAATTCCGCGAATATCATCGTAGCTGACATAATCAATATCCCCTTTTTTTAAAAGGGAAAGCACACCAAAAGCACCGGTGTTAATCAGCATGTATCCAGCCAGGTAAAACAGAATACCGGAAACACCCTCAATCGAGTACGCCACAATGCCCATCAAAAGATAACCCGCATGGGAAATACTCGAATATGCCAGCATCCGCTTCACCGATTGCTGGACAATGGCACCAAGGTTTCCAACCAGTACTGTGAGAATGGATAGCACCAGGACAGCTTCCCGCCAGTAGCCTACCATCTGGGGAAAAACAGAATAAAGGATGCGAATCAGGACACCAATTGCCACTGCTTTCGGTGCAATTGACATGAAAGCTGTAACCGGCGTTGCAGCGCCTTCATACGCGTCCGGCGTCCACATATGAAAGGGGACAGCAGCCGCCTTGAAGGCCAGCCCCATCATTACAAACAGGAGACCCAGACGGAACAGTGAGTCTGTCTTTACTGCTTTTGCAATCGTAATGAAATCAAGGGAACCTGTTGCCCCATAAACCATGGCAATCCCATATGCCAGAAAACCGGATGCGATTGCACCGAGTATGAAATATTTGAGTCCGCCCTCAACAGATTCCGGCTTGTATCGCAGATAAGCAACTGACGAATAAAGCGGTATGGACAGAAGTTCAAGCCCAATGAAGATGTTGACGAAATTTGATGTATTGAGCATGACCATCATCCCGGTAATGGATGCCAGGAGAATGGCATAGAACTCAGGATGTGAAAAATCTTCCGCAATAAGATAGTGCTCGGAGAGGGCAAAAGCCGCCACAGCTGTCACAAGGACAAGACTGCTGAGAAAAACGCTGTAATAACTGTATGTCAGCATCCCGTATTGAGAGCTAAGGGCCGGGGTTCCGATTGCAGGCAACACTCGTTCCATCAGCCACCAGAATGCCAGAACAACTGCAATACTCCCAACAAGGCCGGCCAACCGCTTCACAGATGGGCGCATCGTCCCCATTAGAGCAGTCAACGTTATACCGGCAAAGAGAATTATCAAGGGCATAAGAGCGGTCATATTCACTGTCACATTCATTTCTGCACCCCCTCATCAACAGCAGCAGTCGGATCCGGCACAACAAGCTGAGTGCCGGGTTGTATCAATTTCATGTAATGTTCAACAGATTTGTCCATTCTTTTCAAAAAGAAGCTCGGATACAAGCCGATCCAGAAAACCATAATCAACAGCGGGAGAAGATAGATTCTCTCCCTCAGGTTCGCGTCTTTCAACTTCATATTCTTTTCAGAGGGTTCGATGTTGAAAAATACACGCTGATACATCCAGAGCATGTACACCGCGCCGAGAATCACACCCACTGCTGCAAACGCCGCATACCAGAATGCATAGGGGTAAGCGGATTTAAAAGTCCCCATGAGAATCAGGAATTCACCAATAAACCCATTGGTCATTGGAAGCCCGATGCTGGAAAGGGTGAAAATCATGAAGAGAACCGCATAGACCGGCATGACTTTCGCAATCCCGCCATATTCTGAAATAAGACGGGTATGGGTCCGCTCATAGACAATCCCAACCAGAAGGAACAATGCTCCGGTAGAAATACCATGATTGATCATCTGGAGCATCGCTCCCTGAACACTGTAAATGGTCAGGGCAAAAAGCCCGACCATGACATAGCCGAGGTGGGAAACCGAAGAGTAGGCCACCAGTTTTTTCACGTCTTTCTGAACCATTGCGACCAGTGCGCCGTAGATAATCCCGATGATTCCCAACACAATCACATAAGGGGCAAAGGTTTTTACCGCTGACGGAAACAGTGGCATGGCAAAACGAATAAAGCCGTAGGTCCCCAGTTTCAGCAGTACACCCGCCAGAATAACAGAACCGGCAGTCGGTGCCTCGGTGTGGGCATCCGGCAACCAGGTATGGAACGGGAAAATAGGGACTTTGATGGCAAAGGCGATTGCAAAAGCAGCAAACAGATAGACCTGTTCCTGACCGGAAAATGTATGAGTATAAAGGTCCATCAATTCAAAAGTCCCCGTCTGCAGGTACATGTAGATAATGGCCACCAGCATCAGGAGCGAACCGGCCATTGTGTAAATGAAAAATTTTACTGCTGCGTAGATCCGGCGTTCACCGCCCCAGACTCCGATAATAAAGTACATGGGAATCAACATTACTTCCCAGAACAGGTAGAACAGGAAAGTATTCAACGCAACGAGGGAGCCAAGAATGCCGACTTCCAGTAAGAACATGTTAATCAGGAATGACTTAACCTTTTTTGTAATGGATGAATAAACTGAAAGAAAGATAATGGGTCCGAGAAATGTTGTCAGCATGACAATCCAGAGATTGATTCCATCCAATCCGATATGGTAACCCACCGATGCAAATTGGGTGGAAAACCAGGGAATAATCTCTTCGAACTGAATCTTGTAAACAGATGAGTCAAAGTTCGTAACCAGCAAGATAGAAAGAAGGAAGTGAATAATAGCAAATCCGATCGAAAATTGCTTCAGGGCCTTCTCCTGCCTGCCTGGGATTATTGCCAGAACAATTACGGCCAATACCGGCAGGAAAGTAACGATTGAAAGTAAGTGTGTGTTCAACATATCTCTACCTCACCCTATGAAAATCCAGAACAGGATTAATATGCCAGTGAGCATCGAGAAGGCATACATCTTCACCGAGCCGTTCTGGAACAGGGTTATCACTCTTCCGCAGCAGGTCGCCAGCATGCCGGTCAAATTCACCGCACCGTCAATAAAAATCACATCCACGTAATACCAGAGAAAATCGCCGATTCGTTTGATCGGATGGACAACAATGGCGAAATAGATTTCATCCACATAATATTTGTTTAACAGCAGCTTGTGAACATATGAAAAGGTCCTTGAAAGCCCGTCCACTGCTTTACGGGATGCGCCGGCATAGAAAGATCTCGCAATCAACCAGCCCGCAATCGCAATGGCCACTGAAATCCCCATCATTGTCCATTCTGTGGAAACATTGTGCAGGTAATGAACCGGATTGATCGCAGGAATCAATGGCTCAAGGGTTTTATCCAGTAAATTCGGCATGTGGAAAATATGGGGGATGCCGATGAATCCACCCACAGCAGCCAGCACACCGAGAATCGTCAGCGGCACGGTCATGCTCCGAGGGGACTCATGAAGACCTTCTTTTTCCTTTTCACTTCCCCTGAATTGCCCAAGGAAAGCAACATAGATGAGCCGGAACATATAAAATGATGTCAATAAGGCCGCAACAGCACCAATGGCCCAAAGGGATTTGTGGCCGGATGCAAACGCTTTCCATAGAATCTCATCCTTTGAAAAGAAACCTGAAAAAAGAGGGAAACCGGCTATCGCCAGCGTCGCAACGAGAAAAGTCCAGTATGTAACTGGCATAAATTTACTTAATCCACCCATGTTCCGAATGTCCTGCGGATCTTTATCATGAACCCCGGCATTGTGGTATGCGTGGTGCATGGCATGAATCACAGAACCGGAACCCAAAAAGAGCAGTGCCTTGAAAAAGGCATGGGTGATAATGTGAAAGAACCCGGCCACAAATGCACCAACGCCAAGGCCAAGGAACATGTATCCCAATTGTGAAACAGTTGAATATGCCAGCACCTTCTTGATGTCATTTTGAACCGTTCCAATGGTTGCGGCAAACAAGGCCGTAATCCCACCGACCCAGGCCACAAGCAACAAGGTATTAGGCGTAAGCTGGAATAAAAAGTTCAGCCGAACAATCATGTAAACACCAGAAGTTACCATTGTTGCCGCATGAATCAAAGCGGAAACAGGAGTTGGCCCGGCCATGGCATCCGGCAACCAGACGTAGAGAGGCAACTGGGCAGATTTGCCTACTGCACCGACAAACAGGAGCATTGTCGCAACTGTAATCATACCTGTAACCATTTCCGGCGCAATATGGTGGCTTAAGATAATTTCTTTCATCTCGGGAAACTGCAAGGTCCCGAACAGATAGAACAACAAAAACATTGCAAGTAGAAATCCAAAATCACCGATCCGGTTCACCAGAAAAGCCTTTTTCCCGGCATCGGAGGCAATTTTCGTCGTGTAGTAGAAACCAATCAAAAGGTAGGAACACAGGCCGACGCCCTCCCAGCCCACAAACATCAGCAGAAGGTTGTCTGCCAGTACCAGCGTCAACATGGCAAACATAAACAGGTTCAGGTATGCAAAATACCTGAAATAGCCGTCTTCTTCAGCCATGTATCCTACCGAATACACATGAATAAGAAAGCCCACACCGGCTACCATCAGGGTCATGGTTCCGGAAATCCTGTCAAAGAGAAACGCAAAATTCACATGGAATCCGCCGACATTCAGCCAGGGAAACAGAATATTGTGAATCCCCTCTTCAGAAAGTGCGGGGGTATTCAACATGTGGATGTAGAGGACAAGGGCAAACACAAAAGATGCAAAAATGGTCAGGTTCCCAATCCATGAAATGACCTTGTTGGACATTCTGGATCCGAACAGTCCGTTTATTAGAAATCCTGCCAGGGGAAGTACCGGTATCAACCAAATGTAGTTCGTCATGCCATCACCCCTTTAACAGCTTCATGTCATCCACCTGGATGCTTTCTTTCAGCTTGAACCAGGCTACAACAAGCGCCAATCCCACCGCCGCCTCTGCGGCGGCAACGGCAAAGATAAAAAACACCACAATCTGGCCATCCATGTTTCCCTGGAACCGGGAAAAAGCAACAAATACGAGATTCACGGAATTCAGCATAATTTCTATACTCATTAAAATTGTAATGATATTGCGCCGGATCAGAATTCCGATGATACCGATGGTAAAAAGAACTGCACTCAATATCAGATAATCAATTAACGGTACCATGTCACACCCTCTTTTTTGAGATAAACACGGCAGAAATAATCGCCGCAATGAGCAATACGGAAATGACTTCAAACGGAATAAAGTACCGTGAAAACAGTACATTTGCCAATTGTTCCACATTTCCATTCATTCCACCGATAGGAGACATCTTCCCGTGGCTCAGTACGATTTTACTTGTAATAAAGGTAAAATACACACCCCAGCCGATTAAAACAGCTGCCACTATGGATAAAGCTGTGACCCACTTCGGCCGTTTCTTATCCGATTCCCTGTGCTGATTCAACAGCATAATAACAAAGAGAATCAAGACTATGATTGCCCCGGAATATACAATGAGCTGCATCGCCGCAACAAAGGGGGCGGACAACGTAATGTAAAGCCCTGCCACCGCGACAAAACACAATAGCAGATAAAGCCCACTGACAATTGGCCGCTCACTGGACACCACCATAATGGCCGAGAATATGGCCAGAAAACCCAGAATATAAAATGCAATTACCATTCTTCCACCCCGTTAATCCATCTTCTTTTTCGGCGTCTTCACAAGCTCTTCCATGGTTATCAGACCCTGCTCCCGGGAAAGCTGTGTAATTTCATATTCGTTTGTCAGGACAATGGCATCCTTCGGGCATGCTTCCTGACAGAATCCGCAGAAGATACAGCGGTGAAGATCAATGATAAATTGTTTCGGCCGTTTCTCCCTGGGATATTCTTCGTCCAGGTCTTCAATTTCTTCTGCTTCTATAAAAATCGCGTCTGCCGGGCAAGCAGTTGCACAGCAGTAACACGCGACGCATTTAACAGACCCGTCTTCATAAGTGTTCAACCGGTGCAGACCCCTGTACCATTCCGGGACATCCTTCTTTCTCTCCGGAAACTCAACAGTATAGCGATTCTTAGGCCGCGTAAACAGATTCTTGAAGAAATGCTTGATGGTAATTCCCATCCCCACAATGACAGCGGGCAGATACAGGCGATCCCAGAATGACAGTTTGACTTCTTTCTTCATGCCCTACCCCCTGTATGCCAGAAAAATTGCGACCACAACCATGTTCAAAAGTGACAATGGAATCATTACCTTCCAGCCGAGCCGCATCAGTTGATCATATCGAAACCGGGGCAATGTCCACCGCACCCATACAAATGTCCAAAGCACAACTGCAATCTTCAGCAGGAATGCCAGTATGGACCCCCATATAAACTGATCCAGCCATGGAAAATGCCAGCCGCCGAGATACAGGGTGACAAACAAACCGGAAGCCGTAACCATGTTGGCATATTCTGCCAACGCGAACATGGAAAATTTCATGCTCCCGTATTCGGTGTGGTACCCGATAATCTCCGACTCACCCTCCGCAAAATCAAAGGGCAGACGGTTGGTTTCCGCAAACATGGATACGTAAAAAACCAGAGCACCCAGAATCTGGGGAATCACATTCCACAGGCCTGTCTGAGCGGAAACAATTTTATCCATTTGCAGGCTGCCTGTTGAAAGGACGACGCCAACAACGGCCATTGTCATTGCCAGTTCATAGGAAATGACCTGAGCGGAAGCACGCATACCACCGAGGATGGACCACTTGTTATTGGACGACCATGAGCCAATGATTATGCCGTACACGCCCATGGAGCCAATGGCAAAAATGTAGAGTACACCGATGTTTGTCGCAGGTGGCAGAATGCTCAGGAAATAATGAACCCCGCTGACATCAAAGGGACGCCCGAACGGAATCGCCGCAAATGTCATGGTTGCCGGAATAAAAGCAATAATCGGGGAAAGAACAAAGAGGATTCGGTCTGCATTTGCCGGAATGACATCTTCCTTGAAGAAAAACTTGATGCCATCCGCTACAGGCTGGGTCAATCCCATAATCCGAAATTTCCCAAATAAGGCCACCCGATTGGGGCCCACACGGTCCTGAATGAAGGCTGCCCCCCGGCGTTCCACCCAGGTTCCAACGGCAACCATTGTGAGAACGATGATGAAAACAGCTACAACTTTCACAATCATAAAAACTTCCGGGGTCAATAATTTTGCCATCATAGTTCCACCCCTTCTTCACCGATCTTTTCGTAATTCAACTCTACGCCCAGTTTTTCTTTCGAAAATTGTCTCAATAAGTCTTCAGGGGATTTAAACCGCCTTGGATAAATCCACTCCCAGAGAGACCGGACTGCCTCAGGATACCCAAGCCCCCCGTTGGAATGCTGAATTCTCTTTCCCGCATTGATGTAGCAACCATCTTCTTCCAGGAACATAGGGGCCGGTAATGCCAACCTGGAATTCTCACTGAACTCTGTCCGTTCCACTTCAAAAGTAATGCTGTATTTGGCACGCTTTAACAGAGACAAAATCTTTACAAGACTGTTATCCCGAATGGAACCGATACTATTGAGCACAAGAACAACATCGTAGTCGGTGGATTCCATGTCCGTAACTTTCGGGATTTCCATCAGTTTCATCATTTTGTAGTTGGGAGCTTTCACTTTTTCTATAAAAAGAGCCGGTGTGGGCAGGTCTTTTCTGAAAGGAGATGGACGGTAAAGGTCATATCCCATTTCTTCGGCCAATAACACAGCTGCATAGTTCTCTTCAATAGAGACAAGGGGAGAAAGTACAATTACCCCCGCTGATTTGCTGTCAAGCGCCTCTTTGATAAATGCCTTTGCGTCCTGAACGCCGACATCATTCCCATCCAATTCAGGATGAAGCAGCCGGTTTTCCGTACCATTATAGTTTTTATAGGAATATCGGCCCTCATCGCAGATGAAGAATCGCTGCATTGAATAATTATCTGCAGATGTGAAACGAACTACCGGACCGGTATTGGGATCAAGTGCCGTGTGCCTTGTATGCAAATCTACAGTCAGGTTGCAACCGGCCTCACAACCTTGACAAACGGCCCGTACGTGATCCGTGAGCCAGACCCTCTTCCGGAAACGGAATTCATTCAGTCCCAATGCACCAACCGGACAGAGATCTGAAATGTTAGAAGCAAAGGGATTCTTATCCAGGCCTTCCGGGTCTACACACGTAATGTGCGTGTGGGAACCCCTTTCAACCGTCGTAAATTCGTGGGTTTCCGTAACCTCGTCCAGAAAACGGATACAACGGGTACAGAGCACACATCGATTATCGTTTTTGTAGATCTTTTCCGAAACCTTCTCCACTTTATGCCGTTCTTTGGGAAAAATGCTTCGCCTCTCTGAAATTCCGTAGTCGAAATTGTAGTCCTGAAGATTACATTCACCGGACTTGTCGCAGATGGGGCAATCTACCGGATGGTCCAGGAGAATGAATTCCAGAACACCCTTTCGGGCCTCCTTCACCAAATCTGAATCGGTCAGCACTTCCATTCCATCCTGCATCACTGTTGAACAGGCCGTCATCAACTTGGGCATCCCCTTCACTTCCACGAGGCACATCCGGCAGTTTCCGGCAATGGACAGGCCGGGATGATAACAGAAATGCGGAATTTCAATATCCAGGTTCCGACATACTTCCAGGATTGTCTGTCCTTCCTCTACGCTGTGTTCCTTGTTATTAATCTTTATATTTATCATATGATTCACCCGTAAATCGCCACTTTGTTCTCAACCATGCATTTTTTGTGCTGGATGTGATATTCAAATTCATCCCGAAATCGGTCCAAAGCGCCCTTAATGCAGAACACAGCGGCATCGCCAAGGGGACAAACCGTCCGGCCTATAATTTTCGAACAGATATCGTACAGAAGCTCAATATCCCCTTCCTGTCCCTTGCCATCCTCAATATTCCGTATAATCTTCGCCATCCAGGGTGTTCCCTCACGACATGGCGTACATTGGCCGCAGCTTTCGTGGGCATAAAATTCTGCGAGTCTTGCAAAAGCCTCGACAATGCAGGTGTCTTCATGCATTACAATAATGGCACCTGAACCCAGCATTGAACCTGCTTCCTTCAGCGAGTCAAAATCCATGGCAACATCAAGGTGTTCCGGACCGAGAACAGGTGCGGAGGATCCTCCTGGAATAATTGCTTTCACTTTTTTTCCGTCCAGAATCCCCCCGGCATGCTCAAAGATTATCTCCCTGAGGGAGGTTCCCATGGGAAGTTCAAAAACCCCGGGGTTGTTTACGTGGCCACTGACCCCGTAAATCTTCGTGCCGTTGTTCCGCTCCGGGCCAATTGTCAAAAACCAGTTCGCCCCTTTCCGTATAATGTCCGGAACACAGGCAATGGTCTCCACATTATTGACCGTAGTCGGTTTTCCGAAAACACCCACCTGAGCAGGGAAAGGCGGCTTCAGACGGGGCTTTCCGGTGTGACCCTCCAGAGATTGAATCAAACCCGTTTCTTCACCGCAGATGTATGCACCCGCTCCAAGATGAAGGTAGAGATCAAAATCAAAGCCGGAGCCAAGAATGTCTTTGCCCAGAAAACCAGCTTCATATGCTTCATCAACCGCTTTCTGGAGTTCATCTGCGACAAACTTGAATTCACCTCGGATGTAAACATAGCCTACTGTTGCGCCCATAGCAAAACCACCAATCACCATGCCCTCAATCAACTGATGCGGGTTTTCAGACATGATGTAGCGATCTTTGAAAGTACCGGGTTCTCCTTCATCCGCATTGCAGACGAAATATTTCTGCCTGTCATCCTTCGGCATGAAACTCCATTTCAACCCGGTAGGGAACCCGGCACCGCCGCGGCCCCTTAAGTTTGATTTCTTGACTTCTTCCACAACTGCCACAGGTTCCATTTGGAGTGCCTTTTTCAGCCCTTCATAGCCACCCAGCTTGATGTAGTGGCCCAGTTCACAGACATCCGGGTCAATCAGCTGCTTGAACAGAACGTATTCAGACATCGATTTCCCCCTTTTTCAACGATTCGACAAGCTCATCCACTTTCTCCACTGTCATATTTTCAAAATATTTCTCATTTATCTGAATCGTCGGCGCAGTACCGCAGGAACCCAGACATTGTACTTCCTGAAGAGTAAACAACTTATCTTCTGTTGTTTCACCGGCCTTTATCCCAAGTTTTCGGCTTAAATGCTGAAAGATTTCCCGGGAACCCATCAAGGCACAGGAGATGTTGGTACATACCTGGATGTGATACTTTCCCACAGGTTCTTTGTTGTACATTGTGTAAAAAGTTGCAACTCCCAGTACATGAGCAACGGGTAAATTCAGCGCACCAGCCACTGCCTTGACCGCTTCATCCGAAATATACCCGAATTTTTTCTGGGCAAAATGCAACGCAGGCAAAGTGGCCGCTTTTCTGTCCGGAAATCGCCGACAGATGGCCTCAATCTCTTTTAAATCCTGTTCAGTAAATCTTAATGCCATTTCTGCCTCCTACCTGTCCAGCTCACCGGCAATAATGTTCAAACTGCCAAGAATTGAGACTGCATCTGCTACCATGTGACCCTGAACCTGCTCGTCAAAAGATGAAAAAATAGGAAAGCATGGAGGCCTTACGCGGATTCTATAGGGCTTTGTTCCACCATCAGAAACAATGTAAAAGCCCAATTCTCCATTTGCAGCCTCAGTCGCACAGTAAATTTCTCCGGCTGGAGCCTGAACCCCCTCCATGACCAGTTTCATATGGGAAACCAGGCCTTCAATTGTGTTGTAAACATCTTCCTTCTGCGGCAAGGCTATTTTGTGGTCTTGAATAATCACGGGCCCTTCCGGAATATTCTCAATTGCCTGCTCCAGAATTCGAACAGATTGCCGCATTTCCTCTACCCTTACCAGGTAGCGGTCATATACATCGCCTCTGGTTCCGGTTGGAACTTCAAATTCATAATTCTCATAACCGAGATAAGGCATCTTTTTCCGCAAATCCCATTCCAGGCCGGCTGCCCGCAGACACGGGCCCGTGTAGCCGTATTGAATTGCATTCTCAAGGGAAAATTCTCCGATTCCCCGCGTCCTGTCATAGAAAATACGGTTTTTGGTCAACAATGCTTCCAGTTCGTCAATCGCAGAAGGAAACCTGGTCAGAAAATCCCGGATCATCCGGATCGTTTCATCGTCCAGATCCCGGGACACTCCACCTATTCTCGTATAACTTGTGGTCAACCGTGCACCGCACATCCGACTGAAAATATCGTAAATCAATTCGCGATATTTAAAGATGTACAAGAATGCGGTAAAGGCTCCGATATCAACTGCATTGATACCGACACAGACGATGTGATCTGCAATACGACCCAGTTCACAGGCAATGACCTCCAGAACCTGCGCGCGTGGCGGGGATTGAATGCCCAGTAATTTTTCAACAGCGAGGGTGTAGCCCACGTTGTTGTTTATTGAAGATGTATAATTCAGCCGGTCGGTAAACGGGATGAACTTCTGATACGTGCGGTACTCACCGAGCTTTTCCACTCCACGGTGGAGGTAGCCGATGTTCGTATGGCTCGCTTCAATTGTTTCGCCCTCCAGCTCCAGCACAATATGCAAAGTGCCATGGGTAACCGGATGGGAAGGCCCCATATTCACAATCATTCGGTCAGTTTTAATGTCAATTTCTTTTTTAATATCAGTCATAGCAGTGTAAATTATCCCCCTCAAGCGGGAATTCCTTCCGAAGGGGATGCCCTTCATAATTTTCCCACATGAGTATCCGTTTTAAGTTCGGGTGATTCTTAAACCGAACACCAAACATATCGTAAACTTCACGCTCATACCAATTCGCCGTTTTGAAAACAGAACTGACCGACTCTACTTCCGGCTTTTCTCCCTTCAGTGGCAATTTAACAATCAATCTAAGGAGGGGTTCCATTGCCAGCATGTTGTAGATCAATTCAAATTCATGCTCCCGCTTGGGGTAATGAACGGCAGTAAGGTCAATCAGCATTGAAAACCCGTTGTCCCTCAGCAGTTCCATCGCCTCCCGGATTCGCGACTCATCTTTCAATTTGATGAATGTCTCGCCCCGAAGTCCCGGCTCAACCGCAACACTATCACCGAAGTATTTTGTCAGCAGGCCGATAGTCTGTTTCATAATTCATCTTCTCCAATTCTTCATAAAAAGCGGTAATTCTTTTTTTTCTATCAATTAACGATTCCTGTTCAACCAGTTTTTGAATCTCCATGACCCCGCGAATCATGTTCTCCGGCCTCGGTGGGCAGCCATTCACATACACATCTACCGGAAGAATTCTGTCGATTCCCTGTTGGACTGCATAAGAGCGGAAAAAACCGCCGCTGCAGGTACAGGCACCAACTGCAATAACCCATTTGGGTTCTGCCATCTGGGCATAAATTTTCCGCAAAACCGGTACCATCTTCCGAGTCACCGTTCCCATTACCATCATCATGTCAGACTGACGGGGAGAAAATCGCATGGCTTCGGCACCGAACCGGGATAAGTCAAAATGTGATGCCTGCATTGACATAAATTCGATTGCACAGCAGGCTGTCCCAAAAGGCATCGGCCAAAGCGAATATTTACGCGCCCAATTCACAAGCTTGCTAAGCTGGGTTGTCAGTATCGTGTTACCAAGTGCAGTTTCTATTCCCATTCCAGTGCTCCTTTTCTCCACACGTAGGCATAGCCAATTAACAGTACAAGCACAAAAACAGCCATTTCCGCCAGAATGAATTTACCATTGCTGAGATACTTCCGATACACGACCGCCCAGGGATACATGAACGCAACTTCAATATCAAACAGAATAAAAAGCATAGCAATAACAAAATAC
Source organism: Acidobacteriota bacterium (assembly GCA_003650445.1). GTDB lineage: Bacteria > Acidobacteriota > Holophagae > Thermotomaculales > Thermotomaculaceae > UM-FILTER-49-7. Next base: position 1,200 of record QMQE01000029.1, on the reverse strand, counting down.
TTCACAGAATAACGTTGTCTGGCATTTTCCTGAAGTAATGGTGCCCCACATTCATAGATATCCAGTTTGCTTGACTGATTTCTCTTCGGACCGAGAAGCGCAGAAAATCCGACAATAATAACAGCAGTCAGAATGGATAATCCAAGAAGAAGTGCAATCGGTGAAAACAGATAAAGTTCTCCCTCCATTGGTTCACTCTCCTTAGAAATTTAACGAGCCATACAGTTTTTTATACTGAGCAATCGTTTTTTCCAGGTCTCTCTTATCCGTTTCATAGTTGGCCGGGTACATTCCCTGCTTGCGCTTCAACTCTTCCGCCTTCCGGATACGTTCCTGAAGCTTCAAAATACGTGTCTTCATATTTCTCTTGTTTGCCTGATCAGCGGCAATATTTTTCTTTTCAATATCCAGGTTCTTAGTCAGTGTGGCAATAACCTTACTTGCTTCATTGATCTTAGCCCGGATCCCACGGTTACTGGGGAACTTAGATCTGCCCGCTTTCAGCGTAGCCATCGCCGCCTGCGCCTGTCTCAATTGCGCCTTTAAATCTTTATATTTTTTTACCAGGGCCAGCTGGGCCGTTCCGCTGTAAGTGTATATGACTGCCTCATTTGGCATTTTTGATTTTAACTGATTCAGCACTGGCAACGCTTTTTCAAATTCTTTGTTTCCAATATAGCTTGATGCCAGCCCAAACAGCACGTGTTTATCGTTCCTGTATTTTGTCCTCATTTTTTCAAAAATGCTACTGGCAGCCACGTATTGACGTAAACCAAGATAGGCATTCCCAAGATTCAGCATCAGGCCCTTATTTGAAGGATAATATTTTAAGCCCGCCTGGCTCCATTCCGCTGCCTTCTGATACATGGCCGTTTTTCGGCTCCCCTGAGCTGTTCTTGCCCGGTTAAGACACACATCCGTCAACAGGTTCAATGCAACCTTGTTCTTCGGATGCAATTTTACAGATTTTTCCAACGCCTTGATTGCCGCGTCAAGATTATTGTTCTTTACGTACGCATAACCCAGCTCGTAATATCCTTTGGCAGATTTCGGGGTCAACGCCACACCCTGCAACAAATCGTTAACCGCCTTGGAAGATTGGCCAATTTTATTTTCTGCAAACCCTTTAATATAATACAAACTCCCCTGAAGATTAGACGGGGCCTGTGGAATATACTTATTGGCCAGAGTGATTGCTTC
>QMQE01000028.1 GCA_003650445.1 Acidobacteriota bacterium | reverse complement strand
ACGGGAAATACCCGGCAGTCTCCAGCAAATGCGACTTTCCCTTCCTCCTTTCCACCTGGAAAGTGGATCGGGTTAAGCAAACCCCGGACAAAGTGTTGGAAAAACCAAAGAAAAAAACCACAACAAAGCTGAAAAACAAGAAATAAGGCCGATCACCTGAATCTGAATGGGGAGCCGCTGGCTCCCCTCTTTTTTGTCAAAAAAATAGTGTTTTGTATTTTTATTTGGAAGAAAAGCACTTCTGTATTGACATGGTACACGCCGGGAGTACAATCTACCCATACAAAAAACCATTTATCAGAGTCAGGAATTTTGTATTTTTTAACAACCAGAAGCGGGAGAGATACAATGGGAATTTTCCAAAACCTGTTCGGGAAAAAGAAGGTAGAAAAGCAACCTGTAATGTCCGCAAAGAATCCGGATTTGATAGAGCTCTATGATGAGTTCGGAAGGGCTTTTTACGTTCCCCGAAGTATCTGGAAAGAAAAGGTCCTTGGAGACAATCTGGAGAAGGCGAAAAACAACCCGGATGAACTGTACGACATGCTTCTCACCGCTTTGCAGGATGGTTTTGCAGGGGAGGTGGTTCCATACGCGAAACAGTTGCACGAAATTGATCCTTTCCCCGACCGGGGCACCACAATGCTTGGGATTGTGTACATGAAGGTGGGGCGCCTGGATGACGCGGAACGCGTGTTTAAGGATTACATTTCCCGGCACGGTGAAGATGGTGTTATATTGACAAATCTCGCAAAAGTTTACAGTGAACGGGGAAAAGAATCTCTGGCAGAGGCCACCCTGTGGCACGCATTAGAACTGGACCCCAACCAGGATAACGGACTCATGTGGTATGCTGCCATATACTATGAACGAGGCGGGGATGCTGCTCAAGAGGAGTGTTACCGGAAAATTGCTAAACTTCCAGGTAGCTGGCGGGCGCTACTCTGGCAGGCGCAGTCTTTTCTTTTGAAGCGGGACTATGCAGCTGCCAAAAAACTTTATCTTGAAGCCATCCGACGGGCGGGCCAACCAATACCGTCTGACCTGCTGATGCAGATGAGTGGAGACCTTGGGCAAAACGGTTACCTTGATGAAATCATTCACCTCGTTGCACCTCATTATAATTCAAAAGTTCATGGGCTTCAGGTGGGAAACAATCTGATAAAAGCGTATCTGGACCTTGGGCAATCCGGACAGGCTCATTCCATATTGGAGGAGCTTTACACATACAACCGTCCGGACTGGCGAGCGACACTTGATTACTGGGACAGCGAGCTGGCAAAAGCACATGTATCAGAAAAGGCCGGTGATCCAGTTTTCGCTCCGAAGTCCATGGAAATTCTTACAATTGAAGGCCCACTCTGGGGCCGTGACAATTCCCCTTTTGCTGAGTTTCTCCCTGAAAAAACCGGAAAAGCAAAGCGGGTGGCCATTATTGGCAGTACGGCATTGATCCCGGAACCACCGGCAAATCCAGAGTTTCAACTCAGTGATGCTCCCGGAAGATTAAGCCGTTCCGTACCCTTGATCCTTTCTGAGCAAATTCATTTAACCACGGAAGCCAGTGGGACGGCACTGATTGCTTTTGCGGGTGAGCAAGCATTTGCCCTCTTTGGGACTTCATTTAAAGACAATGATATAGCCCAGCTGATGGGGCGGCTGGAAGTGATTCCGGATGTGGCCATCGGCGTTACCGTGGATACGAGGAATTTGAAATGGGAGATAACCCTTCGCCTTATAAAGGTAGCTGACAGCACATGCCTTGGCACATCGAGAGTGAAAGTGAACCCCGATAATCCCGGACCCGCTGTCTGGGACCTACTGGAAAACACCCGTCGCTTACTGGAAGAAAAAGCCGGGATTCAAAGAATAACGCCGCCATCCTGGTATAAGCTTCCCGTTGGCAAACTGGCATCGGAATACCTTCTCCGGTTGGAACAACAATTGGCTGTCATTGGCCAAAAAGGCCAGGGACTGTCCGGTGAACATGAAATTCTGGACGGAATTTTGCAACTGTACCTCAGCCAGTCGAACAACGAAACAATAAAAATGATACTTGTACAGACTTTTCGTCAAATGAAAAAGATTCGACCTAAAATCATTTCCGAATACCAAAGAAAATTAGAGCGGCTTTTGACAATGAATACAAAATCGGGTGCCATCGAAAAGCAGTTTGTTAAAAGCATTCAAGAACTCCTTGACTGATGTTGGATCGGCGACATGAAAATAAAGGGATTGAGTCGGCATCTCAGCTCGATTGTTGAGCTTGAATTAAAACTTGGGAATATTGTTTTAAGGATTGATGAACCTCGTGGAACTCGCTGCCCGATGGCGGTAGTCTTCAGTCAACCCTTGCATTTCTATGAAATAAAAAATCAGCTCATTTTAGACAAGGCGGTTGAAAGGTGGGAGAACAGAGATGCGCATTATGACATTGAAGCCGGAGTCGTATGTAGAGAAACAGGGCATACCGTAGCAGGTCCCTTTAGATGGTAATCGTGGAGAAATAGGGACTGCCACATAATAACCCTTACCATGCACAGCCACCAGAACCAGAGGTTACGCGGAAGTGCATGCCCCGAGAATGGCGGCGCGTCCCAGGATCAATACTGACAGGGCGGTCATTTCGACCAAGCGTATCCCCCAGGGCGCGCTGAACCTTGTGCCGTTTCCGGTCGCATCCTTCTGCCTTACATTGGCTTCATGTCCCATCGTTGCGTCTCTCCAATTCAGCTGAATGCAAGCCTGGAATCATTGTCTGGCCTCCCTAAAAAACCAGAGTTACTGTGCCAGTTTGTAGGCCATAACAGGAGTACCGTCATCGGTTTGGATCTGAACAAGCTGCCATTTCAGTTTCGGCGCTGCAACTTCTGTGGCCGGTATGCGGATGATTTTTGTATGAGTGGCAATCTGTTTTCTGTCGATGACAGGAATGTCCAATGATTTGGTGACCGCAGAGAGTGTCACAGCTGTTTTATTTCTCCAGAGAACGGCGGCGTGGAATGCGCCATCCAGATGCCTGTTTTCAGGGAGACAAATCACAAGGGACCATGGTTCTTTTCCAGGTTGTTCCGGAATGTAGATACTCGCGTCAGAGTCTTTTCGCAAAGCATCAATATTTTTCTTGTCTGCAACAACAAAAAGATGCGTACCCAGATCAAATTTGTTACCGTTTTTCAGGATTTCGATGCTCTTTTCAATCAAATCCATGTTGCCAAATATGCGGAACATGTCATTAATTTCTTTTTGTTGTGAATCGGACAGGAATCCCCAGTAAATGCCGTAGTCTTGATCGGCTTCATCCAGTCTGCGCAGGATCAGGAGGGTCTTCAGTTTCATTGCCATGATACCGGGTGACACCTTCATAATGGAACCCATAGCAGAGCTCTGATTCATCCCTGTTTTGATGTACTGGTCAAATTGCGTCAGGGCATTTTCGAAGTCTCCGATCTCGAAATATGTTAGGCCCAGCAGTCCCCGGCATTCTTTGTCGTCAGGATGCTTTTCCAACTGTTTGTTCAGCAATGTGAGGAGTTCCTGTGCATGTCCGGGACCTTTTTTATAGAGTTTCATCGCTTTCTTGTACGCGCGACTGGAGGCAACGACGGAACAGGTTACGGTAAGCAATATAAGTATGAGGAATGTTCTGAATTTCATAGTTCTCTTCCTTTATCCATTTTTTACAGATAGTTCAGCTTACCATATATCCCCCGGACAACGTCGGAGGAAATCGAACTATTGGCCGATAAGTAGGCTGAAGCAAATGCAGAACAATTTCAAGAACACAGTGGATGGTTGAAAAACTTCCATCCCTTCTTCTCCTTTCCGATGCCAGATGCTAAAATGATTCCCAGATCAATAATATTGATTGGAGAGTGGAGTGAACAGCTCATAATGAGTGTAGAAGCATGTAGGGACCTGAAAATCATATGAAACCTCTGGTGAAATTGAGGAAACGCACATCCAGATTCTTTCTAATACCAGTTGTCGTAGCAGCGTTTGGAATATTTGCGGCAACGGGATTAGCATGGTTGGTATGGCACTATCCTTATTCACATCCTCCTATTCGAAAACTCGTTCATATTGGAGAATACACTTACTTTGTTTATACACATCACGCATTCAAATTGGAAGCATCCTCGACAAATGCTGAGATTCTTGAATTACCGGGCAGAGACCTCAGAATTCTCGACTGTGAGTACTGGAATCAGAATTTTTACTTGCTTACTAAAGATGCACTTCTGAAGAAATCAACAATGGAAAGGGATCAGGGCTGGAAGATAGTGCGACGCTTGTTCTCTATTGTAGAACCGGAACCGGCGATTCTTGTCCCAACAACAGCAGGGCTTGTTGTCATACGTAGATCATCGTTTGAACGTATTTCACGGGACGACAAATGGTCTGAGATTAAGCGGAAGCCAGTGAACGAGAAGGAATGGGACAAGTTCTGGGGCTTAATTTGGGGAGGGATCAAATATTCGTCCAAATTACGCATTGCCGTTGGCAGTTGGGAGAATTGCGTCCTTTTCCCAGTTTCGATGGGTGAGTTTGGCAACTGGATCCATGTACTGGATGTGCAGACTTCCCAATTAGGTGGTTCTCCACCGGGAAATGGAAGATTGGCTATGGATCTCTGGAATTCAGAAAAAGCAACGTGGATGATTGAGGACAACTGGTACATATTTAAAGGATGTTTGGGTTCTACTGTAACAAGAATTCAACCTGATGATCTGAAGACATTGGAGAAGACAGATTATTTGAGAGACCACCTATTTCTGGATGGAAAAACCAGTCTCCCGTATAAAAGGTACCAAAGCTTTCTGCAAATCACGACTGATGAAAAGGCGAAAATCCTTCTCTTAGCAGATGTAGATGGAAAGATAGGGATTTACCATATTGATGGAAAAAATAAAGCTACTCCTCTCATAGATGTTCCCGCATTGAAATCTCCTGCCATTGTGTCTGATTTTATCGTCGAGAGTGATGGCAGTTTTCTGGTTGCGACGGAGAACTGGGGCCTCTACCGTCTTCGCAAAACAAAGTCTGGTTTTGCGGGGGAACAAATTAGCATTCCCGAAACTTGATTCGTCATATCCGTGATGACAATTCGGACAATTTGACAGGCAAAATACTGTTTTTATACTGCGGTTTTTCTTCTTCGCCTTACTGCAAGAGGCTTGTTTAATTACCATTGGGGAAAACGCAGGGACAGTCCAAGTAATCCCGGGGTCACATTGCTGGATTATGAGAAATTACCGGACTGTTGAATGCAAATCATTGTCAGTATGAGGCCAAAACAGAGCATAAAGATAACGGATTTTCTGCGATATGTTATCTTGTGCAGAGAGGAATCTCCTTTCATTTCCTTCCGCTCCTCCCCCTCAGCGGTCTCTGCGTACTCTGCGGTGAGTCCGATTCCTTTCTCTGCTTCTTCTTTCTGCCGTCCACGTCGCTAAAAAAAATTACCAGCCATTTCCATCTCCCGGGCCATCACTTGTCTGAGCCTAGAGGTACAAAAAAAATGCAAAACGTGTTCCGGGAATTATCCAAGATTACCGAAAATAGAACAGAGGTCAATTACTCCCATTGTGTTTTCGATTTGCTTCGTCTATTAGCCTATACTCAGTTATTACTCTGTCTCCCGCTTTAAAAAGTCCAAGCAATTCGGAACTTGAATCTTCTATCCGAGAAAATTCATCTTCAACATAGTATCTTCCTGATCGGGTTAAAAAGTAGAAGTCTATCTTTTCCCCTTCTGCCGGCTCAATCTTCTCTGTCCTTATTGCTTTCGCAAGATATTGTTTCCCAATTGATATAAAATTTATTGCAGCATTATGCACTGTTTCGCGTGAATGCCCTCCAATGTATGCCTGCCCAGTGCTCAAATAGAGACTTGCATCTCCCGTCTTGAACGAGACTACGGTTAGAATGAAGTCCCCCATGTTCCAGTCCATTATGATTCCGTACAGTTCATTATCATTTTGCAGTTTTAGTTTTAATTGCTCAGCAGTCACATTTATTGCCTGAGTTCGAAGACCAGGATAAGGATTTTTATTCAAGGTTGTTTCTCGTATTTTAGGCCCGTTGTGTTTATTGCCTGTTTGCTTGTGATTTCCGTTGCAGGCATAAGCTCCAATAAGAATCGCCAAAATCAGTAACACCGCTATTTTGCATGTCGCCATTTTTCATTATCCCCCCATTGATAGTCTGGCTATTGTCTGTTCAAATGTCCTTCAATATTATACATGGGTAATTCTCGAGACACACTAGTTAATTTACAGAGAAGAACCATCCGGTGCTGTCTTCCGATCGTCGATCGGGGAGGAAATTGAGTTCGGCGGGGGAGCGGGAAATCTGATCAAAATCAATGTTGCAGTAGAGGATTTCGTCGATGCCGGTTTCGGCTTTTGCAATGACCCGACCTTTCGGATCGCAGACAAAGGACTCACCGGAAAACGTAATGGCGGGTTCTTTTCCTACCCGGTTGCAGAGTGCGGTGAAATAGCCGTTCTGGAATGCCGCCACCCGCATTTCCGCTTCATATAGCCCTTCGGGCCACTCTCCCACGGCCCCGGCCTGGGGTACCACCACCAGTTCAGCTCCGTTTTGCTTCAGCGCGCGCATGTATTCCGGATAGTGACGATCGTAACAGATCGCGATGCCGATGCGGCCCACTGCCGTGTCGAACACAGGCGCACCAAGGTCACCTTTTACGTAATAATGCTGTTCATGAAACCCTTCATATTCGCAGATATGGGCCATCCGGGTCTTGCCGAGAAGAGAACCGTCTGCGTCAATTATCGGGGAGCAGTCGTAGGCCTTGTCATCATCCAGCTCAAAGAGGTTCAGTACCACAACAACGCCCAGTTCCCTTGCCTTTGACATGAATATTTCCGTCACTGGCCCCGGTATCGGTTCCGCCAATTCCCTGATATCGCCATCCGGCAATGTCTGGGGATAAAAGGGCTCAAACGCCAGTTCCCCGTAACAGACCAGTTTTGCACCTCTGAAAGCGGCTTCCACGAGAGCGGCCAGGCCCCGTTCCAGATTGTCTTTCTTATTCTCTGTCGCGTGTTGCTGCACCAATGCGATTTTCATATTGACTCCCGGTAAGCTTATTTTGTTCTCCCAACTTTAGCACATGATGACATGAATCAGTTCGGACAGAATGAACAGGCCCTGGCACATATGCCGGGGCCTTCGTTTTCCTGGGTCTGCTTTTTTTTCTGCTTACTTTTTCGGGTTGCAGGCAATGACCTCCGGGGATGCGCCCTTCTTGAATTTCTTGAAGTTTTCAATATAGAGAGCTGCAAGCTGCCGATATTTCTGCCAATAGGCTTTGGGATCATGCCATGCGGCTTCCGGGGTTAACACTTTGTCCGGTACATTCGGGCAGGTCTTTGGCACTTCAAATCCGAACATTTCATCTTTCCTGTACTCCACACTGTCCAGTTTGCCATCCAGAGCCGCGTCCAGCAGTGCGCGGGTGTAGCGGATACTGATTCGTTTCCCGATTCCAAAGGGGCCACCGGTCCAGCCGGTGTTCACGAGCCAGCAACGGACATCATAACGGAGGATTTTCTGTTTTAAGAGCTCTGCGTAGTAGTGGGGGGAATGAACCATAAAAGGGGCACCGAAACAGGCGCTGAAGGTGATTTCAGGTTCCAGGCCGAGGTCAAGTTCAGTGCCGCTGACCTTCGCGGTATAGCCGGAAATGAAATGGTACAGCGCCTGGTCCGGGGAAAGGCGGGCAATGGGTGGCATAACTCCGGAGGCATCACAGGTAAGCAGGATGATGTTTCTGGGATGCCCAGCCCGTTTTTCCGGGACGGAGTTGTCGATGTAGGTCAGGGGGTAAGAGGCCCGGGTATTCTCTGTCAATGTTTCATCATCAAGATCCAGCCGCCTCGAAATCGGATCAAACACAACGTTTTCCAGTATGGTTCCAAAGCGGCGGGTGCAGGCATAGATTTCCGGTTCCGCCGAAGCGGAAAGGTTGATGACTTTGGCGTAGCAGCCGTTTTCAAAGTTGAAAACCCCGTCGTCACACCAGCCGTGTTCATCATCCCCGATGAGTTGCCTGCGCGGGTCGGCGGACAGTGTGGTTTTGCCGGTTCCCGACAGGCCGAAGAACAGGGCAACATCCCCTTTTTTACCCACGTTGGCGGAGCAGTGCATGGTCATGACGTTTTGCAATGGCAGGAGGTAATTCATTACACTGAAGACGGCTTTCTTGATTTCACCACCGTAACCGGTACCGCCGAGGAGGGCAATGCGGTGTTTGAAGCTCAACAGGATAAAGGTGCCACTTTGGGTTCCGTCCATTTCAGGGATTGCCCGGAAGGAGGGGGCGCAGATGACGGTAAATCCAGGGACAAAATGACGATATTCATCCATGGTTTTCGGTGGAATGAGCATGTTCCTCACAAAGAGTGAATGCCAGGCCAGTTCAGTTACCACCCGCACCGGCAGCCTAAAATCCGGATGGGCACCGCCATAGCAGTCCTGGACAAAGACATCTCGTTGCTGGAAGAACGCCTGGAGCCGGTTCAGTACGTCGTTGAATTTGTCTTCACTGAAGGGACGGTTGTATTCCCCCCACCAGATGTGATTTTCACTGTCGGTTTCCCGGACAATGAATTTGTCGTTGGCAGCCCGTGCGGTGTGCTTGCCTGTGTTGACAATCAATGGCCCCATGTGGGCAATGCTCCCCTCACGACGAAAAAGCGCTTCTTCGTACAGAGCCGCAGACGGCAGATTCCAGTATGCCTTGCGAATATTCTTCAGCCCGAGGCTTTCCAGATTAAATTCACTGGCCCGCTCGGTACAGATTTTCTGTGCTGGAGTTTTGATATTTAAAAAATCCATCATAACCAGTCCCTCACCAGTTTATGGTCATTGATAAAGATCTCGTTGGGTGATGTGGTGTCCAGTGCCCATTTTATCCGGGCGATACCCTCCGTGATATCCTTTACACTCTTGCAGAATGACAGCCGGAGAAACCCTTCCATTCCAAAGGCACTGCCCGGAACTGTCACAACCATGACCTTCTTCAGCAGGAAGTGGGCAAGCTCCTCGGATTTATTGCTATAGGCACGAAAATCAGCCAGGCAATAGAGTGCACCATCGGGTTTTGTGATGCGTATGCCGTTGAATCCTTCCAGTTCCTGCACCATGAGATCCCGAAGGTTCTGGAGGGTGAGGCGGAGATTTTCTACCATACTTTGAATCCCATTCAGCGCCCCGGCAGCTGCGGCCTGTGATACTGCCGGTGGGCAGGATGAACCGTGTCCCTGCACCTTAATCATGGTCTTGACCAGTTTTCTCGGTGCAACAACCCAGCCAATGCGAAACCCTGTCATGGCGTATAGCTTTGAAATACCGTTTAAAATGATAATTTTAGAATCATCAATATTCCGGTCGGTGAAACGCGTAGCCGGAACACACATTTTTCCGCCATATACCAATTTATGGTAAATGTCGTCCATGATGAGCCAGATGCCTTTTCCCTCGCAAAAGCGGACAATTTCCCGAATAAAATCTTCCGAATAAATCGCACCGGACGGGTTATTGGGGTTGTTGATAATAATGGCTTTTGTGTATGAGGTTACAGCGTCGGCTATTTCTGAAAAACGCGGCTGGAAGCGGCCATCTTCCGGATGAACAATCACCGGGACGCCGTAAGCGATTTTCACCATTTCCGGATAGCTGACCCAGTATGGAGCCGGAATAATGACTTCATCCTGAGGGTTGAGAATACTGGCCAGAATCACGCTGAGGGACTGCTTGGCCCCTCCGGACGCGATTACCTGATCCGGTGCCACCTGACGGTCATAGTTGTCATCCATATATCGAATGATGGCCTGTTTCAACTCAGGTGTCCCATCGGTGGGGGTGTAGTGAATATTGGCGTCTGACAGCTTTGCCATGGCGCTGCGAATCGCGTCCACCGGGGTCGGGCTCTTGGGTTCGCCAATACCTAAGTGAATGACCGGTTCTCCCCGCTCCCGCATCTTCCGTGCCTCTTCATTGAGCCGCATTGTGGGCGATTCAACCAGAGACCTTGCCATCAGGCCGATACTCATAAGGTACTCCTCCATTTGATCCATTTGATCGGATAACATAATTAAAAAAGATCTGTTTGAGTCGACAGCTCAGCTGATAATGTTACGTTTATAACGCAAAAGCATACCCCTGTCAATTCTATCCAAACATATTTGAAATTTAGAGACAAAAGCGGCAGAGAGAAGAAGCGGAGAAAGACAGCGGATTCACCAGGACAAGGCTGAGTGGAAGGCAAAGTCGAGCAAAGAAAGGGAAGTGAAGGGTGACAAAAAGGCAGAGAAGAGCCAATTCCCTTCTTTCGCTCACTCGCACTTTCACTTTCTGCCTTCCTGCCGGTCGGCGTTTGAGTCGTTGATTTTGAAGGGGAAAAGGTTTCTCTTGACAATTATGCCATTGAACCGTTAAATAATGGTATGGAATACACGTTGTTACTGGTCAGCCTATTCATCAATATTGTGTTGCTTGTAATGCTGATATGGACCCGGCACAAGCAGGAGACTTATCGCCGTACTGCCATACGCCACAAGGAATATCTGGAAATGTTTATCCACGATATGAAAAATCCCCTGTCTGTTTCCAAGAGTTCACTGGAACTGCTCCAAGACCCGGAAATGGCAGATATGCTCGGCGTGTTTGAACAAAAAAAATACATTGCCAATGCCCTGGACTCTATTAACCGGGTGTTTGCGATGGTGTTAAATGCCCTGGATGTGTCCAAATACGGTGGCGGTGGGCTGACGCTGGTGCTTGAACCGGTAGACATCCCACTCCTTGTTGAAGAGACAAAACGGGAATTCCAGATTCGCCTGCAGCTGGAGAAAAAGGAAATTCTTTTCTACCCCCCGGAATCTTTTGATCTTGCTGTGGCGGACAGAGAAGTTTTGAAACGCGTTCTCGAGAATATAATGTCCAATTCCCTGCGTCACACCAAAGAAGGAAAGGGACGGGTGGAAATATCTCTATCCATGGACAAAAAAGCAGGGCAATACGAAATTCGGATTATCGACAACGGGGAAGGAATGGAAGAAACCGACCTTGAAAAAATATTCCAGGCATTTATTCAACTCAACCCGGAAAAACGAAAAGAACAGATGGATACAGGTATCGGGCTCACTTTCTGCAAACTGGCCGTGGAGCGCCACGGCGGTAAGATACTGGTAAATTCCACAAGAAATGTGGGGACGGTATTTACAATCCAGATGCCGATGGATGCCCGTAATCATGTCTGACAGCTCCCGCTTTGTAGATCACAAAGAACTGCTGAAATGTAAATTCTGTGGCATTACAGAAGAAGAAACAACTCTTCTGCAGAAGTGCCCCATGTGTTTCGCCATCTTCTGCCCCAACTGTGGCTATTCTTTCGGGGGACGCCAGTTCTGCTCCAAATCCTGTGCCAATTATTTCTATTTTGGCGAAGGAGATGAGGAAGAATGATGGGGCCAAGTTTAAGTAAAAGACAAGGTTGAGGTTGAGTGAAGAAAAAGAATGAGCAATGAACAGAAATTGGTCAATTCCCGCTCCTTCTCCATCTTATCCGGGCTCAACCTCAACCTTGTTTCTGCTTATCTTTCCTTATCTTCACCCTCGGCCAAAGCGGCCGGAAACAATACTGAGAGTATCCATGGCTTTTTTCCAGGCGATGAGCTCTTCCCGGACAAAGTAGATGCTGCCCTGGCTGCTTTCGGTGCGATAAGGGAGGGACAGGAGTTCTCTGCGTTTTAACGCTTCAGGGGGGATTTTTACTTCTTCCATTGCGTCTTTCAGGCTGAGGACATCAAAGACATCCACCCGGATGTCTTTCCGAAATTGAAAACGCCGGGTAACAGTCTCCACTGTAATCCGTTTGTTGAAATGAAAGGCTTTTTGAAGAAAAACCAGATAATCGTCTTTTCCGGCCTGGTACCGGCATTGGGCTTTTCCAATCAGGGCAGCCACATTTCCATAGTTCTGTTCTAAAGCCAGGTTACAGAGATTTTCCCCTTCTGTATATTGCTTGTGGTAAATAGCAATATCCGCAAGGTTTGTAATGGTTTCCATACTACACCCGTTATGAGTCGATGGGAAATCCAGCCATTTTAACAGCCGGTCTGTTTCCTTTCGCTTGACGCAAAAGCCCACGTAATATTCCAGGGTTTCCGGGTCGGGAGAAGCAGAGAGGAGCATGTCAAATACCCGATAAACAAAACGTGGATTCCCGTCCCCGAGAAGACGGTTCAGCAGTTGTTTCAATCGTGCGATCTTTCGGTCGGTTTTCTGGAACAGCGTACTGGTTTCCCCATCTTCAAAGCGGACGGTCAGAAGCAGTTGAACCTCTTCTTCAGGGGGATTGCCAGTTGCCACACTGTTCTGGGCTTCATGGAAAATGGAAATGAGGTTGGCCTGCATTCGCTGAGATAATTCGCATTCCTCAGGAAGGCGATTGACCAGATTTTTCAGCATGTTTTCAGGGCCGGAAACCGGCAGGGTAAAGGAAGTGACCGGAAGTTCCATCCGCATAAAAAGCATGATGGTCAATGTTTTCCTGTTTGCTTCAAAAGACTCGACAGCCAGAAAATCTCTCACATGGCCTCCGCTATGATGCCGCCGCCAATGACACGGTCTTCAGCGTAGGCGGCGAGAATCTGTCCCGGTGCCACCGCGGCAACCGGGTTACGAAACCGGACAAGTAAAGTGGTGTCATTAACCGTGGAAACGGTTTCAACAGGTTTCGGTTCCTGATTGTAACGGATACAGGCGGAGATTTCCCCGGAAAGTTTAGAAAGCCTGTTGAAATTTCGGACGAGAACGGTACGTTTTTCAAGAAAATGCCGCTCTCCTACAATAACGGTTCGGCTCCGGGCATCCAATTCCAGTACGTACAGAGGTTCATGCCAGGCAATACCCAACCCCTTCCGCTGGCCAATGGTGAATGCTGACATTCCGTGATGGAGCTTGAAGATGTGGCCGGACACATGTTTAATGAATCCGGGTTTTTCTGAGATTTTTCCTGAAACAAAAGCGTTGGGGGACTTTCCCCCGGTAAAACAAAGTTCCTGGCTTTCCCTTTTGTCCGCGACAACAAGATTCAACCGGTTTGCAATATTCCTGACCTCCGGTTTGGCCATTTCGCCAAGGGGAAACAGCATGCGCTGAATGTGTTCGCTCCGAACCATGGAGAGAAAGTAAGACTGATCTTTGGCCGCATCTTTCCCTCTGTAAAGTTCACCCTCTACTACCCGGCAATAATGGCCGGTCGCCAGTTTTTCACAGCCATATTCTTTAAGCAGTTCCGCCAGGCGTCCGATTTTCAGGAAGCGGTTGCATCGGCCACATGGGTTTGGGGTTTTCCCAAGACGGTACGAGTCAATGAACGGCTGTACAATCGTGCGGTCAAACTCTTTCGAAAGGTCCAACGTGTGGTGAGGGATGCCGAGTTTCCCGCAGACTTCTTCTGCGTCTCTTGTGTCCTGCCTGGAGCAACAGATTTTCAGGTTGCATCGAGCTGTTTCCACGTCGGGGTGAAACACCAGCGTAATACCGACAACTTCATGGCCCGCTTCTTTCAGTAGATGAGCTGAAACGCAGGAATCCACACCGCCGCTCATGGCAAGCAATACGCGCATGTCTATGACCTTTCCTCTATTTTTGCCGCCTGCCAGAGCTCTTCCAGTTTTTCCGGGGTGGATGCGGTCACATCAGCAGCTTTTTCCATATTATCAAATCGTTTCATGAACTTGCGGTTACTTAACCGGAGGGCATCTTCAGGGTCAATTCCATGTTTTCTGGCAAAATTCGCAATGGTAAACAATAGGTCTCCCAACTCTTCCCGGAGGCCTTCCCTGTCATTTGCCATTTCAGCTTCTTTCATTTCTGCCCATTCCTCATGGATTTTCTCTTCTACCTGAGCCGGGGTATCCCAGTCAAAGCCGATCCGGGAAGTCTTTACTCCGATCTGGTACGCGACCTGAAGTGCTGGCAGTTTTTTGGGAATTCCGGAAAGAAATCCGTTTGCTTTCGTGCGATCGCCTGTCTCCTCTTCCCGTTCTTTTGCTTTGATTTTTTCCCAGTTTTCCAGTACTTCCTCGGTGGAATGGACTGTTTCATCCCCGAACACATGTGGGTGGCGGCGAATCATCTTTTCATTGATACCTCGAAGAACATCAGCCATCGTAAACAAGCCTTTTTCCGTTGCGATCTGAGCCATGAATACAATCTGAAGCTGCACGTCTCCCAGTTCTTTGCACAGGGAATCAAAATTTCCATCATCAATGGCTTCTATTACTTCATAGCTTTCTTCTATCAAAAAGGTTTTCAGCGTCTCAAAAGTCTGTTCCCGGTCCCAGGGACATCCCCCTTTTCCCCGGAGGTGGCCCAGGATTTCAATCAAGCGCTGGCATTCGCCCTTAATTTCGTTCACATGTCCTCCCTTTCGAACTCTATCTGTCAGGGTTCAATAACTTATTAACGGGCCATTTACCCGGTATCCGAACAGGTAGGTTCGCCCCGGCATTGGAATTCCGGGGATGGTTTCATACCTGTCATCCATCGCGTTTTTTACCTTGAGGTAAAAGCCTGTTCCAAAAAAAGTCATATCCAGCACAGAAGCGTTTGACAGCCCCGGTGTATCTATGAACTGATACAGAACAGACAGGTCCTTCCCGTGGTAGCGGAGTACCCAGCGGTTCTTGGGGATATGCCAACTGTACTTGGTTTCCAGGTCTGTTGAAGAATCCCGGCTTACCAACTGGTACCCCGCAGACCAGTTTCCGATTACTGCAGTGGCTTCAATGCCCCAGACCCTGGAATGGCCGATATTTTCCGCATGCCAGAGATTTCCCCGGCGCACCCAGTCAATCAGGCGGGACTCGTTCCGGTAGAACAGAGTACCTTTCCACCAGGCTCTGCCCACCGACAGATCCACGTTCCACGCGGATTCCGATTGAAGTGTAGCGTTTCCCTGGTTTACCGGGGACGTGTAGTAGAGTTCCGTATAGTCCGGCAGACGAACGGTGCGGGATGCCTCCAGCGACACCCGGTAGTTATGAATCCACCTGTACATGCCGGCAAAAGGCATCCATTCTCCACTCTCCCTTGAGGAATTCACGAGAGCAATACCGGGGCGAAGGGTCCATCCGCCCATTTGTAGCAGCGTGGCGCCTTTCAAAGTCAGCTGATGGTCGTTATGCTGGCCCAAAACCAGGCTGGAAACACTGTTGGCGGCAAAATCATAGGAAATGAAAAAATTGTGAGGCAATTCAAATTCCTGGCGAAAACCGCTTCGAACCGTCCGGGTTTCATTTCGGTAAAAATCCGGATTCTCCCGGTCCAGCAGGAAGGTGTCGTCATGGCGGATACCGTATACCGTCAGGTTCTTCCAGGTTGAGGACACGAGATAGGTCTCAGTTTTTTCATGGGAAGCGTAGGGGGCATAGAAGTCCTGGGCTCCGAAGTCTTTGCGGTTGAATGCCGTAAAAACCCGAACACCATTTCGTTCTCCCTGCCAGGTGACGTTTGTTGTGTGAAAATCCGTATTGTCCTTATACCCGTCGCTTCCTTCCAGCAAATAGGAAAGGCCATACTGCGCTGCATAGACGTGATAATATCGGTCGCTTCCGTAAGCGAAATTATACCGTTCTTTCTGATTATTTCCGGTGGAGAGATTTACCTGCCCGCTGAAGCTGTAGGGGGACTCTCCACCCGAAGCTGCCGGCTGAACGGAAAAAGATTCCAGGTCTTCCGGGGCAACAGGGAGATCGAAATTATGATGATAGGATTGGGCGTTGTTCAGAGGGATTCCGTTCAGGAGGATACCCACCTGGTTTCCCCGTGCTCCTCTGAATGAGACATCTGCCTGAACCCCCCCCGGGCCCCGGGTGGACAGGGACAGTGACGAGAAAAACTCAAACAGGTCGGCAACGCTGAGAATGGTAAATTTATCCATAACCGCCTGGTCGATCGTTTCTGTTTTTTCAGTACTTCCTGTTTTTGCCGTTACCACAACCTGTTCATTTACTTTCGGGTTTGCAGTGAGCAAGAGCAGGGCGAGTATTACACCATGGCCCATTTAACCTCTCTCCCCTGTAAGAATCGGTATGAAATCCGGGATTCCGAATAAACCGCATTCAGCTTCCACACAACAGACGCGATTATAAAGCATAGACGTTGAAGGGTAAAGAAAAGTGGTAAATTTGGCTCAGAATTCTGCATTCTGCTTGAAATAACAGGCCATTTCGGGAGATGAAGGGTTCTTAACCTCATGATTTCTAACCCAGTTCAGAAGACTGGGACCCATGTTTGAAAACTGCCTCCATGTTGAAGCCGGCATAATGGCAGCAACTTTCTGGCCGATCCCCATGGTCATGAGAGGGGTTCCATTCTCCTGTTTCAGCGAAATCGCCGCCACAATCAAGCTCTGAGTCCGGTCGCCGTAACAAATGGCAAAAAAACGGGAAAAAGCATTCAGGTAAACCTCCCGGGGCTGATTGTCATAGAGGATCGTGGCCTTAACCCGAAAGGATTTTTTTTGTTGCAGGTACTTAACTTCTATAGAATACCGGCTTCCTGCCAATCCTTTCACAAGGGCCTTGTAGAGGATGCTTGACGGGGTCTGGACCGGTGTGGTAGAAGATGCCGGCGGAGGTGGCGGAGCAGAAACTTCCCGATGAAAGACGGGATGAGTCTTTTGGGTATTCGTTGCAGTGCCGGGGTTCAGATTGAGTCGGGGTGAGGAGAGGGATTTAACGGAACTTGAATTGGGCTGGTTTCTCAGCAGGGCAAAGGCCGCCACAAGGATCATCACGCCAATTACAATCCAGAGTATTTTTTCAGTCTTTGAAGGGCCCGGTTTTTCATGGACTACCGGTTCGCCACAACTTTGGCAGAAACGGGTGTGATCATCAGGAATACGGGCGCCGCACTTTTTACAGAACATCTTTTTTCTCCAATCTCTCCGCATGGGTGGAAATGAAAGGTAAAAGAAAGTTGATATCCTCCTGTTTCTTTACAATAATCCACACACAGCAGGCAAGATAGGCCATCCAGTAAAATACAGACACAAATTGGACCAGTCCCCCGATGAGCGGCAATTCACTGAAAATCCTGAAAAGGAAGAAGAGAGCGGCAGTTGCAGCAAGGTAAATGGTCCCTTCCCTCACCAGGGCCTGCCGTGTTGCCGAAAGGCCTGTGTAAGCCGGCCAGAAAAGCAACACCATCGGACCCGAAAAACAAAGAATCAGGAACTGTATCTGCCAGTTGTTTGTCCGGTTCATATCCATCTCATTTGACATGATAAAAACAGTATAAACCACATTTACTTTTTTTGCAAAGCGGAAATGATTTGCTAACTGGGTGATTCAATTGGCCACTGAGTATTTGAACGTTTTCGTTCCCTCCGGTCCCTCCCGACCTTCCTTCCGGCAGAACCGGGCCGTGGACCAGGTTAGCCTTTCCGGGTGCCTGCAGGGCAGCTTAGCCAAGTTGTCCACCTCCCGGAACGGGACATGAAAGTATTTCAGCCGGTTCCTGACCGATTTGAATAGACCGGGGTACAAGATAACTGGGACATGTTTCAGCGAGATCAGCTGCTTTTTCAGCTGGCGATTTACATCTGCGTACTGGGTTGTGTAGGACCAGGTGATTCCGAAAATGTTTATAAAAAGCGTCAGGAGAATGACTATCCCAAACCCCCTTGCGATGGCCTTTTTCAGAGAAAAAAGATAACCTGCCAGGGCCAGCGGAAACAGCCAGAGTTGCGGCGCCAGACGGGCCCACCAGCTATCCGGGTTGATAATGACGGATAAGAGTAGTCCGACAAGAAACAGCATCAGCTCCGGCCTATCTTGATGATACAATAATATCATTCCCAGAAAAGACAGTACGGAGAGGATGAATATGCCACCAAAGAGTGGGCCGAACCCGCCGACCCGGAGTGAAGATTGGACAAACCACCGGAATTCAGTTTTTGAAAAGGTAAAAGGATTCTTCGGTTTGCTGGATTGAAGAAACATCAACTGGGGATTGTCACTTCTCGAGAAAAGAGAACGGTACAATTTTTCAAAACGGTTTTTCCCCGCAAAATCTGTTGGCCGCTGTAATTTCAATAGGTCAATTTTGTGGGGGCCAAGGATGGGATGAAAGGGAGAACGATAAGCTGCTGTATTTGTTAAATAGGGATTAAAACCAACAACAAAAACAGCCACCATCCCTGCATAAATGACCAGACGTACACGTTGAATCGTGAGAAGATGGCGATGAAAAAGCCCTGCGCCGACAAAGAAGAAGGTGACGATGAGCCCCATGTATGCAACCCCATTGAACTTTACGTTGAAACCAAGAACAATGGCGGCAAAGAAACCCGCGTTAATGAGACGGTCTTCTTCCATAAAAAACAGAAAGCCAAGGCTGAGCGTAATAACAATCAGGGAAGCCAGTTGGCCATCCACAAGAAAACTGAACATCTGACAGACTGATACCGGATTCAATGCGGCCAGAAGAGCCAGTGGAACAGCAAAGGCAGTTGCCCATCTGAGGCGCAGCAGTACTGCCAATGACAACAAGAACGCGGACATCATCAAAAGAAGGTTAAACAGCTTTCCCGATTCTATATTTCCAGTAAGCTTGAACATGGAGGCGGCGCAGATCCAGGGCCCTTTGCTGTAATAATTCGCGTACTTCAGCAAGCGGTCCCCACCGGTCTTTGCATAGGTGGTTGCCGGGTCCCAGCCATGGGCCAGTTCGATAATCGCGCTCTGGTGATAGCCCTGGCCATCCCAGGTTACATCCAGGAAATGGCCCGCCAATCCCCAGCCGATTGCCAGCATCAATGCAATTCCGGCAAAAGAAAGGAGGATTGCCAGAAACTGCCTGGTTTTCCATCCCACCACAGCCAGACTGACCGCAGATATCAGCAGGGAAAGTACGACATGCCACCCCGAAACAGGAATGCCGAAGAAAAAGCCCACAGCGGCCAGTAATTCCGTAGCTCCCATCCACAGTACCGGGAACAGTCCGCAGAATAGCAGGACTATTTTCAGTTCTGGTTTGAATCGGTTCAATTTTCCCCTCCAACTATCGCATTCCACATCCCTTGCCTTATTTCGTGGAAGTTACTATATTTTCCTTTCCATTATCCCACACTTTGTCTCAAATTTAATTGTCTCTCCATTGGAAGTGAAGTACCATGGAAATGGATTTACGTGAAAACGAGGTGAGAATGAATCGGTCTCCGCGCACAGCCATCTATTCTCCTGCACCACTGGCCCGTACTTGGATAAATAGCGCAATTCTTGCATTGCTTTTCTCGTCAGTGGAGACAATTGTGCGGGTTCAGAGCCCTGTTTTTGGTGGTTCTCTTGCCGATTCTGTTCAATTGTCACTATTGTTCCTGTTTGGTGCAACCCTCTGGATGGCACTGCAATTCCCCGCCGTATTTCTAATTTCTGTCCGAAAGAACATTCAAAACCGTCTGTCCCGTGGGTTATTGACGGTGATATCCGGTCTTTATCTTTATTTCCTATTCCTGCTAATTTCTGCAAGTTGGTGTTTTTACATTAACAACGGCATTTATCTTAGCTCAGGAATTTTGAAATTCGCCCTGGGCAATTCCGCTGCCCTCCAGCTCCATTTCATGCAGACCGGAATATCCTTTTTCCTCATATTGAACGGGGCTTGCGCCATCCTGTCCATTGCAATTCTGTCGGCTTTATCCGCTGAACTTTCGTGGCCCGGATGGATGGGCCGGGCAATCGCTATCCTCACTGCAATTGGGCTGGT
>QMQE01000027.1 GCA_003650445.1 Acidobacteriota bacterium | reverse complement strand
CCTAACCCATCACCCATCACAGTGCCGGAGGCGCGCCATCACTCACCACTTTTCAATCTGTCAGAACACTTCCCTCCTGTGTTATACTTCCGTCGGAAGAAAGGCGAACTGCCGCGGGTGAGAGCCCGAGGAAAGTCCGAACTCCGAAGGACAGTGTGCCGGGTAACGCCCGGGCGCCGTGAGGCGACGGAAAGTGCCACAGAAAATATACCGCCGGTAACGGTAAGGGTGAAATGGCGAGGTAAGAGCTCACCGCCTGTCCAGCGATGGGCAGGGCAGGGTAAACCCCACATGGAGCAAGGCCAAATAGGGAAACGTTTAAAGGTTGTCCGCCTGAGTTTCCGGGTAGGCCGCTTGAGGTTGTCAGTAATGGCAGTCCCAGATGAATGGCAGTTCTTGACAGAATTCGGCTTACAGCCTTTCTTCCATTTTTTAAAACTTCTGAATTGGAGAAATGGATGCTGCGCAAGATTGTTGTCGGATACTTACTCATAGCCCTCAGTCTTTCCGGAATGGCAAAGGGGGACGGCCAGTCTGCCGCAGACCTTTCCCTTTCCGAGTTTTTTGTCGGTGTGTATTTCAGTTCAAAGGGAGATTGCGAAAAGGCAATTCCCCACTTTGAGAAGGCACGCCAGCTTTACAGGAATCCGTCAATTTACCTGGAACTGGCGGATTGTTATGCCTACCAGGGGACAATGGAAAAAGCTATTTCAATTCTTGAGGAAGGTATCCGGTATTTCCCTGAGGACGGACGGCTCTATGTGTCAACGGGAGACTTGTATTATGGCCTTTACAGGGCGGGGATGCCATCCGATGACATTGTGCAGAAGGCTTATGAAAACCTCTTGAAGGGGTGGCAGTTATGTTCAGATCCTCGGGCTGGTTCAGAAGCTGTGGAAATGGCAGCTGTTTTGAAGAAGCCGGAAGAAGCGGCAAAACTCTATGAATCATTCCCGCTTGAAATGCGCAGGCAACCGCAGCTCCTTGCCCTGATGTTGAATGTTTATGAATCTTCAGGTCTGAACAATCGCCTGAGAAAAACTATTAAAATGCTTGCCAACGGAAATCTGGATAACTCCGATTTTATAAGCCACGTTGTAAATCAGGCGATTTCCCACGGTTTTTATAAAGAGGCATTGAAGTTGATGCAACAACAAATTAAAGTTGCCCCGGATTCCTTTAAAGAGTGGGACAAGTATATGTTTGTGGCCCTTGCAGCATCGGATTGCAAAACTGTAAACAAGATATTTAAGGAGAAATACAGAAAACATCCTACTTCTTTGTCCCTTTATTCCATGGCCAGTTGTCTTGGCCACAGCCATCGATACAAGAAGGCGGCGGCTTTTTTTGAGCGTGCGCTTTCTGCCGACAAGAGCGGGTGGGGGAACAAGGTGAGGCTGGAAGTACTCCGGGACTATCTGAAGGTTCTTGTTGCTTCCGGCAATTATAAGAAAGCACTTTCTGTTGCAAAGAAAGGGCAACAGGATTTTCCCGATTCGACCGGGTTACAAAGTGACCTTATTTACATTGATGTACTGAATAATAGGAGGAAGGACGCCATTCGGGCCGTGGAAGCTCTTTTGAGGGGAAAAGACCTGTCTGCCAATCCCCTGTGGAAACGCCTTCATGGTAAATCTTCTTTTCTCAAGTATTATTTCAGGGGAATGGTTTTTTATGCCATGGAAGATTATGATCGTGCCTTTTATCAACTGAAAAAGGCCCACGGAATTGAGCCGGATAACCGGGAGGTAGGAGTTCCCCTGGCATTCATCTATGATAGAAGCGGGAAACAGGACGCAGTAATTTCTCTGTACAGGAAGCTGCTGAAAGCGTATCCGAAAGATGCTTTACTGATGAACAATTACAGCTATTCTTTGCTGACTTACAACCGAAACCTGAAAAAAGGACTGGAATTGGCAAAGAAGGCAGTGAAACTGGTTCCTGATAGTCCAACTTATCGGGATACACTTGGATACGCATACCTTTTACTTGATAAACTGGATGATGCTGAGGAGAACCTTAAATTTGCTTATGAAAAGAACCCGGAAAACGGTGAAATCTGCCAGCATCTCGGCGAGGTTTATTTCCGAAAGGGAAATTTTATCAAGGCCAGAGAACTGTGGCTTGAAGCCATCGATAACGGAGGGGTGGATGAAGCATCTCTCAGAAAAAAGATTTCTTTTCTGGATCAGTAGTCTTTGCCTGATTCTGACGGTTTCCTGTGTCCGGAAACCGGTTGAAAATGTGAATCCGGCAGAAAACGGGCAAATTGTATCCACATTTTTTCGGGTAGAGGGAAAAGTCGGGGCCCAGTCGATTCATGGAGTTCGGGCGTACTTTCAAGCTGATAGTCGGGGAAATTTCATGTTGAACCTTCTTACCGCAATGAATTCCCCCGTCAGCACGGTGTTTTTTGACGGGAAAAGTTTGACTGTGGTGGATTATCGCTCAAAAGCGGTTCTTACAGACAAAACCCCCCCCTTTTCTCTCGGGCCGGAGATTCCGTTTCATCTCGATATTGCATCCCTTGCAGGCTTCTATAAACGTGGATTAACTGAGGGGCAGGGGTTGACTCAAACCTTTTCCTGGGGAAAGCTCATTCTAACGGAGAAACGCAGGATTGTTGTGCTGTTCAATGATGGCTCAAACCTTCTTTTGACGCCGTTGTCCGCGGCAAAAAAACGAAAAGGCAGTCTGCTTTCCCTGAAAATTCCTCAACATTACAGGCAGATTGATGCGAAAGATTAACTGTTTCGGGAAAATCAATCTCCTGCTACGGGTCGGGTCACTCCGGGGGGACGGATTTCACGAAATTCTTACCATTTATCAAAGTGTTAACCTGCATGATACCGTGGCCATCGGGTTAACTGAGAAAACCGGGATTGAGCTTTCCTCGTCGGATCCGTCCATTCCAACAGATGCGTCAAATCTCGCATGGAAGGCTGCTGAAAAGGTAATTCGCTCTACAGGATATGACGGGGGTGTTTTCATTCAGATTGAGAAACGAATCCCCGCCGGAGGTGGCCTTGGAGGAGGGAGTTCAGATGCTGCGGGAACCCTTCGCTTGTTGAACCGGCTGTTGAACCACCCTCTTTCTGAAAGCCAGTTGCTGGCCCATGCCGCAGAGCTGGGTTCCGACGTTCCATTTTTTCTTGTTGGGGGGACAGCTCTTGGAACGGGCCGGGGCGAAGTAGTAGAAGCCCTGCCGGATTGTGCCCCTTTCTCTTTTGTAGCGGTTTTCCCGGAGTTTTCTTTCCCGACCGGGGAAATGTATCATTTACTGGACAGGGCGAAGGCCTGTTCTTTGGTGAAAAGACACGAGAATCCGGAGGTGTTACTTCAGAGCCGGGAGAATTCCTTTGACCAGGTGGTCTCGGCCATGTCTGAGGATGTAGCTGGGGTGATGCAGAAAATCCGGGAAGACGGGTTTGAGGTTATGTTGGCTGGTTCCGGTTCCACATTCCTGGTCCTGGATGGCCCCGGGCCGCTGTCTGCCGTTTGTTTAAGACTTCCACAAGAATGGCAATGGATGGAGCTGAAAAGCATTCCCCGCAGGGAGGCACTGGGTGATGACGTTTTCTGAAGCGGTTCAGTCCGCCTGTCGGTTTGTTTCAGAAAAAGAAATGCTGAAGCCGGGAGATATAGTTGTGGCAGGGGTCAGCGGTGGTGCAGATTCTGTATTGTTGTTTCATGTACTCCTTGCCATGGGAAAGAGCATGGGAATCCGGCTCATTGTCGCGCATCTGAACCATGGCTTACGGCCGGAAGCTGACGAGGAGATGGATTTTGTCAGGGAAATGTGCAGGAAACACGCTATTCCCTTCCACGTGGGGCGAATTCCCCGGGGGGTTCTGGCAGAAGTGACGGGAAAGTCCATTGAAATGGCCGCAAGGGACAGCAGGAAGCGGTTTCTGAATGCAGTGGCAATGGCGGCAGGGGCGTCGAAGATTGCTCTCGGCCACACCGGCAGCGATCATGTGGAAACAATGTTGATGAATATTCACCGGGGGACGGGCCTTCGGGGCCTTGCCGGGATTCAGCCGGTTCGGGAGAAAATTATCCGCCCGTTGATTTTCTTTCAGGGCAGTGAGATCCGGGACAGTTTAAGAGAAAACGGAATCGCATTTGTTGAGGATGGAAGTAACTGTGATCCGAAATTCCTGCGAAATCGGGTCCGGGGGGAGATTATGCCGAAAATGACTGAAGTTTTCGGCATGAATTCATTAAAAAAATGGAATCAACTATCTGAAAATACAATCAATGCACTAAAAACCCTCCGTTTTTTACTGCGGGAATTCCTGGCAGGGGGGATGGGGCGGGACCCTTCCGGGTTGCGAGTGGACAGGGATATTTTTTTGTTATTGCCGGAATCGTCAAGACGGGAAGGAATCCTTTTTTTATTGGAAGAAATTGCTGGGTCAACTGTCTTCGCGACACGGGAAAATGTAAACCGCCTTGCTCGTTTTTTCCGGGGACAGGGATTCGGGATTGTGGAGATTGAGCCCGATATCCGGGTTGTGAGGAGTAGCCGGTGGATGTATTTTCTGAAAAAAGTGCCGGAAGTTTCCATCGAAGTACATGAAATTGGGAACTATAATTCCTGGTTTCAGGAAAGATTTTTCTTTTCACGCTTGGAAACGGAATCTGACTCTCCAGTGGACGATGATGTACTCATCGTAGACGAGGAATTGTTTCCCTTTCCCTATCGCCTGGAGCCGGTGGATTTGCAGAAGAATTATCTTATCCGGAATGGCCGGGAGATTCGAAATGTACGTGACTTTATGAAGAAAGCAGGGCTTGGAAAGGCTGAGCGGGACTGGATGCCGGTTTTGAAAAAAGGTAAACGTATTCTCTGGATTCCGGGAGTTACTAAGCTGGTGGAGAATGGGAAGGCCGGGAGTTCCGGCAACCGAATTGCAGTTTACTTCCGTCATTAGATGCGTTAAAATTCGTATAGCGGCCGGATTACAACTTTTCCAGCCTGTTGCAGCATCAAAGGAGGAGCGAAAATTTGAACCAGACAATGAAAAATGTATTTCTGTGGCTGTTTCTCATCGTCATAGTTGTACTTGTTTTTAACATATTCAGTCAGGTGGAACAGTCTTCCACCGAGTTGCCATTCAGCACATTCATGGAGCAGGGGCAGAATGGAAATATCTCGTCCCTTGAGATGAAAGGCCAGAAAGTAAATGGAGACTTTGTGACGCCGTTTGAAGACGCGCAGGGCCATAAATTTACAAAATTTACGACCATAGTACCGGAATTTTACGAAAATCTGTCCAAGGACATTCTTTCCTGGGAAGGAAAGGGCCTGCAGAAGTTTAAGGTTCAGGAAGACAAGGAAAATCCATGGATGGCCGTGCTGATCGGTTGGGGGCCAATTCTGCTCCTTATTGTCATATGGGTGATGTTCATGCGACAGATGCAGGGCGGCGGCAATAAAGCCCTTAGTTTTGGTAAAAGTAAGGCCCGCCTTATCGATAATCAGGGAAAAGTGACCTTTAAGGATGTTGCCGGTGTGGACGAAGCCATTGAGGAATTGCGGGAGATTGTAGAGTTTCTCAAAACACCGAAAAAGTTTACCAAGCTGGGCGGTAAAATTCCCAAGGGTGTTCTGCTGATGGGACCTCCGGGAACCGGCAAGACCCTGTTGGCGAAGGCAATCGCAGGTGAAGCGGACGTTCCGTTTTTTTCCATCAGTGGATCCGAATTTGTTGAAATGTTCGTTGGTGTCGGTGCTTCCCGTGTCCGGGATATGTTTGAACAGGGGAAAAAAAATGCACCCTGCATCATTTTTGTCGATGAAATTGACGCAGTGGGCCGTCATCGTGGCGCAGGCCTCGGCGGCGGTCATGACGAACGGGAACAGACATTGAATCAGATGCTGGTAGAAATGGATGGATTCGAAAGTGAAGAGGGTGTTATCCTCATGGCGGCAACCAACAGGCCGGATGTATTGGACCCGGCACTCCTTCGGCCCGGCCGTTTTGACCGGCGGGTTGTAGTGGCAAGGCCGGACGTAAATGGGCGGGAAGCGATTATTGCCATTCATACAAAGAAGGTTCCCATCTCGGAAGCTGTGGATTTGCGGGTAATTGCAAGAAGTACACCTGGGTTTTCCGGTGCCGATCTTCAAAACCTCGTAAATGAAGCCGCACTCCTTGCTGCGAGAAGAGACAAAGATGTTGTGGATATGAGCGATTTTGAAGAAGCGAAGGATAAGATTATCATGGGACTGGAGAGAAAATCTCTGGCCATGAGCGAAGATGAGAAAAAGAATACAGCCTATCATGAAGCCGGTCACACGCTGGTGGCAGTGAAGTTACCGGATTCCGACCCCATTCACAAGGTAACAACTGTGCCCAGGGGCCGGGCGTTGGGTGTGACGGTTCAGTTGCCGGAAGATGACCGCTATACGTACACCAAAACCTATCTGGAGAGCCGGATTGCCATTCTGATGGCCGGCAGGGTGGCGGAAGAACTGTTCATGGGACACATGACCACCGGCGCAGGCAATGATATTGAGGTTGCCACAGATCTTGCCCGTAAAATGGTTTGCAAGTGGGGAATGAGTGATTTGGGGCCCTTGAATTACGGGGTTGCAGAGGATGAAATTTTCCTTGGAAAAGACCTGGTCCGCCATAACAACTATTCAGATACCACTGCTCAGCGTATTGATGACACGATTTCAGAATTTATCCGCGAAGGCTATGATCGGGCTTCGAAGATTCTCGAAGAAAACCGGGAAACCTTCATTCGTCTCGCTGAGACGCTGTATGAGAAGGAAGTCTTGTCTGCGAAAGAGGTTATGGCCATTGTGAATGGTGAGACTCCAGAGCCGGAGTCTGAAAAAGCGGATTCTGGCGGGGAAGATTCCACAAAAGAGGCGTAGATGCCAGATTTGATGTCCGGTGAAAAGAACCTGTCCGAACAAGGGATTTTGGGAATCCGCAAGAAAGGTGTTATTCCTCTGGTAATGGGGATTGTGAACGTGACCCCGGACTCTTTTTTTGACGGAGGCCGGTACAATCGGAAGGATGCCGCAGTTGCCCATGGAATTAAATTGGCTGAAGAGGGCGCAGATATTCTGGATATTGGCGGCGAATCCACAAGGCCCGGAGCTGAGCCGGTGAGCCTTGATGAGGAATTGGAGCGGGTCATCCCGGTAATTGAATCACTTAAAAAAGAAACACATTTGCCAATATCGGTGGACACATTCAAAAGCGATGTGGCAAAGTCGGCAATTTCAGCGGGAGCAGATATCGTCAACGATATTTCTTTTGGGACTTTTGATGACAAAATGTTTTCCACAGTGGCAGCTGGAAAAGCCGCCTACGTTGGAATGCATATTCAGGGAACTCCCCGGGATATGCAGAAAGATCCGAGTTATGGGGACGTTGTCCTGGAAGTGAGAGAGTTTCTGGAAAAGCAGGCCGCTTTTGCAGTGAATGCCGGGATAGCGGCTGATAAAATTGTCATTGACCCGGGTATCGGTTTCGGGAAAAATGATGCACACAATCTCTCTATTCTGAAAGGATTGAATACGCTTGTAAAAACCGGTTATCCGATTCTAATCGGTGCATCCAGAAAGAGTATGATAGGGCGCTTGTTGGGCCTTTCCCCTGAGGAAAGACTTGCGCCTGGCCTTGCAATTGCGCTGTACGCGGCTGAAAAAGGTGCATCCATCCTTCGTGTTCATGATGTTTTCGAAACAAAACAGGCTATTTCCATGTGGAAACTTCTGTCTGAATGAGCATTCATTCATTTTTTCCTTGACGAAAGGGAATTTCTCGGGTAAAATCACCTTATCTACAACTCAGTGTGGAGGAAAGCATGAATTTTTTAGTGTTTGTCAAACAGGTTCCCGACACGGAAACCAAAATCCAGATTGCGGGGGACGGGAAGTCTATTGTCGAAGAAGGCGTGAACTTCATTGTCAGCCCCTATGATGAGATTGCCATCGAAGAAGCATTGCTTCGCAAAGAAGCTCTTGGTGGTGAGATAACTGTTGTCACAATGGGTCCGAACAGGGGAGAAGCCGCACTCAGGACAGCCCTCGCAATGGGTTGTGACAAGGCGGTTCACCTGGAGGATGACGCCTTCCTGGGAGCCGATTCATATGCCACGGCAAAGGCGCTGGCTGCGGTTGTGAAGAAGTACAGTCCGGACCTGGTTTTCTTTGGAAAACAGGGGGTTGGGACAGATAATACCCAGGTTGGCCAGATGGTGGCTGAAATGGCTGGGCTGGGCCACATCGGGATGTGTGTCAAACTTGAAATTGAGGGCGATAAGGTTCGCGGTGAGCGGGAAATCGAGGGCGGACGTGAAACCATTGAGGTATCACTCCCGGCGGTTGTTGTGGCACAGAAGGGCCTCAACGAACCCCGCTACCCGGCACTCCGTGGAATTATGCAGGCAAAGCGCAAACCAATTGAAAAGCTTACAGTGGCGGACCTGGGCCTGTCTGCGGATGAAGTGGGCCTTGCCGGAAGCAGGACTGAATTTGCAAGTCTCACATTGCCGCCTGCCAGGGAAGCTGGTAAAAAGCTGGAAGTGGAACCGGAAGTCGCAGCGAAGGAAATCGTCGCCTTCCTGAAAAACGAAGCCAAGGCACTGTAGGAGGACGTAATGATACTCGTATTTGCAGAACAAAGAGATGGCATTTTGAAGAAGGCTGCCAAAGAGGCAGTGAGCGAGGGAAAACGACTTTCGTCCAAACTGAGCGTGCCGGTTGCGGCAGTGGTGATGGGCAAGGGTGCAGCCGGGGCTGTTGATGAAGTGAAAAACTTTGGTCCGGACAAGGTTTTCCTTGTGGAAAGTGCCCCGCTGGACCAGTATTCCGCAGATGGTTTTGCGGAAGCAATGGCAAACGTGGCGAAGGAACAGGGCGCAACCGTGATTTTATTCCCCGCGACCACCATGGGTGTTGATGTGGCACCCCGTGTGGCTGCAAAGGTGAAAGCCGGTCTGGTTTCCGATATTACGGGTCTTGAAGTTGCAGATGGTAAACTGCTTGCAACGAAACCGGTTTACTCCGGTAAAGCCATTGCGACGGTGAGTTTCAAGTCTGATATTCAGATGGTCACTCTCCGCAGCAACGTTTTCCCCCTTGAGGAAAACCCTTCATCCCCTGAAGTTGTCACTGTGGATGGTTCCGGGATTTCCCCCATGGGAATTGCAGTTTCCACTGAGCTGAAAGAGGGAGGCAAGGTTGAACTGGCAGAGGCGGCGGTTGTGGTTTCCGGCGGTCGCGGCATGAAGGGCCCGGAAAACTTCCCGCTGATTGAAGAACTGGCGGAACTCCTCGGTGGTGCTGTCGGTGCTTCCCGTGCTGCTGTGGATGCCGGATGGATTGATCATTCCCATCAGGTAGGCCAGACCGGTAAGGTTGTTTCTCCCACCGTGTATATTGCCTGCGGTATATCCGGTGCCATTCAGCACATTGCCGGAATGGGTTCTTCCAAGTTCATCATTGCGATTAACAAGGATGAAGACGCGCCGATTTTCAACGTAGCGTCTCTGGGTATTGTCGGTGACCTGTTCAAGGTGGTTCCGGCTCTTACGGAAGAGTTGAAGAATCTGAACTAAGCGATAGAATCACAATGGTAAAAAGGGGAGCTTCCGCTCCCCTTTTTTGTTATTTGTTGCAGGCGCAGTCAATCCTTTTCAGGAATTGCGTTTAAAAGTTCAATTTCCTTTCCGTGAATCTCGATTACCCCCTCACCGTCAAGCTGACGCAAGAGCCGGGAAAAAGTTTCCGGCGTAGTTCCCAGCAGGGTGGCGAGCTCTCCCTTCGGTACCGGGAGAATGAATCGGGTGCTGTTTTGTTCCTCCGAAAGATGAAAAAGGTAGGCCATAAACCGCTGACGTACGTCGGAGTTTACCAGCTGTTCAACCATGGTAACAAAATACTGAAGACGCCTGGACAGAAGCCCGATAAGGCGCATGGAAAAGCGGGGAGACTTTTCCAGGAGCATTGCCATTTTACTGGCTGATATTCCCAGCAGAACAGCGGGTTCCAGAACCGTAGCCGTCACAGGGTATCGCCCCTCCATATAAAACAGGATTTCCGCGAACATTTCTCCGGAGTGAACGAAATGAACCACGGTTTCCTTCCCCTCCGGATTGATACGAGAGAGCTTGATAACTCCGGAAATCAGGAAGTAAATCGTATCTCCCTTCTCATCTTCAAAAAAGAGGATGTCTTTTTTTTGTTTTTCAGCCACAAACGTGATTCTGGATAGAGACTCCTTCAGTTGAGGGTCGTTCTGCCCGACAAATGTGTTGAGAAAAATATTCAGTGCGTCATCCAGCTGCATCTGTGGCTCCTCGTTTCCCGTGGGGATTTAATCAGTTTCCCATCAGTTTCCGGCCCATTGCAAATGCCTTGATATTTACATCCACCAGTTTTGGAGGGACGGCTTCCTTCATCACTTCCAGCCAGTTCTTTTCCGGGATTTCCAGAATTGTGGACAAAACACCCAGCATAATCACATTTGTCACCTTTGAGTTTCCCACTTCCTTCAGGGCATTTTCAATATCCAGAACATGGGCTTCGGGCCGGATTTTCTTCAGGCTTTCTGCAGTGTCTTCTGGGTATACGACCTTTCCGGAGTTACAGATCGGTGGAACCATCCGTACATTTGAAGTGGCAAGGAAGGCATTCGGTTTCAGGTAGTGTTCCCATCGCAGTGCCTCCATGAGCTCAAAGGAGAGCATGATGTCCGCATCTCCTTCTTCAATCATGGGAGAATAAACTTTTTCACCGAACCGGACGTGGGATGAAACCACGCCTCCCCGCTGTGCCATACCGTGCACTTCGCTCTTTTTTACGTCAAAGTTGGCTCTGCGGAATACCTCGCTCATCACTTCACTTGCCAGAAGAATGCCCTGGCCGCCAACACCAACCAGAATGATGTTTGTGTTTGCCATTTTATTCCCCCTTTCTGGAAATCGGCCGGATTGCATCAA
This sequence comes from Acidobacteriota bacterium, assembly GCA_003650445.1. Lineage (GTDB taxonomy): Bacteria > Acidobacteriota > Holophagae > Thermotomaculales > Thermotomaculaceae > UM-FILTER-49-7. The sequence goes on along the minus strand of QMQE01000027.1, from coordinate 9,058 downwards.
ACTTACACATCTGGATGCAGAGCCCGCAACCGGTACAGAGATCCACGTTAATCTGCCATTTATTCCGCCCCTTCTCTGTCAGCTCGCTGGACCGGGTGATGGCCTGGCAGTTGATTCTGGAACACATGGTGCAGGCGGTACAGTTGTCCAGGAAGGTAAAAAACTTGTCCCGTTTAACCTTTTTCGGATAGAGCACACAGGGAGCCTGGCTGATAATGACCGACAGGTGGTCGGCTTCCAGTTCCCGCTTTACCACTTCAAAGGTTGGTGCCATGTCTGTCGGATCTACCGGGTAGACATGATCCACTCCCATTGCCCGGGCAACAATTTCAAAATCCATCGGCGTGTTTTCTTCATGATGAATGTCCCAACCGGTCCGGGGGTCCGGCTGGCCGCCTGTCATTGCTGTGATACTGTTGTCTGAAATGACAATTGTTATGTGGCTGTTGTTCATGATGGCGTCCACCAGGCCGGTGAGTCCGGAATGAGTGAAGGTGGAATCGCCGATGACAGCGGCAATTCCCTTACCCGAACCCGTTGCCTTCTCAATGCCGATTGCGTTGCCAATGGACGCGCCCATACATACACAAGTGTCCATTGCATTGAACGGCGGAATCGCCGCCAGGGTGTAGCAGCCGATATCGCCGGTGATAATCTTTGCCTTTGCCTTTTTCAGGGCATGGAAAATGCCTAAGTGGGGGCAGCCGGGGCAGAAAACAGGCGGACGGGGAATCGCGTCGGCTTTCGTCGTCTGTTTCCGTTCTTTTGCCGGGATAATCCCTTCTTTTCCCAGAGTCTCCCTGATAATTTCAGGGTTCAGTTCCCAGATTCCGGGGATCAGGTTTTTCCCTTCCACTTTCATTCCGGCAGCGAGAATCTGTTCTTCCACAAAGGGGTCCAGTTCTTCCACCACAATGACCCGGTCAAAGCGGGAGACAAAATCCCGTATTTTGTTCAGGGGCAGAGGGTAGGGCATGCCGATTTTCAGAATCGGCGCGTTGGGCAACACTTCTTTCAGGTGAACGTGGGCGATGCCGGAGGTAATGAACCCGATACGCCCTTCACCAGGCTCTTCAAAATTAAGATTAGTGTTTTCTGCGAAAGTTTCCAGTTTTCGGAGCCGTTCTTCGGCACATACACGCAATTTGCGCGCGTTCATGGGGAGCACGACCAGTTTTTCAAAATTCTTTTCAAAGCCGGAGACTTTTCGTTCTATCGGTTCTCCCAGTTCCACAAGCCCTTTCCCGTGGGATGTCCGTGTGGTGGTACGGAGCATTACCGGGGTATGGAAGGTTTCCGAAATCTTGAAGGCCTCTCCTACAAAGCGCTTGGCCTCATCCGAATCGCTGGGGTCCAGAACCGGTATTTTTGCAAATTTTGCGTAATTCCGGTTGTCCTGTTCATTTTGCGACGAATGCATACCGGGATCGTCTGCGGAAACCAGCACAAAGCCTCCTTTTACCTCCATGAACGCAAAACTCATCAAGGGGTCCGCCGCCACATTGACACCCACATGCTTCATGGCACAGAGGGACCTGGCACCGGCCATGGCAGCACCGATGGCAACCTCCATCGCAACCTTTTCGTTGGGTGCCCATTGGCTTTTGATTTCTTTATATTTTGCAATGTTTTCCAGTATTTCTGTACTGGGAGTTCCGGGGTAGGCGGTTGCAAAAACACAACCGTATTCGTACGCGCCTCGAGCAATTGCCTCATTTCCTGAAAGCAGTGTTTTCAAGAAAACCTCCTCTTAGAGATGTTTTCGGTGTTCCCTGTTTCGAACTTCCATAAAAAAGTGTAACACAAAAACCAGCACAAATTGACAAGAACACTCTTTCCATTGTGTTGGTTCGGGCAGTTTCACCTGCGATTTCAGAGAGAACTTCATTCATGCGTTTCAATAGCGATTTCAAGAATTTTTCATTTTTTTCAAAGTTTTCTTGAGAACCAAAAGGGAAAAAAATTAACATAGGTCAATTTCGGACTTGCGAAGGAGGCGTAACATGCTATATTGGTAACATGTTGAGATGAAATTGAAAGTAGAAGGAGGAGCAGATGAAAAATTTTTGTGCAGGGATTTTTGCCGCGATGGTGCTGTTTGTGATGGCAGTACCGGTTCAGGCGGTGAACTCCAAATGTGAGGAGTGCCACAAAAAAGTGACACCGGGGATTGTCAAGGACTTCAACCGGGGCAAGATGGCGGAAAGCCTGGAATGCAGTTCATGCCACGGGGAAGCCCACCAGGGCATGAATGATGTGGATAAGGCAAAGCTGCCTACCATCAAAACCTGCCAGATGTGCCACCCGAAACAAGCGAAACAGTACCTTTCGGGGAAACATGCTCTGGGAATGGTGGCGCTGAAGGCGATGCCGACCTTCCATATGCAGCCCATGGCGTACAATGCGGGGCAGAAGGGGTGCGGTGGCTGCCATACCCTGGGGCTGAAGGACGATGCTGCCCGGCAGACACCGGAACGGAAATATTATAAGTATGGGATGGATTGCCAGAACTGTCATACCCGACACATGTTTTCCAAGAAAGAAGCTCAGGAACCGGAAGCATGCATGACCTGCCATACCGGTTTTGACCATGCCCAGTGGGAAATGTGGTCCGGATCCAAGCATGGGGTCACCTATCTTTTGAACCGGGAAATTGATCCGAAGAACAAGAACCGCGGCCCCAAATGCCAGACCTGTCATATGCCGGATGGAAACCACAGAGTGATGACGGCATGGGGTTTTCTCGGCCTGCGATTGCCGGAAGCGGACAAGGAATGGATGGGATACCGGGTAACAATTCTGCAGGGGCTGGGCGTACTGGATGCAGATGGGAAACCCACTGCAAGATTGGACGTTGTCAAGGCAGGCAAACTGGCCCGCCTGGACAAGGCATCCTTTGATGCGGAAAGGAAGCGGATCACAGACGTCTGCATGAAGTGCCACAGTAAAAATTTTGTGGACGAAAATATGAAAAATGCGGACCAGATGCTGAAGGCCGCAGACAAATTGTTTGCAGAGGCGATTGATACGGTTTCCGGTCTCTACAAAGATGGAATCATCAAATCAAAAGATGGCAGACAGTATCCAGATCTCCTGGAATTTTATGATGTTCATACCCATATCGAGGAAATTCTCTATGAGATGTTCATGGACCACAGAATGAAAACATTACAGGCATCTTTCCACATGTTTCCGGACTATGCCACGTGGTATGGCTATGCCAAGATGAAGAAAGACCTGGTTGAAATCAAGGAACTGGCGGCTGAGATGCGAAAAGAGCACAAAGCAGGAATCCACAAGTAAAAAATAGTTGCTTTATTCCCAAAAAGGACCCACCCGAAAAGGCGGGTCCTTTTTTTTTAAATATTTTTCCTTTTCTTTTGTTACCGGAGTACGGTGGCAGGGTAAAAGTGGCGACAGAAATTGCGACAGAAATTGTTGACAAGTTTTTGTATTTATGCAAAACTATTTTCAAGTTCCAATAAAACTGAAAGGAGGGAGAAAAAGGGTCTTTTTTTCAGATTTGTAAATGTAAGTGATTATTACAAATGGAGGTCAAACGTATGAAAAAGTTTGTATGGGTTCTCATGTTGGTGATTGCAACATTCGGTTTTTCTCAGGAAAAATACAGTGTTCTGACCGGAAAGGTTACGGTAGGCGGCAATCCGCTTCCCGGTGTCACCATCAAGCTCACCGGCCCCAGCTTAATGGGCCAGCGTGCCGTAGTATCAGATGAAAAAGGTACCTATCGGTTTAACCTGCTTCCGCCGGGAAAGAATTTCCAGCTGGATGCAACCCTGTCTGGTTTCAGTCCCTATGTGCGGAAGAATCTCACCCTCGCACTGGGTTCAACAATTACGGTTAATATAGAAATGAAGGAAGCGTCCGTTTCAGAAGAGATTGTTGTTACGGCCGAGGCACCTCTCGTGGATACTACTGCCAGTGCCACTTCCACGAACGTGACTTCGGAATTCATTTCAAAAATCAGTAATGACAGACAATACCAGTCGATTATGTCCATTATGCCGGGTGCCATTGAGGGGAATAACCCGACGATGCTCGGTGGGTCAAGTAGTGATAACGTGTACATGGTGGACGGGGCCGATACCACGGACCCGCTGACCCATACCTGGGGCGCGGCGTTGAACTTTGATACCATTGATGAAGTTCAGGTGGTTACCGGTGGCGTCAGTGCCGAATACGGCCGTGGCCAGGGCGCTGTGGTCAACCTCGTCACCAAGTCCGGTGGTAACAAGTTTCACGGCAGTGTTCGCTATCTTGCTTCTAACATTGACTGGAACAGTGAAGCAGAGGGAAAGCCTTTTGGCAGTGACCCCGCTGGTTCTACTCACTACACGTCGGAAGACCGCTGGTCCCTGACTCTGGGCGGCCCGATTATCAAGGATAAGTTGTGGTTCTTTGTTGCCTATGAGACCCGGGACAAAACGAAGGCATCTTTCCACTACAATAGCATTGAAGATTGGAACAATCAGGATCCATCCACGATGGAGCAGATTGAACCTGCCTATTCCGGCCATTATTTCTCAATCAAGCTGACGTATCAGCTCAATGAGAATCACAGCTTCCAGGCCTTTTACAGCAAAGATCCCATCAGTTTTCCCAATGCGGCCTACAGAAACTATACAAATTATGAGAATCCATTTATGGTCAGGCAGGAACAGGGTGGACACGTGGGCTACTTTGAATGGAACTGGGTGATGAGTAATGACTCTTTTATGACATTCAAGTATCAGAAGAACAGTTCACCTCTGAATCAGGTGCCGGTAAATGACCTGTGGTCAACCCCGCAGAATCCGGTTATGTTATGGTATTGGGCCGGTGCAGGTACCTACTATCCGGACGCAGGGATTGCGGATACCCGTTATCTGTCCACTCGTAAATTTGATTCCTACAGCGTATCCTGGTCCAAATTCATGGACACTGGCTGGGGCAGCCACGATTTCAAGCTGGGGTACGAATACCGGGATTCCGAATATGGGTCAAGATCCTATGCATGGAACGGCGGTTACCGGGTAACGTGGTATCCGCAGTACAATGAAGTCGATTATTATGCATACAACGACAATCGCCCCTTTGCGACGACCTATGAAAAGTACACCGCTATGTTCGGACAGGACAAGTGGGCGGTGACAGACCGTTTGACACTGAATATCGGCTTCCGTACGGAGCAGTTGAAGCTGGAAAACCTGGAGCACCAGGAAGTGGTGAAGAATGATTTCAGCGATACCTTGTCTCCCCGTATTGGATTTGCCTATGACCTGGATGGCGACAGCATACACGGGTCTTATTCCCGCTACTATGATGCGATTGGGAACTGGGTGGTTACAAACAGCCAGCCCGGACAGTTGTACACCAGGGACAATTACTATATCTGGCCGATTGACTTATATTCCCTTGGTGAGCCATGGCATAACCATGATGCATGGATGGCGATGAATCCGGTAGATCATCCGGAACTCTGGACATTCTACCGCACCAATACCTATGGAAATGCCGGAGATGCCCAGATTCTTGGGACAATTGACCCTTCCTATATGGATGAATTTACAATTGGCTACGAAAAGCAGTTGACCCCGAACATGTCAGCCGGCATCAACTTTTGGGACAGAACATGGAAAGATGTATATGAAGATTCCGATTTTGATGCAGATGGCGTCTGGACATTCCAGACGGTGGACGGGGACTGGCGCGAATACAAGGCCGTAATCCTGACCTTGCAGAAGAAGCTCTCAGATGACGGTTTCCAATTCCTCGCATCCTACACCTTTTCCAGCACCAAGGGTGTTTCCTCCGCGGACAACTCCACGGTTTATCTGGATTCTGTGTATGATGTGTACAACTGGTATGGAAAGCTGGGTACGGATCATCCCCACATGCTGAAGTTCAATGGTTCTTATACCTTCAATGGCTTCACAGTGGGCCTCAATTATCAGTTCCTGACTGGTGGCGCCTGGGCAGCGGTAATGGAAGTTGCAGATGAAATCCCCGGTTCTGGGTCCGATTATCAGTATCCATTCTATGAAAAGAGAGGGACCCGGAGAATGCCGTCCTGGAGTCGGGCAGACCTGCATGTTGAATATCAATTCGATTTCAAGCTCTGGCAGACCATGTCTTTAAGCCTCTACACTGATATTTTCAACGTACTGAACACGCGCTGCGCAATCGGCGTGGACAGCACAATTGGTTTTGGCCACTATGATACGACCGCAACACCGGGAACACAGGCGTACACGGACTACGTGACAACTCACGCGCCGGTTATGGATGAGGCGTATGATACTTTCGGCCAGTATACCAACTACACAATGCCACGTTCCTATTACTTTGGAGCGGCTCTGAAGTTCTAAAGGCAGGTGTAAAAAACTAAAGGGGGGGCAACCCCCCTTTTTTTGTTTCCCCTAAGGAGGAGGAATGAGAAAAGTTCTTTTGGTTACTGTAATGGTTATTGTCACAGCAGTGATGTTGACAGGCCAGAACCTGTACAAGAATTTCGATTATGTCACAGTGCAGGGGAGAGTGTTAACCCGTAGCGGGGAACCGGTGGTGAAATGCCTTGTTGAAATCAGGACCGTAAGCCAGGGAGGTGGCGAAGTGGATGTCATCGGTACCGGCTCAAGAAACGTGTCTAACCTTGAGAAGGCCGGTTGGGGTCGAACAGATGAGAAAGGGTTTTATTCTATCAAAGGCATTCCAAGCCCTGGCAACTATCTGGTTGTTGTAAAAGGGGTAAAGGGCTTTAAGAAAACCCAGACTCCTGTCAGTGTGGGGGCTGGACAGAGCAAGGTGGTAACGGTTAATCCCCTGATCCTGGACAAGTATCAGGAGATTGATTCCAAAACAAGGAAGCTCCTGAAGAAAAGCAGCAAATTGTTGAAGAAAGGGGATTTTGACGGAGCGGAGAAATTGTTGCAGGAGGCAAATACCCGTAATGCCGGATTGAGCGAGGTCCATGTGAGTCTTGGGAATATCTATCTGAAAAAGAAGAAGTACAGTATGGCGCTTTCCGAATTCGGGAAGGCATTTGAATTGGGGGAAAGAAACCCTGCCTTATGCATGACTTCAGCAAAGCTTGCCTTTTCGTTGAAGAAATTTGCTGAGAGTGCTGAATTCGCGGATTCGTTTCTGGAATCAAACCCAAAAGACTTGATTGGCCTTTATGTGGCTGGACTCAGCCATTTCAACATGAAACAGTTTAAAGAAGCGGAGCCCTACTTTAAAAAATACGCGACGATCAAAGGTGCCGAAAATCATGATGTAAACTTTCTCTACGTGTACGGAATGACTGAAAATGCGTTGGAGCATTACGATGCAGCTGCCAGTCTTCTGCAGAAGGCATATCAAGCTGGATGGAAAGCCAATCCCTCGTTTCTGAAAACTCTGGCCAATGCCTACCTGAAGCAAAACAAGAAACCTGAAGCGAAATTGATTCTGAAGGAACTTCTGGATAAATTTCCCGAATTTGATGGCAGAAAACTTGCGAAAGAAACATACAATTCTCTGTGAATTCCGTAGAAGAATTTGAAAAAGATGCCAGTTTCAGTCTCTCCTTTGAGGCATCGTGAATTTTTCAGGAGGAACAGGTGAAAAAAATCTTTCTTTTTGTGATGGTTCTGACTGTCCCGCTGCTGGGGCAAAAGCTGTATCAACAATTTGACTATATTTCTGTAACAGGAAGGGTGATTTCAAGGGGCGGGACGCCGGTGGCCGGTTGTTTGGTCGAGCTTCGGGAATTGCCATCAGGTGGTGTTTCGGAGCATAGTGGAGATGCCATGTCCGGGGGTGACAGCTCGGTTTCACCCGGATGGGGCAGAAGCAATGTAGCGGCAGTCAGTTCAGGAAGCCGGAATATAGAGAATCTTAAGAAAGTGGGATGGGCAAGGACGGACAAAGAGGGACACTATAAAATGGATGGTATCCCTGTTCCGGGAGATTACGTCCTGATTGTAAAAGGGCAGAAAGGATTCAAGAAAACACAAATTCCCCTCAGGGTAGATAAAGCGGTTGGAGACGTATTCAAAGCTCAGGACCTGATTCTGGACAAGTACGTGGAGATTGACCGTAAAACCAAAAAAAAGTTGAAAAAAGCGGATAAATTCCTCAAAGCGGGGAAACTTGATGATGCGGAAAAGTTGTTGAATGAAATAAAGGCAGAGCATCAGGACTTGTCATCGGTTTATGTCAGCCTGGGGAATATCTATCTGAAGAAAAAAGATTACGCGAATGCGTACCAGGCTCTTGCACGCGCATTCAAGCTCGGAGAACAAAACCCTGGCCTCTGCATGACTGCCGCCAGGATTTCCTTCAGCAGCCATAAATTCACTGAGACATTGCCATATCTGAATGCAGTTTTGGACCAGAAGCCGAATGATTTGAATGCATTGTACTTAAATGGGGTTTGCCACTACAACTTACACCAGTTCAAAGAAGCGGAAGGTTTCTTCGAACGTTATCTGAAGGTTGAGAACGGACAATCCCATGAAGTCAGCTTTCTGTACGTGTATGGAATGACGGAAATGGCGTTGAAGCACAATGATAAGGCTGCTTTGTATCTGAATCTCGCATATCAGGGAGGCCTGAAGGCCGATGCCAGCTACCTTAAAAACCTGGCAGGGCTCTACCTCTCCACTAAAAACAACAAAGACGCTAAGAGAATACTGGGAGACCTGCTTAATAAATTTCCAAAATTCGAAGGCAGAGAAGAAGCTCAGAAGGTTTTTAATTCATTGTAGCCCATCAGAAAAACAGCTAATCCATAATAAAGGGGAGGCAATGTCTCCCCTTTATTGTTTGTTCACTGATTGTCCATCTGGGTACTGCGATTCAGGCTTCGGGGTGTTGAATGTTGTACCTGGAGATTTTTCCCCCTTCTATCTTTCCCTATCTGACGCGTGCATTCATTCATAACGCCGTATTGAAATTTATGGGATTGTGGTGATACCAGCACATGATTTGGTTTTTGATGTTCAGGTTAGAGCTGGAGAATGGTAAACTATATCTATGAGACGAATGGCGAAATTCTGGATCGAATATCTAAGTG
>QMQE01000026.1 GCA_003650445.1 Acidobacteriota bacterium | reverse complement strand
AGCGGGGGGGTTACAATATGTGGCAGCTGATTGGCATGTTCAGCGGCCTGGCAATGCTGACCGTTGTTGCAGGGTATTATCTCACCTGCCTCGGGGACACGATTGCAGAAGAAACGGGGTTTGGCCACAACATTGTGGGTTTTGTCCTTCTTGCTGCCATCACTTCCCTTCCCGAGCTTTCAACCTCCATTACCGGTGCCACATTGGGCCAGTCAGAGCTGGTGTTCGGCAATATGGTGGGTTCCAATGTCTTTAACACACTGATCATCGGCCTTATTCTGATTGCCATGGGTTGGAAAATACGATCGGAAGGCCATGTGAGAAATGTGCTTTCAGGCGCCATGGGAATTGCGATGGCAGCGATTGCCGGTATGTTGATAGTGCTGAAATCCGGTTTTTCAGGAATCGTGCTTGTTGCGGCATATCTGGTTATGATGGTAATCCATTACCGTTTTGAAAGAAAGGAACAGAAAAGTGGGGAAGGGGACCCTCCTGCTTTCTATTTTAAGAAACTGATGCCCATTTACCTGAAATTTCTCTTTTTTTCAGTCATTATTGTCATTGCCGGTTACTTGATGACCGGAGTCTGTGACCGGATTGCAATTACACCCTTCCATGCTGGTTCCGGAATTGTAATACTGGGCAGAACTTTTGTCGGTCAGATGTTCCTTGCGGTTGCCACATCTCTCCCTGAACTGATTGTTTCTTTCAGTGCGGTGAAACTGGGGAAAATAGATATGGCGTACGCCAACGTCTTCGGAAGCAATATTTTTAACATGGCCATACTGGGTATTTCCGCCATGGTATACAAAGGAAATATGTTTGCTGATGTCGGAATTCACATCTATTTTTCTTTCTTTGTTTTTATTCTGATGGTTTCAATTGCGATCATTTCTTTGAAATACAGGGTAAAAAGCCGGATTCGCTGGGACGGACTTGCCATTCTGTTTCTTTTCATCCTGAATGCACTTTATCTTTTCAATCGTTAATGAAAAAAGCCGCCTTTGAAGGCGGCTTTCAATTATCGTTGGATTATACAGGCTATTCTTTTACCACCCATACTTTTGTTTCTACTTTCACTTCAGGGTGAAGATGGATGATGACAGGGAATGTCCCCAGCTTCTTGACCGGTTCGGGGAGTTCAATCTTCCGTTTGTCAATTTCAATTTTTTCCACTGCGAGAACGTCTGCAATATCCTGATTGGTAACAGAGCCAAAGAGTGCTTCAGATTCACCGGCTTTTTTTGCAACGCTGATAGTCATTTTTTCAATAATGTCTTTCAGGGCATTGGCAGCCTCTACTTCTTTCTGGTTTTTAAGTGCCCAGCTCTTTTTTTCCAGTTCAATTTGTTTCAGATTGCCATTTGTTACCTGGACGGCCAATCTCTTCGGCAGGAGAAAATTTCGGGCGTATCCATCTTTAACTTTGATGACTTGTCCACGGTTGCCAAGTCCGGTTACGGTTTCTTTCAGAATTACCTGCATGATCGGAACCTCCTAAACGTTTCGTATCAGGTTTAATCTTATAGCAGAATGAGGCTTGAAGGTCAAACGATTTCAGTCTAATTCAGCTTTCTTCATTTTGAGCGAGTGGCAGAATTTCTGGTTTCAGCAATTCAATGAGCTTTTCTGTCTTCAATGCGACGATACAGCCTCGGCCGCCACCATTGATGGCAATACTGATATGGCGCTTGATATCTTCTTCCATCAGTACCGGAAGCTCTTTCCTTGATCCGAATGGGCTGATTCCACCAACCTGATAACCTGTCAAACGTTCTGCTTCGCTTACTGAAGCCATCCTGAGTCGTTTAACACCTGCCGCTGCCGCGGCTTTCTTCAGATCCAGTTCAAGATGGCCAGGCATCAAGATAAAGAAATACCGAGTACGGGTGGTGTCGCCGACAACCAAGGTCTTAATCATTCTTTCAAGGGGTACTCCCGTAGCTTTGGCAGCAAATTCAGCACCCTTCTTATCATGTCGATAGGTGTACACTTCAAAAGGAAAGTGAAATTGTTCAAGATAAGTAATGCCTCTGGTTTTCATTTTTTCCGATTCCTCCCGGGGCTCTTTGTTTCTGTTGTCGGGCGCCGATTTTTGAAAATCAATTTAATCGGGACATCCGTAAGCTTAAACTCACTTCGCAAGCTGTTTTCAATATATCGTTGATAAGAAAAATGAGGTTGTTTTCTTGAATTTGTGAATATCGTGAAGGTCAACGGCATAATTCCGGTCTGGGTGATATAAAAGAATTTCAAAAACCGTGAACCCTGGGTGGGAGGGCGATGCTTTTGTGTTATGTTGATGAGAAACTGGTTGAGCCTGGATGTGGGGATTTTTCGGGTGGCCTGTTCCGTGATTTGATCGATCAAGGGGAGGATGCGTGTGGCCCGTTGGCCGGTTTTTGCGGAGATAAATAGAATCGGTGCATATTTCAGAAACTTCATCCGTTGGCGCATCTGTTCTTCGAATTTCTTGACAGTTCCGGTGTCTTTTTCCACGAGGTCCCATTTATTGAAGAGGATGATAACGTTCTTATGTAAATTGTGTGCGTAGCCGCTGATATTGGCATCCTGCAAAGAGGTGTCCTGACTGGAATCAATGAGCATCAGGACAAAATCTGATTTTTCGATGTTCTGCTGAGCGTGCAGGACGGAAATCTTCTCAACAAAGTTACTGACTTTTGATTTTCTTCGAATTCCAGCTGTGTCAATGATACGAAACGTTCGTCCGTGGTATCTCAGTTTTGCGTCAACAGCATCCCTGGTGGTTCCCGGAATGTCGGAAACAAGGGCTCGATTCTCTCCGAGAAGGCGGTTCAAGAGCGAGGACTTGCCGACATTTGGTTTTCCGATGATTGAAATGGCATATTCGGTGGGAAGCTCTGTTTCTATTTCTTCAGTATCGTTTTCTTCGGATTCTTCAACCGGCTCAAGATGAAGCATTGTCATAATCTTCTCTTTCAGACTTCCCATTCCATCTCCATGTGCGGAGGAGATGGGAAGCATTTCCTGAAATCCCAGCTGATAAAAATCAGAGATGTTGTGAGCTGCACCCTTGATGTCCACCTTGTTGGCCGCGAGAATTACCGGCCTCGCGGCTTTCCGGACAACATCCGCAACTTCGATGTCCATGGCGGTAAGCCCTTGATCCGCATCCACCATCATTACGATGAGGTCGGATTCTGCCAGGGCAGTGAGGGTCTGAGTCCGCATCTGCGAAAGAATGTAGTCGGAAGTGGATGGCTCAAGGCCTCCCGTGTCCGTGAAGAGAACAGGAACGCCGGTAGCGAGTTCCACTTCATGGAAGATTCTGTCCCGTGTGACGCCGGGCATGTCGTTTACAATGGCTTTGCGTATTTTTATCAGCCGGTTGAACAGGGTGGATTTACCGACGTTGGGTCGGCCGATAATTGCGATAACAGGGAGATTTTTCACTTCTTTTGCCTTTTTCTATTACCCGATGGGTGGAAATAAAACACGGAATTACCAGCATTTTCCGAGTTTCTTACCGCCGATAAGGTGAAAGTGGAGGTGCGGGACTTCTTGTCCGCCATCTCCACCTGTATTGATAAAAATTCGATAACCGGAATCGGAAATACCGAATTGCCGGGCCAGCTTTTGTATAACCTGGAAAATCTCACCTACCAATGGTTGGTCATAGGTCTCTATCTCATTTGTGGATTCAATGTGCTTTTTCGGAACAACCAGAATGTGAACCGGCGCAACCGGGTTGATGTCCTTGAATGCTACAAGATTTTCATTTTCAAAAACAAGTTCTGTCGGGATTTCTCCCCGAACAATTTTACAGAAGATACATTCCATTCTCATCTCCTTTTCCCGGGAATGCTACCAGCATCGGTCGGCGTTGTCAACGCAGCGACAACATGTTTAGATAGTCATCCCGTTATAACTGATATGAATGCCGCCAAATTCTCTTTTAACTCATAGTAACTGAAAGTTTGATCAGTGCGTTCTCCCTTCCGCAGCTCGGAAGATATGGCGGGCCAGTTCACGAATCCGGATTGGTTCATCCATTGGTGGCCAGTCTGGTAGTAGAACTTATTTATGGATTCCTTGCGGGTTATTTCTCCCATCGTATGGAGGAGTTTACCTCTGTTGAGGATAGAGGGTAGAATATTTGGGGGGAGCGTGTCATTTTGCCTGGATATTGAATAGTAACTCTCAAGGACAGTATAATAAGCCTCAAGATAGGACAGGATACAGCCCGCTATGTTTCTCAGCACAAACGCAGCCTTGCTGTCGATGCTGAACCTGTCATCAGTTTCAGTAACAATGCCCAGTTCTTTCAGAAGTGACAATTCTCTGAGGATACTGGATTGCTGAGGTTCATCTGTTTCATAAACAAATTCCCTGTGAAAAAGCTTAAAAAGAAAGTTATATTCATTTTTTAATTCAGCTAAAGTAAAAGAAGTTGTTTTAAGTTTCAAAATGGATGCTGCAACAAAAGATACATCAATAAAGTGGTGAATAATATTGTTCTTGTAGTATTCCATATAGCTTCTCTTAGACTCAATCGGGCGGTAAACAACCTCGTTGTCAATGGTATATTCCTCAATTTTTTCAGATCGGACAAGGTAGCTCAGGACTTTTATGACAGCATCGTCAATTGCGGTTGAAAGCTCCGCAACGGGAACTTTGCGGGATTTAAAGAAACGAAGGGCATAATCCAGTCGCATCATCAATCCGTCACGGCTCATGCCTCTGCGGACATTTGCCAGGAAAAGAAGAGAAACAAGGGCAATCGGGGTAACCAGAGTGCTTTTCTGTATCTCTCGAATGACCCGATATCCGGTTTGTCTGGTAAATTCCCGGAATTCCCTGTCATTGAGTTTTTCCAGTTGAATTCCAGTCTCCGCGAGATAGTCCGACAAGCTGAATATTTTTCCGAAATTCATATAGACCTTGCCAAAATTTTTTCCGAGAAGCCTGGCGGTTTTCAGGACAGAACGGGCGTTCTCCTTCTTTTTTACAGCCCCTTCGGCCTCATTCAGATAGGCCCCGGTCTCAAAAAGTTTTCCGTAAACAATTGACATTGGGACAAAAAGAAGATCCTTTACTTCTCCGGTTCTGACAGCCGTAAGGTTGATGGCGAGAAGCCCGGTTTTGGGGTGAAGAAGCTTTCCCGTTCGGCTTCTGGTGCCCTCTGGAAAAAATTCCTGGGGAATTTTGTCCTTCAGAATTCTTCGTACATAGGCTTCCAACACAACGGGATAGAGTTTGTCTCCCTTGAACGTTCGCCGGATAAAATAAGCGCCTGATCGTCTGAAAATGGGCCCCATCGGCCAGAACGAAAGGTTGATACCGGCCGCGATAAAGGGCATCATCAGGTTATTCAGGTTAAAAAGATAAGAAACAATGAGATAATCCGCGTGGCTGCGGTGGCAGGGCATTATCAATGCAGGCGCTTTACGGGAAAGAACACGGTACTGCTCCATCCCTTTGCGGTCAATCCAGAAACCTTCAATGATTTTCGGCCATGCCCAGTCAAGGATACCGCGAAATTTTACAACAGTGGACTTTTTGAAATCCGCAGCCATTTCATAGAGAATTTTTTCTGCTTGCCGCATGAGTTTTGCCTGTTTTTCTTCATTGCCGTCTGCAATGGCGGCTACCTGTTTGAGGAATTTTCTGTCTTTCAAAACTTTTTGAAGAATGTGGGCACGGCTTCGCATTGGAGGCCCTACTACGGCCCGTTCCATTCTGGCCAGGGAACGGAAAAGACGGCTTCTTATCTGCTGGTCTCCCTTTTTTTCATTTGATTCATTCATTTCCGGTGTAAAAGGTGTCCCAATCTCAAAAGCGACATTCTTGGGGCGGAAAAGAAGCATGTATCGATTATAAATTTCGGAATGGTACCGGTGTTTTCCTGAAAATAAGGGGTGTTTGGTGATGGGAAGGGGATATTTGTTCCAGATGATACAGATGGGAATCAACACGATTTTCTTGCCCGTTTTCTGGACTTTTTTTGTCAATTCACTTAAGAAAGGGGGCACCCGCTGGAAAGATTCCCGGGGTTGAAGAACAGCAAGGGCGGGTTGTCCTGATTTCCAGCTCTGAGCCTTATCAAGCGCATTCTGCACATCATTCGGATCCGTTGTTACAAATACCGGGAAGAATTTAAGATCTCTATCGATGCTCTTTTCGATAACATGTTTCAGGAAACGCTGCTCAAGACGACTGTTGTATTTGATTACAAAAATAACCAGACTATCTGGTTCCTGTATGTGCCGCGAAATCAACTGCAGGACATGATCTGTAATTTGTACCCTGGAAAAAATTGTTTTCTTCTTCTGCCTCATAGTTATGGTATTGTACCACAAAAGAGGAAATTATGTTTAAGATTCAACTTGCATGATTTGACAAAAAAATTGTGGAAAGGGATATGAGATGGCAGAATCAGTTTGCGATGTATCAAGTTTAAAAGAGGGGCAGGCAAGGGTTTACCGAGTGAATGGCAAACATGTTGCCATATACTTTGATGGGGAGGATGTCTTTGCTTTTTCTCCCCATTGTCCCCACGCAAGGGCCAACCTGACGAAGGGTACTTTTCAAAAAGATGCCGTCAGGTGCCATTGGCATGGCTGGCGCTTCAGTCTTCAGGACGGAAAAGGCCTGAATAATGACGCTGAACTTAAAACCTATCCCGCAAGCATCCGGGATGGAGAGGTAATGGTTGAGCTTGTGGAACCGGAGGGCCAACCCAAACAGGAAGAGGGGGAAGACTCGTTTATGCCGGAGATTAAATGGAAAAACTGATAAACCTCAATCTCTTTGGTTGTCCAGAGCATCAAGGAGCAGGTCACTTTTTTTGACAGCTTTTTGCAGCCATTGTCCATAGAGGTCTTTTTTCCTGTTTTCATTTAATGTTCCTGTTTCGGGCCGGATGGCCGCACGTTTTTCTTTGGCAAAGTGATTCAAAACCAATGCGGTTGCGACAGACACGTTAAAACTCTCGGTAAACCCATGCATGGGGATAATTACGTGGCTATCTGCCAGTTTGGTGAACTCTTCAGAGACCCCTGCATGTTCGTTGCCTACCACCACCGCAATTCTGGAATCTTTAGAAACACTGAAATCATGTACGGGAATGGCTTCTCCGGTCATTTGGGCCACAACAATAAGAAATTTCTCTGTCCTGAGTTGCTCCACGCATTCTAAAATACTTTTATGTTTATGAATAGAAACCCACTTGTCACTGTACTTTGTAACTTTGGAGCTTAGATCCAATTGTGTATCCTGTTCAATCACATGAATATCCTGAATTCCAAGTGCCTCAACGGTTCGGACAATGGCCCCCATATTGTGAGGATCAAAGAGGTTGTCCAGTACAACGGCAATATCATCCAGCCGGGCGTCCAGAATTCGGTGCAGAGTGTCAATACGCTGTTTTGAAAGGAGAGATTCAAGGAATCTTTGTTGTTCCGGGCTAAGGGTAGATCGTGGGATAATCTTCTTGATAGTCTTTCGTCTCATGTGGGAATTGTATCACAGCAGGGTAGAAAAAGAGTTGGAGCACGGGTAGGAAAAGACAGGCAATAAGAAATCACCTGTTCCTACCCGGCCCCTACTCCTATTATACAGATACGACTTCGGTGACTTCGGGAACTTCTTCCTTCATGCGCTCCTCAATGAAAAGTTTCAGTGTCATGGTGGACATGGGGCAGCCGCCACAGGCACCGAGAAGTTTTACATAAACAACGCCGTCTTCAAACTTGATAAGTTCCACATCGCCGCCATCCATCTGAAGGGCAGGGCGAATGTTGTTTAAAGCCTCTTCAACTTTTTGTTTGGTTTCCATTTGTACCTCCTGTTAATCACGCACAATTTTATGAGAGAACACTTGAAAGAATATCAATACCCTTATCAATGGTTTTTGCATCAATAGTCAATGCCGGCCGGAAACGGATGGACAGGTCTCCACATTTGAGCACGGCCAATCCCTTATCAAAGCAATCTGAAGCTATTTTATTCCGAATTTCCTCGGTAGGCAGGTCAAAAGCGGCAAAAAGGCCGCGTCCACGGATATTTGTAATGGCTGTCCTCGCGGTTTCCCCAACCTCATGAATCCGTTTCAGCAGGTGATCACCCATTCTCGCTGCATTCTCCACAAGATTGTCTTCTTCGATGATTTCGAGAATCCGTTTGGACCGGACCATATCAGTGATATTGGCACCCCAGGTCGAATTGATTCTTGAAGATATCTTGAACACGGAATCCACATCGTTGAGTTTGTCTGTGGCCATAATTCCGCAGACCTGAACTTTCTTGCCAAAGCAAACGATGTCGGGCTGAATGCCGAAATGCTCGAAAGCCCACATTTTCCCGGTGGCACCGAGGCCGGTCTGAACCTCATCAGCAATGAACAGAATTTCATTTTCTTCTGTTATTTCACGTAGTGCCCGGAGGAATTCGCCTCTGAAATGGTTGTCTCCCCCTTCACCCTGAATGGGTTCGATAATCAGTGCGGCAATCTCATCCTTGTTGTTCTGGATGGCGGCCTTGATTTCTGCCAGCGCCTGGGCCTCCCGTTTCTCAACATCTTCAATACTGTCCGCTGTCAGAGGGAAGTTAATTTTGGGGTTGCTGATTCTGGGCCAGTCAAACTGCGGAAAATATTTGGTTTTGGTGGGGTCGGTGTTGGTCAGGCTCATGGTGTAGCCGGTGCGGCCATGGAAAGCCTGGCGGAAATGCAGAATTTTCATTCCCTTCTCTTCCTGATAGCCCTTGGCAAAATTTTTCCGGACTTTCCAGTCAAAAGCGGCTTTCAGTGCGTTTTCAACTGCCAGTGCTCCGCCATCAATAAAAAAATAATTATTGAAATCCGGATGGGCGCCTTTCTTTGAAAAAGTGTCCACAAAATCTGCCATCCAGGTCGTGTAAATATCTGAGTTGGCCACTTTATGGATGGAAACTTCTTTCAGAGCTTCAAGAAATTCGGGGGTTCTCATCTTGGGATGGTTGAATCCCAGGGGTAATGATGCAAAAAATGCATAAAAATCAATAAATTCCTTTCCGTCTCTTGCATCCACCATCACGCAGTCGTGACTCTTTTCAAGATCCAGAACAATATGGTAACCGTCAACAAGCATATGCTTGCTTAAGCTGTTCAGCACATCGTTTGGTTGTACGTTTGTATTTGCCATTGTCAAAACTCCCTCCTAAAATTCATGCTCACCCATATTATCCGACGCCTACATAGAGGTCAACTGAATTCGTTTCCCAAATCTCCCTTTTCTTTGAGGTTGGCAATTCTATGGGTTGCTGTTAAAAAAAAGGGGCGAAAGCCCCTTTTTTTGTTGCGATTCAATCTTCTGAAAAATGGCTCAGCGGACGATGTTCATTTCCTTGATCAGGTTCTGGGCGTTTGAAAACTTGTCCAGAACAAAAATCATGTAATCCGCGTCTGCCACAATGCTCCGCGTCAATGCCGGGTTGAAGTAGTAGTCGGCAGAGATGGATTCGTAATTTCCGTCAAATAACAATCCAATGAGCTGTCCCTTGCCGTTCAGGGTCGGGGAACCGGAGTTACCGCCGGTGGTGTCGTTGTCAGTCAGGAAATCAACCGGTACGTTGCCGCCAAGTGCCGGATCGCCGTAGGAGCCGAATTCTTTGTTATTGTACAGCTCCAGTAATTTTTTCGGGCTGGCGAACGGCGTTTTCCCGGTCTCTTTTTCTACAACTCCGGCTAAGGTTGTGAAAGGACGATACCAGACCGCTTCCCTGGGGCTGTATCCCATGATAGAACCATAGGTGAAGCGGATGGTGCTGTTGGCATCGGGATAGAGTTCGTTGTGGGTGTAGGCGTGGATCAGGTCAATGAGTTGCGGTTTCAGCCGCGACAATGCGCCGGCAAGGGATTCGTTCTGATCCCGAAGATCCTTGATTTCATTGGCAAATTCTCCGCCAAACTTCAGGAGGGGGTCATTGACTTTTGCCAGTTCTTGGGCGCTCATGTTGAAATATGCCATCCGGGTTTTAACCTTTGTCAGCCCGGTTGCTGCGTACATTTCATCTACCTTTTTGTTAATTGCAGTATCCAGGTCAGCTGCAGCGACCTTTCCGAAGGTGGCTTTGAAGGTTTCCGGCCACTGGTCTTTCGGCAATGCGGCCATCTGGTGCAGAAAATACTTCATCAGGGTCACATCGCTCTCTACCAGCAGGTTCCGCTGCATGGATTTGAGCCGCATCTGGATTCTCGGAACATTGCGGTTCATGTATGCCGGGTCCCGTTCAAGGTCGGGTTTGGTTTTTTCTTTTGCCCAGCGGGTCAGTGTACCGGCGGTGGAAAAGGTCGGTATCAGGCGCATGTAGCCCATGATGGTGAGTTTGTTTGCAATGGGTTTCAATTGGTCATTCACTTTGTTTATGGCCGGGATCAGCCCCTTGAATTTCGAGCCGCTTTTGGATTTTTCAATCCACTTTTCGAGTTCAGCATCTCTCTTCTGAAAGAGAGAAACAACCTTGTCCCGGTGAAGTCCGTCATTGACGCCTTGATAATATTTCATGGAGTTATTCAGCATTTTCACCCAGAATGCCACGCGAATATTGTTTTGTTTGCTCTCACTGCCAATCTTGTTCAATTTGTTAATGATGTCCTGAAAGAGCCGGAGACGGAGGGGAATCTGTTTGTTGAGATAGAAGTCGAGCTGATCTGCAGTCATGTAGCGATTTGTGGAGCCGGGAAAGCCGAGGATAAAGGTGAAATCGCCTTTCTTCAGCGGTTTGATTGAGACGGTGAGAAAGTGGTCCGGCTGGTAGGGGACGTTGTCCTTGCTGTACGCCGCAGGTGTCCCGTCCGGTGCTACGTACGCACGGAGAAAAGAGAAATCACCGGTATGGCGGGGCCATTCAAAGTTGTCTTCATCCCCACCAAATTCACCGATTGCCGCAGGGGGGGCATAGACCAGGCGAATGTCCAAAAGGCGGATTTTGGTGAACAGCATATACTGGCGGCCCTGGTACATTGATGCCACAGATGCCCGGATATGGGGGTTGTTTTTCTCCACCTCCGTTTCCAGTTTCTTGACGGCATCTTCAATGGCTTTGAACCGTTCTTTATCTGTCATGCCCTTTTTCACTGCCTTGTTGATGATTGGGGTAACATCTTTTGCATTTAGAATAATGTCAGCGTGATAGCCCGGCGCCGGCAATTCCTTGTCGAAGGAAGGGGCATAGAACCCGTTGGTGATGTAGTCGTGTTTGGCGCCGGCATTGTACTGGATTGCACCGTAGGCCACGTGGTGGTTGGTTACGATGAGCCCATCTTTTGAGACAAAGGAACCGCTACCGCCCCCGAGGCTGACGACTGCTTTGGAAACGTGATCCTGAATCTCCGAAAGGGGGATCTTCAATCCCATTTTCTGCAGTTTTTTCTGATCGAGATTCTGGAGTTCGTTCAGGGGGAACATTCCTTCAACGGCAAACGCTGCCGCCGTTGTAAATACCATCAGCAAAATAATCAGACTCTTTTTCATTCAAAATCTCCTCTTCTTAGAATTGTTCAATTACCCGGTTTATTATACCTGCCTTTTGATGAGAGGTTTCACGATTTTGTCGTTTGACGAAGAAAAAATGGACAGCATGGGACTTAAAGAGCCTGAAACTCGATTTTATTGAATGTCACTTGTTCACGATTCGCTTCCTTGTTATAATCTTACAAACTGGAGGGGTGAATGGATTTAAAGCAGGCAAAGGTGTTCGGGGCGGTGATAGATATTTTTTTGCCTTGTCTTTACGGACTGATGGTATTTTTTATTCAACCTTTTATCAGGCCAATCGCCTCAGCGGCGTATATCAATGGCGTCGGCTATCTGTTCAGTGCGGTTGTACTGTTGACACCACTGGCAGCACGGAAGCTGTATTTGAAGGGGGGGCGAACACTTCAATTCCGACTGGTGGTTTATGCAGCCTACCTGTTGCCGGCCACCTTGGGGCTGGTGTATTTCCTGATTGGAGGAATTATGAGATATGTGATTGGGTTTATGGTCTTTACAATGGCGTATTATCTGCTGTTGGGCAAGCTTGTGTTCGGGGAAAAAGACGATGAGAATGCGTGATTTCTTATATTTCTTTTCAGTTCTAATCGTCGTTGCGGCCGGCATTTCCTGTGGCAAGGGAAATAACAAAACTTCCGGAAATACGAAAGCCGTTTCGCCCGGCCATACGGATTCGTTTGAACCTGTAGACGGCGACTGGATGATAACGACAACTGGTGCCATCAATACCCTGAATTTCCTGGAGGCTTATTCAACGGATCAATTGGATGTGGTCTATCTGATTGGAGACCCCCTTGTAACATACGATGCCAATCTCAACGTGGTGCCTAGACTGGCGGAAAGCTGGGAAATATCAAAAGATCATCTAAAACTGACTTTTCATATTCGAAAGGGTGTCCATTTCCACGACGGGGTTCTGTTGACAGTTGACGATGTTATTTACACATATGAAAAATCCCAGGATCCTTCAGTTCTCTGGGGCAGCTATCGGCAGGTGTTTCAGAATGTGAAAAAGCTGAAGAAAATTGATGATGTGACCCTGGTTGTGACATTCAAAAAACCAGCGGCAAATCCGCTTTCAGCTTTCGAAGACTTTTTTATTCTGCCGAAACACGTGTACGATACAAAGAAATACAGTTTTGACAAGAACCCGGCCAATCTGAAGCCGGTTGGAACCGGGCCTTACATCCTGGAAAAATGGGAAAAGGATGTTCAAATCGTGTTGAAAGCAAATCCTGACTATTTTGGCGGGCGGCCCCATCTCGATAAAATCGTATTCAAAATCATTGACAGAAACGCAATGATCTTTGATATGTTGATGAACGGAGAGTTGGATTTAAGCCCCATTACAACAGTGGAATGGCAGTATCGTACACAAGAACCGGAATTTAAACGGAATTTTCAGAAAAGAAAATATTATGTTCTTGCCTTTTATCTGATGTCATGGAATGAGAAAAACCGTTTTTTCCAAAAGAAGGCAGTCCGGCAGGCGATGGCGTACCTGGCAGACAGGGAGTCATTTAATAAAACCAACTTTTTCGGCTTATATAAGATAGCCGCTTCGCCAGTTCATCCTCAGTCCCCTTTCTTTAACCCCAATGTGAGGGCTTATCCTTTTGACCCGGCAAAGGCAGCCCTGCTCCTGGATGGAGCCGGGATTGTAGACAGGGATGGTGACGGCGTGAGGGAAGATGAAAGTGGCCATCCATTTCGTTTTACCTACCTGGTAGATAGTAATGACAAGAATGGTGCCACCTGGGGCGAGTTTTTTCAGGCCATTCTCTCAGAAAATGGAATTGACATGAGAATCAAACTGGTTGATTCCGGGAAGTTTCAGGAATTGACAAATGCAGGCCATTACGATGCCTGTTTTCGTGGCTGGTTGACCGGTGCTGATCCGGATTTCATGATTTCAATCTTCAGGACACGCAAGGGCAAGGAGAGTTTTAATGATACCGGCTATTCGAATCCGAACCTGGATGCGCTACTTGACAAAACCGATCAGGAACTGAACCCTGAAGTTAGAAAGCAGTTGTTTATGAAAGCCCAGGAGATTGTACATGTGGATCAGCCTGACCTGTTTTTGTATTATCCGGCGGCGCTTGTTGCGGTTCACAATCGTTTTCGTGCATGTCAGACATCTCCCAGCGGCATGTTTCGTTGCTATCCCGGGATATTGAAAACCTATGTCCCAAAACCACTGCAAATACATAAGAGGGGGAAATGAAGCTGCAGCCTCCCCACAATTATTTGCTTAACGAACAAAGCTTATGAAGCATGCCACCTGGAAATCACCACTGATATACCTTCTTTCATTTCTCGTGGTCATGTTTCTGATTTTTATTCTTGTGTATCGTGTTGGTGGCGAAACAGTTCTTCCCAATTCCGCTGACCTCTCCTTACAGATTAAAAACAGCGGGGTAAATCCGCCCCGGGTTGAGGAAATGCCGGGGGCATATTTAAAGTGGCTTGCTAAAGCTGTGCGTTTGGAATTCGGCACGTCACTATCCTGGCATCGACCGGTTTCTGAACTCATTCTTCCGAGACTCTGGAATTCAATTCTATTGAACCTGTTCTCTCTTTTTCTTATCTTTTCCGGGGGACTGACCTTGGGCAGTTTTCTTGCATACCACACGCCTCAAGCAGGTCATCCATTGGAATCTCTTCTTTATCTGTTGTATGCAATCCCTGATTTTGTTCTCGGAGTTGGGCTTTTGTCCATTTTTGCATTCCATCTGCACTGGTTTCCTTCCTGTTGTCTGCACAGTTTCAACCTGCATGTTAACGGTCCCCTGCAAAATACCGCAGATGTCCTTTATCACCTTGTTCTTCCCGGGGTGACGTTATCGGCTTCGGGAATTGTCTTTATCACCCGTTTCACGAAATCTTCCCTTGACGAAATACTGAACGCTCCCTTTGTGTTTGCATTGAAGAGCCGTGGCCTTCCCCGCCGGATCGTATTGCGGCATGTGTTAAAGAATGGAATTTTCCCATTCCTGACCATGGCAGGGTTCATTATACCGGCCATTGTCAGCGGTGCCGTAGTCGTGGAATCTCTCTTTTCTTTTCCCGGAATTGGGAAAACTTTCTTTGATGCTGTTCTGACACGGGATTATCCTGTTATTCTGGCAGTTGTATTTATTGATACTTTATTTGTTTTCTTTGGATTGATAACTTCTAACTTTCTGTACCGGCATTTCGATCCGAGGGTAAAAAATGCGAATTCTTAGATACGGAGCCAGGGGATTCATTTCAATACTCATTCTACTGAGCATCTGTATGCCGATGTTGATTCCGGTAAATCCGATGAGCCGGAAGTCAAATGGGAGGGAAACCGTTTCAGTGGAAGGGCAATTGACCACGAATTCCCGGAACGCTTCCCTGTTTCCAATCCTGCATATTTCTCCATTCAGAATTGACAGTGGGGCGTCTCTTAAACCACCGTCAGGGAGACATTTACTCGGAACCGATATTCTGGGAAGAGACATTCTGGCGAGAATGCTCCTCGGGGGGCAGGTTTCTTTCTTCATCGGCTTTCTGGCCACGGTGATTTCTCTCCTTATCGGGATTCCGGCAGGGGCACTGGCCGGGTTCTCAGGTGGATGGCCGGACCGTATTTTCAATCGTTTTGTCGAACTTTTTTACGCAATCCCCATGCTTCTGCTCCTTATCCTTATCTCAGGGACAATGGAGCTATCTATTGCTTCACTGGCAATCATTCTCGGTGTTTTCGGGTGGATTGTGCCCGCGCGCTACATGCGGGGAGAGGTGATGAAGTTGAGGGAAATGAATTATGTTCAATATGCGGTGGCGACTGGTGCTTCCCGCTGGCACATTATTCGGACACATCTTATTCCGAACGGAATCGGCCCTGTGCTGGTGTCAGCCAGTTTCAATATGGCAAATCTGATTCTGATTGAAGCCACACTGAGTTTCCTGGGCCTTGGTGTGCGCCCGCCTTTCCCCAGCTGGGGCAGGATGGTGTACGAGGGCTTGGGATTCTTGAATGTTGCTCCGTGGATATACGTCCCGCCGATGGTGATGCTTTTCTTGTCCATATTTTCTTACGATATTCTGGGGCAAGACCTGAAACGTATGATTCATTCCCGCTGACTCTGCCATTCCTGTGATAAAATGAGGCGAAAACTGGTTCTGGAGGATTCATGAAAAAAGCAATTTTTCTCTTTGTAATTCTATGTGTTGCCGTAAGAGTTCCGGCGGCTGAAAAACGGGCATTCACGCTGGATGACCTGTACCGGCTGAAATCCATTTCATCATTGGAGCTGTCACCGAACGGGAAGGAAATGCTATTTGTTGTGACAAATTTCAACCTGAAAAAGGCAAAGAAAAACAGCGACATCTGGAGAATGAACCTGAAAACAGGTGAAGCAGAACAGCTGACTTTCAATGAAGCAGCTGATTTTGCTCCCAAATGGTCGGCGGATGGGAAAAACATTTATTTTGTGTCCACGAGGAAAGACGGGGCGCAGCTGTGGAAGATGGCGGTAAATGGGGGAGAAGCCCGGAAGCTGACTGACTTTTCCACCGGTGTTTCAAACCCCCAGCCCCTTTCCGATGGTTCCGGTATCCTGTTTGAAAGTACCGTTTTCCCTGAAGCCGGGGCGGATTCCACTGAAAATAAAAAACTTCATAAACAACTGGCAGATGGCGCCACTCAAGCCCATTTTGCCTCTGAACTGCTGTACCGACACTGGACCGCATACCGGGACGGGCAGTACACCCATCTGTTTCGCCTGAACATAACGGACGGCAGCATTGTTGAACTGACAAAAGGGAAACAGGACTATCCCACCTACGGCGGCAGTTTCGTGGTTTCCCCGGACGGGAAAACCGCCTGTATTGCAGTGAATTTTGACAAGCACAAAGAAACTTCCACGAACACCGACCTCTACCTTTTGAATCTTAAAACGATGAAAGGGAGGAACGTGACAGCTGCCAACCCTGCTTATGACGGGGATCCTGCATACTCACCGAACGGCCGGTACATTGCTTACCGGATGCAGAAGGTCCCGGGCTATGAATCCGACCGTTTCCGTCTCTCAATCTATGACCTGAAAACGCACCGGACCACCTTTCTGACCGAATCCCTGGACAACTGGGTGAGCGCATTCAAATGGGCAAAAGATTCTAAGAGCATCTACTTCACAGTTCCCGAAAAGGGATATGAGCCGGTGTATCGGGTTGAAATTACCAGCGGGAAAATAAAAAAAGTGCTGGGCGGTACCGTTGTCCGGGAATTCGGATTGACACCGGACGGAACCATTGTCTATACTCGCTCTTCCATTGGAACCCCCTATGAAATCTGGAAGTTTCGCCCCGGACACACGAAAGCTTCCCTCCGTTTAAGTGATTTCAATCAGGAAATTGCCAGGGAAGTAGACATTCGCCCGGCAGAAAGCGTGTGGGTGGATGGTGCCGATGGCAGCAAAGTCCAGATGTTTATCGTGAAACCCCACAATTTTGACCCGGCAAGGAAATATCCGCTGATTCTCAACGTACATGGTGGCCCCCAGTACATGTGGTCGGATTCCTTCCGGGGTGACTGGCAGGTGTACCCCGGTGCCGGGTACGTGGTCGCATTTCCCAACCCCCACGGTTCCACCGGCTACGGCCAGGACTTCACCGCTGCCATCTCCGGCGATTATGATGGAAAAGTGATGACAGACATTGAGAATGCCACCCGGTACCTGGAAAAATTGCCCTATGTGGATACCAGTCGAATGGGGGCCATGGGCTGGTCCTGGGGCGGCTATGCCATGATGTGGCTGGAAGGGCACAACCGCCATTTCAAGGCCCTTGTTTCCATGATGGGCATCTTTGACCTCCAATCCATGTACTACGCCACAGAGGAACTCTGGTTCCCGGAGTGGGACAACGGTGGCACCCCGTGGGAAAACCCGGCCTACTACCATCGAGCGTCTCCATCCAGTTATGTAACTCAGTTTAAAACGCCGTGTCTGGTGATTACCGGGGAGCGGGATTATCGGGTTCCCTACACCCAGAGCATGCAGTTTTTCACGGCGTTGCAAAAGATGAAAGTGCCGTCGCGACTGATTATCTTCAAAAACGATGGTCACTGGCCGGACTATGTAAAGTCCATGCCGGTGTATTACAACGCGCACCTGGAATGGTTCCACAAGTATCTTGGCGGTGACGCTGCACCGTACAGCACAGAAAAAATGATTCGGAATCAGGCATTTGAGGACAAGAAGTCGGACAAATAGTCAGTTATGTTGTAATTGGAAGAGGCGAACCCGCACTATCAGCGTAAGCTGGCAGTGCGGGTTCTTTGGGACAATCTGCAAGCCATGATATGCCCCCTCCTTTCCGATTGACGCTCAAGTCCCGGGTATCTGCGCGTGTGTTCATGCCCTCTACTCCTCGGTCGCGTACCGACGTACCATTCCTCCTTTGCACAGGACCCAGTACCGGAACTGAAACAGGTTCCGTAGTCTGGGATATTGAGTCAGATTGACCTTACCCCATTTTCTGCTGTCCACGCCCACGCTGTGGGAAAAGGCAGGATTTTTCTTGACTCTTTCCAACTCAAAGAATAAATTCAAATCATACAGAATAAGTGAGGTAACATGAATCAAAGGAGAAAATTCAAAAGTATAAGTCGGATTTGTGAAGAAATAGATTGGATTATTTCAAATAAGGATTACAAACAAGATCATAAGCGGTTGCCTTTAGACTTGTGGGATGCTGTTCTGCATAGAGAATTGCTTTATTTTGAAATTGATTTATTCTGTATTACAATATTAAAAATAGCAAATGCAAAAAACAGAAAGTTGCCGTATTTAGAGAGGGAATTATGGGATTTTATAAACAATTTGCCAGTCTACATCTCTCGAAAGCAGAATTTGAAGATATCAGAAGAGGAGGAACTTGATTTTTGTATAGATTACCCGAATGAAGGTAAAAAAATGCTATCGAGGCTCATTGGACTGTCAAAAGAGATTCTTGAATTCCCTGATGATCACAGCAAAAGAAACGAAACAAGGAAATCTGGTTCATTAAGATTATTAGCTGAATTGACGCGACATTATTGCATTCCGGGAGTAAAAGAATTGTTTTTGAACTCGGTAGGGAGTAAAAATCCCCAAGAGCAGTATTGTGCATTAGAGGGGCTAATGAATTATTATGATGGAAAAGGAGATGAGGTTGACAATGGGGTGATTCAAGCACTTGATAAAATTATCAAAGAAACAGAAGATAGAAGCGTGGTATTTATCTGTCTACAAATACAAATAAATGCAGGAATAATTAGTGAAATGTCGGCCGTGTTTGCAATGGATGATTGGAAAGATGAACATTATTATAAATAGAAACCATAGTCACAGAGCTCTGATTTTCCATTCAACATTCGGCGGAACGCGCCTGCAGTGCCTGTCCCTCGCTTTGCGCCGAAGTCGTTGGTGAGGGTGGCAACCTCTTTGATGGTGAAGGTGGGATAGATTCGCTGGGTTACGTTCCCTTTGGCATCTGTTTTGTTCATCCAGTCCATGAAGTAGATTTTCTCTCCTGTCTGTTCTCCATCTGCCAGCCCAATGAAAGCACTTACTTTCATTATTTGCCTGTCCCTAAATTTTGTGTCCCTAAATTTTGTTCTAAAATTTGCTATTCGGGCTGAAGTGAAGCCTGATTCTCCTTGACGAGCTCTGGAAAGGAGGAATACAATCATCCCATCAAATCCGGGGAGAGCGTACTTGTGGTAGGTGTGAGTCCTGTTGAGTCCCAGATTTATCCTTTTAGGAGAAAATTAGTAAAGGGTGTTCCGGGAAATATTTTGTGATTAAGTACTTATGAACAAACTTAGAAAACAATTCTGGATTTATCTGCGATTGGCGGTGGTGTTTGCTGCGCTGGCGGGGTTCTTTGCGTATTCCTTTGGGGAAACAATGAGAATGAGCATGGAGGGACCGCTTTCAGATCGTTGGAACCAGTTGTCCTGGTATCATCCTGCTGTGTTCTGGTTCGGAGGTTTTTCTGATCGTTTAGTTTCAGTCTTTAGGTTTGTTGACCCGGCGATAGTTGCAAACTCAATTATGCGGACGATAACGATGGGCCTTGCTTTCACATTTCTAGTTACGGGAGCGCTGGTGGTTTTGGCAGGTCGTGAATTTGCTTTGGTGCGGACGGATATGAATGCCACTGTTGCCCCTCTGCAAAAGAAGCAGAGTCCGCCGTGGAACCGGATTCTTTACGGCGCGTTTCTGGGTGGGGCAATGATTCTGGCTGTTGCGCTGGTCCCTCTCTTTTCTTTCATGTTTTTCAGAAGAGCCCAATGGGACATTGTGGTTTCTCTCAATCTGATTCTCTTCGGTTTCAGTGGATTTCTTTTCTTGTGCCTTTATGGGTTGTGGCAGATGGAACAATGGGGTTTTTGGGGGCTGGTTATCGGATTTCTGCTGACTATGTTCCTAGCCCTGATTGCCGGTGCACCAGTGGTGACGGATATCGGGTGGTCGCTGTTCTGGATTATTTTTCTATTGATTGTAGTCTTTGCAGGCGGGGAAAATCGTGTATGGGATAAGATGCGATAAAAAAAAGGGATGCGACCAGATCCCATAGGACAGGATAGTCACCCCGGCTTTGTCAGTCCCCATTTTGCTTATAAAAGAGTACCACAGTTTATGTGAATTCCAATTAAAGTACAGCGCTTCATTTTCATGGCCTGCGAAGCAGCCAGGGCTGGAAACTTCAATTAAAAGTATACAATTCCTTATTTCGGTCCCGGACGGGAGCGAAACTTCAGTTGAGCGCACCAACCTGGGGATCGAACGCGACGGATTGGGCCAGATGTGT
>QMQE01000025.1 GCA_003650445.1 Acidobacteriota bacterium | reverse complement strand
GCAGGTGTGGGCACTCAAATGGTGGGAAAAGTTTAAGAAGTTTTCGGATATGCTGGATAAGGCCTATGCCGGTTCTGCTTTTCTCGGAGAACTATACACCTGTTCTTCCCTGATGACGGAATGTGGGGAACTATTCATTCACACAAATCGGGCCATTGGTGCGGTAGACGACCCACTGGTGCGGGAAAGGCATTTAATTCTTCCTGTTGCTTATGCTGGAGAGTCGGCCAACGGCAAGCATTCTGCGCCTCCCGCCATTTTTCCGATGGACGCGGATGAATTGAAACTCTTAAATGACCGCATTCCAACTGCATCTGTTCGTTGTTTGATGGACAGTTATTGTCGATTTCTTGTCTGGGAAGAAAAGGCAGACTATATCTGGATGCTGGCCATGGACAGGAGTGAAGTGAAAAATTTTGTGGAGGCACGTCAGGTCTATTCGGACGCAATGGAAACCCTGGCTGTGATTGCCGTGGTTGCGGCCAATGGTACGATGGAAAAAGATTTACAGGATCGTTGGGAAGACCTGGTGGAACAACTGAAAAAGCAGGGTAAACGGGTAGACAAATACGCATCCCGCGCCTATCAGCAAGGCCTTCAGCGGCAGACGTCGATGATGGAAGATGATCGCAGGGTTGGAACCTACGCTCGGCGAAAGCCCGGAAAGCCTTTAACCGGTGGAGATTCGCAAGGTATAGCGTGGCAGATAATTGTGATTCCGGGTGCTGGGCTCGTGCTGGTGGTAATTATTGTGATTGGGGGAATCAAGTGGAAATACCGAACGAAAAGAGCATCAAGGTTAACCACGGCTTCCCATGTGATTGAGAATATATCAACCTCTGCAGTACCTCGTCTTGTGATTCCCGGAGGCGAGAATATCCCATTGAAGGGAGGCGTCATGGAAATCGGGGCGGAGTCCGATAATGATATTGTATTGCCTTATATCGGTGTACTGGCTTACCACGCCACTGTATGTATTGGAGATACCGGAAACTGGTGGATCGAATCCCCGGATGGCAGTGATTCTATTCAGGTTAATGGTGTTATGGGCCAGTCCTTCTGGCTCACCCATGGGAGCCGTATCAGGCTGGGTTCGGCGGAACTTATTTTTCTGGATTCTTAGAACGATCCTGCCAGCCGGAGAAGCGACCGAAGACAGGGAGATAAGGGGAGATAAGGGGAGACAAGGCTGAGTAAAGACAGGAGATCAGCAGATATTCCTTCTTATCCATTTCTGAACCATTCACCATGCACTATCTACTATTCACCATTCACGGTGGCGTTACCGCCCACGTTCCGCGCCCACTCAGAGAACGAAAATACCTTGAGAAATCAACTGCGGTAGGGTATTCTTACATCACTGGGAAGTTTCTTTTACAATTCAATGAGTGGGGTGGTTATGAAAAGTCCGATTTTGAAGAGAGTCAGGGGATTTCAAGAGGCGAAACAGTTAATGAACCTTGGGCTTTATCCCTATTTTCGGCCCATTTCTTCTGAGCAGGACACTGAGGTTATCATCGACGGGAAAAAAATGTTGATGCTGGGCTCTAATTCTTATCTCGGGCTAACCAACGATGCAAGGGTGAAGAAAGCCGCCGCAGATGCTGTGATGAAGTTTGGAACAGGGTGTGCGGGTTCCCGTTTCCTCAATGGCACACTGTCAATCCATGAGGAACTGGAGGAACGTCTTGCGGCACTGGTGGGAAAGGAATCCGCATTGCTTTTTTCCACCGGTTTTATGGTGAACCAGGGTGTTATCAGCGCACTGGTGGGCCCCCACGATTACATTATTACTGACAAATTGGATCACGCCTCCATCGTGGATGGGGCCAGGCTGGCATTTGGCCGCCGTATCAAGTATGAGCATAACGACATGGCGGGGCTGGAGAAAAAAGTACAGGCATTGCCGGAGGATTCTGGCAAACTGATTGCTGTGGATGGCGTTTTTTCCATGGATGGAGACATTGCCGACATCCCGCGGCTGGTGGAAATTGCGGAGGCCAGCGGCGCATTGCTGATGGTGGATGAAGCGCACTCCATCGGTGTTCTGGGTAAGCACGGTGAGGGCTCAACCGCGCATTTCGGTATGTCCGACCGGGTCCAGCTCATCATGGGCACGTTCAGCAAATCCCTTGCGGCAATCGGCGGCTTTGTTGCTTCCGATAAAGATATGATTCATTATCTCCGGCACAATGCCAGGGCACTGATGTTCAGTGCCAGCCCGCCCCCGGCCATGGTTGCCGCAGTGATGGCGGCATTGGATATTATGGAGAAAGAACCGGAACGCCTGGAACGGCTCTGGCACAACACAAAACGAATGGAAAATGGATTGAAGGAAATGGGATTTCAAACCGGTGCCAGCGAAACACCGATTCTTCCTGTTGAAATCGGGGATTACATGAAAACCTTTGAATATTGTAAAAAATTGAATGATAATGGAGTTTTTGTAAATCCCGTTGTGCCGCCTGCCGTGCAGCCGGATCAGTCCCTGATCCGGGTCAGCCTCATGGCGACCCACACGGACAAGCAGATTGACCGGGCGCTGGAAATCTTTGAGCGAATCGGCAGAGAAATGGGGCTGCTGTCATGAATGTTCGGCCGGTTGAATCCAAAGCGGACATGGAGCGCTTTATTCGTTTCCCCATGAAACTTCACCGGGATAATCCCAATTTCGTCCCTCATCTGCTGATGGAGCGCCGGGATTTTTTCAACCCGAAAAAGAATCCCTTCTTTGAACATGCAAAGGTAACGTATTTTCTTTGTGAAGAGGACAGAAAAATTGTGGGACGGGTAGCAGCCATTGTAAATCATGCTCACAACGAATTTCACGGGGACAAAGTCGGTTTTTTCGGTTTCTTTGACTGCGAAGACAACCGGGGAGCGGCCCATTCTCTGCTTTCAACGGCGGCAGACTGGCTGAAGAAACAGGGGATGGATGCCATGCGCGGGCCGGCAAATTTTTCCACCAACGACGAATGCGGGTTGCTGGTGGAGGGAACAGACCAACCCCCTGTCTTCATGATGACGTGGAATCCCGCGTACTATGAAGGACTGGTTGAGTCTTTCGGCTTGAAAAAAGTAATGGATTTGTATGCCTATTACGCTGACATGACAGATTTGCCGATGGAAAAACTGACGAAACAGGCGGATATAATTCTGAAAAAGGCGGGGGTTACGGTGCGAAAGGCATCGCTGAAACATCTGGAACGGGAAATCGCGGATGCATTTCAGATTTACAACAAAGCGTGGGAAAAAAACTGGGGGTTTATCCCCATGACGGAAGCGGAATTTACCCATGCGGCAAAAGACATGAAAATGATTCTTGACGAGGATTACCTGTTTTTTGCCGAAAAAGACGGGAAAGCTGTTGGCTTTTCCCTGACGCTCCCGGATTTGAACCGCATTCTGATTAAAATGAATGGACGGCTGTTTCCCACCGGTATTTTTAAGCTCCTGTTCGGTAAAAAACACATTGATACGGTTCGGGTCATCACTATGGGCCTGCTACCGGAATACCGCCGTCAGGGCATTGACCTTCTCCTCTATTTCAGGACCATCGAAGAAGCATTCCGAAAAGGGGTGAAGGGGGGGGAAATGTCCTGGATTCTGGAAAACAACCTGGTAATGAACCATATTGCGGAAAAAGTGGGGGGGCGCCGCTACAAAACGTACCGGTTCTACGAGAAACCGCTATGAAACATGCGTTTCTGACAGGCGCCACAGGCTTTATCGGCCATCATCTTGCAAAATTACTGCTGAAGCAGGGAATACGCGTCACCGCGCTGGTGAGGGAGAGGTCTCGTTTGAAGGGACTGGACGTTGAAGTTCTGGAAGGGGATGTTACCCGAATGGAAACCTTGTCCGTTCCCGCTGGCGTAGATACGGTTTTCCACCTTGCCGGCCTGACAAAGGCACGGAAAAAACATCTCTATTTTGAGGTAAATGAAATCGGGACTGCCAATCTTGCAGCGGCGGTGGAACGGGACACACCGAATGCCCATTTTGTGTACATGTCTTCCCTTGCCGCAATTGGCCCTTCCCCTTCATTGAAAGAGCCGGTTACCGAAGAAACGGTGCCGCACCCGGTAAGCAGTTACGGGGAGAGCAAACTGGCTGGGGAGAAACGCCTGCTGGCATCGAATCTCTCCGCAACCATTGTCCGGCCACCAGCCGTGTTTGGCGAAGGGGAAAAGGACATTCTGGCCTTTATCCAGATGGCAAACCGAGGGTTTTCGCTCTTTCCGGGGTTTGCGGAACGCTGGTTTTCCCTGGTGTATGGACCGGATCTTTGTCTCGCGACGGTTGAACTGGCTGAGAAATTCCACGGTGAACGAAAATCTTTTTTCGTGGCATATCAAAAGTTCTTTTCATGGGGTGAATTCCGGGAAGCGGTGGCAAAAGCGCTGGGCCGTAGGGTCCGTACCATAAAAATCCCCATGTTTTCCATTTATCCCATTGCCGCAAGCCAGGAACTCCTTTCTTTTTTTACGAAGAAACCGGCGCTGTTGAACCTTGAGAAATGCCGGGAAATTGTGGCACCGTTCTGGACCTGTGATGTGTCTGGAATGGAAAAAGCCGGTGTCGGACCTGCGACGCCATTTTCCCAGGCACTGGAGCAGACGATCCAATGGTACCGAAAAAACAACTGGTTATAGCCGACCGCCTTTTCTGGATATTCACTGCTTTCCTGGTATTGTACAGTGGGATTGCCGGGCGATATTCCATCGCGTTGACGACTGTGTGCATTATGGCGGCCGCCTTTTTGATTATCTGGCTGGATAAAACCTTTGACAATGAAGTTTCCCGATTTTTCCGCTATTGGTATCAGCCCATCACCTACACCTTCTTTTATGAGGCGTCCTGTTCCCTCAACCACGTCCTGTTTTCTCATAATCTGGACCCTTTTTTTCAGCATCTCGACAGACTGTTCTTCGGCTTACAACCGTCGGTTGAACTGGCCAAGGCAATCCCCGGCAAACCGGTAGCGGAATTCTTTTACATTTCCTACTTCAGTTATTACCTGCTGATTCCGATTCTGGGCTTTTCCCTGTACTGTAGCCGTCGGCGTCTGTTCCCTGCTTTCCTGCTGAGGGTCTCGGCTGTTTTCTACTTCTGTTATACGCTGTTTGTGATTCTGCCGGTAATCGGGCCGGACACAATGGGCGTTGCCCCGCCGCCGGGCTATCTTTTCCATAACATCATGGCCTTTATCTACGCCCACGGAGAAATCGGAGGCGGTTCCTTTCCCTCCTCCCATGTTGCGGTCGCACTGGCAGTAACCCTGACTGCGGCAAAAGTCCGCCCACGGATGTTCCGCTACTTTTTTCTGCCGGACCTTGTATTTCTCTCCATCGCCACCGTTTATCTCCGCTACCATTACGTGGTGGATGTCTTCGCTGGTATTGTCACAACTTTTTTTATCTTTGCCCTGATTGACCGATGGGAAAAACACCAGTTTGGTAAAACACCGGCCGCCGCCACACTCGGCAGCGGGGAAACAACCGGAAACGCGCCTGTTTCACCGTAACTTCAATTGCTTTACGGGGTTTTCCGTACATACCGGCCTTCCTTATCTCAACGTTACTTTCTCAATTTGTCACAAAGCCGCCGGATGCGGTATAATCCGGTACCAGGAGGCGCAATGAAAAGAATCGTTACGTTAATTGTGTTACTGTTTTTAATTGGCAGTGTCGGATTTATTTCATACAGCTACCTGACCATTCGAAACGGAGGCCGGGTTTATTTCATGAAAAAGGATACCGGCACTTTTGACCGGGTTTATCTCGATGTCAGTGGCTGGAGTTTTGTGGATTATGGCATGCATCCGAAAATTTCCGCTTTTCTGGCCTCAAGGGGGATTCACAGGAAAGGGGATAATTGGAAGAAAAAACTGAAAATAAAGATGGATTCAGCAAAAAAGGAGCTGGATTCATTGAGAGATAAGGCCAGCGAAAACTGACCGGATTATTGGAGGCCGGAAGTGGCATTGATGGACATCCGGGTTTACGGAGACCCGGTATTAGAAAAAAAGACGGAGTCGGTAAAGACGGTGGATGATGACATTCGCAAACTGGTTGCGGACATGTACGAAACGATGAAAGCAGCTCCGGGTATCGGGCTGGCTGCACCCCAGGTGGGAGTTTCAAAACGGCTCTGCCTGGTGGATTTGTCTGCGGGATCGGATCCGGATCGCCTGCTGGTGCTGGTTAATCCCGAAATCATTTCGGAAGAAGGCTATCAGAAAGCGGAGGAGGGCTGTCTCAGTTTTCCAGGTATTTTCGGCCACGTGGAACGACCCATGCGGGTAAAGGTCCGGTACACCGACTTAGACGGGGGCACTCAGGAGGTGGAAGGAGATGAACTCCTTGCACGGGCATTGTGTCACGAGATTGACCACCTTGAAGGGGTGGTGTTTATCAACCGCATGTCCCCGCTGAAGCGCCGGCTTGTGATGAAGGCAATCCGGAAGCTGAGACGGGAGGGGCAGTGGGAACATCGGCCGGGGGAAGGCTCGGAGGAACGGGCCTGACCGGGTAAAGAAAAGGGGAAAAGTGGAGAAAATTCGAAGCATTTTCATGGGAACACCGGCGGTTTCGGTTCCCCTGCTGGACGCATTGAATGAAATCAGTGATATCGGACTGGTTGTGACCCAGCCTGACCGCGAGGTGGGGCGGAAGCGGAAGATGCAGTCCCCTCCGGTGAAGCTCAGGGGAGAAAAGCTGGGCTTGCCGGTTGTTCAACCGGAACGGATGAAGGCGAACCCGGAGTTTCTGGCACGTCTGAAATCGCTGAATCCGGATGTGATTGTCGTCGTGGCCTTTGGCCGGATTCTCCCGGAATCCATTTTGAATTTACCCACGGCAGGATGCGTGAATGTTCATTATTCCCTGCTTCCGGCTTATCGGGGGGCGGCCCCGGTGAACTGGGCACTGGTAAACGGTGAAAAAGAAACCGGTGTGACATTGATGCAGATGGACAAAGGGTTGGATACGGGCCCGGTTATTGCGGTTTCTCCGGTTGAAATCACGCTTCTTGACAATGCTCCCCGCCTTTTTGAAAAACTGACAGATGTGGCGGTGGAATTGTTGAAAACGCAACTGCTTCCTTTTGTGAAAGGAGAACGGGTTCCGATTCCACAGGATGAGGAACTGGCCAGTTATGCACCGATGATTCAGAAATCAGATGGTGCGCTGGATTTTTCAATGCCGGCAATAGATGTTCACAACCGGATTCGGGGATTTCAGCCCTGGCCCGGGGGATTTGCTACTGCAAATGGCAGGATGTTCAAGTTTCTGGAGACGGGGTTGCCGGAGGATTCTCACGATTCGCTGCCAACGGGAACGGTGACAATTCGGGAAAGAGGTTTGTTCATTGTGTGTGGGGATAATCAGATGTTGCCGATTCTGAGGATCCAGCCGGAAAACCGGAAAGCGATGGACATCGCTTCATGCATCAATGGCGGGTATCTGAAGGAAGGAGACCGGTTTGAGAGCCCCTGAACCTGAGAAAAGACTCACCGCAGAGTTCGCAGAGTCCGCAGAGGTAGGAAGAGGGGATGG
Organism: Acidobacteriota bacterium; assembly: GCA_003650445.1. Classification (GTDB taxonomy): domain Bacteria; phylum Acidobacteriota; class Holophagae; order Thermotomaculales; family Thermotomaculaceae; genus UM-FILTER-49-7. The sequence goes on along the minus strand of QMQE01000025.1, from coordinate 12,938 downwards.
GAATTTAAGACAAAGGCACAAAGACACAAAGGAAGAGGGGAAAAGCAAACGAAGCGTGGAGAAAAGCAGAAGCCCATTCCCACAAGTCACAAATCACAAGTCACAAATCACAGTACCTCCTACTTCTACTCCTACCCATCTCAGGCCCAGAGCAGTGATCCTTTGCGGAGAATTGTCCGGTGAGGTCTATGCGGCAGGACTGACACGGGAACTGGTTTCCGGAGGGATGGAAGTTTTTGCCATGGGCGGTGAACGATGCCGCAGGGCAGGGGCAGAGATTATTCGAGACTATTCAGATTTGTCAGTGGTGGGAATTACCGAGGTTATTGAAAACCTGGGGCACCTGAAAGAAGCTATGGGGCAATTGATTGATAAAATTAAAGAGTTACAGCCGGATGTGCTGGTCTGTATTGATTTCCCCGATTTCAATATCCGTATTGCCCGGAAGGTTCGAAAATATGTGGGAAAACTGATATACTTTGTGCCACCGCAGGTCTGGGCATGGCGCCGGTACCGGTCGCGGATGTTGAGCCAGTTGTTTGATCGTATTTTCGTGTTGTTTCCCTTTGAAGTGCCATTGTTTGACAATGGGGAATTCCATGGCCATCCACTGGCTGAGCAGGTGAAGCCGGAAATACCGGAATCCGATTTTCTGGCACATTATGGATTGCCGGGGGGTAGAAAACGGGTGCTTTTTCTTCCCGGGAGCCGAAAACGGGAATATCGGGCCTTAATGCCTGTACTTCTGGACACTGCAACAAGGTTACGCGCGCGCTGGCCGGATGCTTCGCTGATGCTGCTCCCTTCCCCTGCCATGCCGGTGGATGAGGCCAATGTGGCGTGTTCGGCGCTGTCGCCGGTTACGGTGATTGAGCCGGTTCATAAGTATACGGCTATGGCGGTTGCCGGGCTGGCTGTCGGGGCATCCGGGACGGTCACTTTAGAGTGCGGCCTTTCGGGGACACCAATGGCGGTACTCTACAAGCTGAACCCGGTTACGACGGCGGTGGGGATGCTGGCGGTGGTTTCCCGCTTCATTTCCATTCCCAACGTGGTGTTGGACGAGGCGGTGATGGGGGAGCTTGTGAATCGGGACTGCAATCCCGGTGAGATTCTCCGCTTTGCGGAGGGAATTTTTGAAAGTGATGGCGTGGCTGAGCTGAAAAAGCGGCGTCTTGCCGAATTGAAACAACGGCTGTACCGGGAGGGAAGCTATCACCGGGTTGCCGAAAGGATTCTGGAGCTTTTATGAAATTGACCCGTCGGATTCTACATTATTTTCGTCCCTATCTGTTTCAACTGGTGCTGTCTTTTCTGATTCTTGCCACTGTCGCAATTCTCTGGCAGGCGGTTATTTTCAGTGCGAAGCCGGTTTTTGACGGCTTGATGAAGCTGGGGAATGAAGGGCAGACCGAATCGGTAGTAAAAGTGCAGCATGTTGATGATGCGGTAAAGAAACCAGTCAGGAAAATTCACTCAAAATCTCAGGATAAACTTGCATTTATTACCCGGGCAAAGAACAAGCTGAAAAAGTGGCTGGAAAAGAAAGGGTGGATTCCCCATCTGGATTTGAACCGCGCCATTAAGGGCGGGGAAGACATTATGGTGATTCTCATCATGATGCTCTCTGTATTCCTGCTGAAGGGCCTGTTCACTTTTTCCGGATTTTATATCCTCGGCAGGGTCGGGTTTAAAGTGGTCCGGGACATCCGGGACGACCTTTACAGGAAAATGACGATGCAATCGGTTTCATTCTTTGACCGCTACCATTCCGGTACGCTGATTTCCCGGATTACCAACGATGTTTTTCTAATACAAAACGCGGCGACCACGAAAATCGGAGACATAGTTAAAGAAAGCCTGATTCTGGTGATTTTAATTGCCGGTGTATTTTATATTTCTCCCGGTCTTTCTGCTTTGCTTCTTGTGATCATTCCGTTGAATATTATTCCGTTTATTTTAATCAGCCGGGCAATCCGCCGTGCCACCGGCTCTGCCCAGAGCCGGATGGGAGAATTGACCAACATTCTAAAAGAGACGATCACCGGTAACCGGATTGTAAAAGCCTTTTCCATGGAAGAGTTTGAAATTCACAAATTTGTTCAGAAAAATTACGAATTCTTCAAAGCCAACGTTCGCATGGTACTTGCCACCGCATCCTCCTCGCCGATTATGGAATTTATTGGTGCCATTGTATTTTGTGTGGTGATTTTCTATGGCAGCATTCAGATTCGAAATGGGATGATGACGGTGGGAACCTTTGTGGTATACATCGGGGGGGTTATTTTCATTTATTCCCCCATTCGCCGCCTGGTGAAGGCCAACAATGATATTCAACAGGCGGTGGAGGCGTTCCGGAGGATTTTTGAACTCATGGACGAAGAAAACCGGATTCAGTCCCCCGTGAAACCAACGCCTTTTCCCGAAAAAGTGGAAGAAGTCGCATTTAGCAATGTCTGTTTTCACTATGAAAAAGATGACCGTCCGGTGTTGTCAGATGTGTCTTTTGCAGTTCCAATGGGGACCATTGCGGCTTTCGTGGGTTCCAGCGGTGCGGGTAAAACCACGTTGGCAAATCTTCTCCCCCGTTTCTTTGATGTAACGGGAGGCAGTATCACCATCAACGGGGTTGATATCCGGGATTTTGAACTTAAAGCGTTGCGGCGCCATATCGGTATGGTAACTCAGGATACGGTTTTGTTTGATGATACGGTGTTTAACAACATCGCCTATGGCCGGGCGGATTTCCCCATGGAGCAGGTAGTGAAGGCGGCAAAAATGGCATTTGCCCACGAATTTATTGAAGCCATGCCGAAGGGATATCAATCCAGGATCCGGGAGAGCGGTGTGCTGCTTTCCGGCGGGCAGCGGCAGCGGCTTTCCATTGCCCGGGCACTTTTGAAGAATCCGCCCATTCTGATTCTGGACGAAGCCACATCCGCCCTGGATACCGAGTCTGAAATCCTGGTTCAAAAAGCTTTGAATAATCTGATGCAGAACCGAACCACCTTTGTTATTGCCCATCGCTTGTCCACTATTCGTTCGGCAGATGTGATTTATGTCCTGGAACAGGGAAAAATCGTGGAATCCGGGTGTCATGATGAGTTAATTTCCCAAAACGGCATTTATACCCGGCTTTACAACATGCAGTTTGGAGTGGACAGTGGAAATCAGTGAAGCCCTGGTGTCCACACTTGCCTCCGGCTGGCTGAAACTGGTATGGCGGACGGCCATTGATGCCACACGGGTGAATGCGGCTGAAATTGACCGGCTTGCAGCAGCCGGGGAGCCGTATGTGTACGCATTCTGGCACAATCGCATCCTTATGGGCCCTTTTGCCACCCGAACGCCCCATCGGGACGTCGTTCCGGTAGTGTCCGCTTCGAAGGACGGGGAATATATCACCAGAACGGTGGCAAAACTGGGACATATCCATGCGGTAAGGGGCTCATCTTCCCGTGGCGGGAAAGATGCATTAAAGGGGGCAGTGGAGCAGTTACGCATGGGCAGGGTTATGGCGGTAACGCCGGATGGCCCCCTGGGGCCGGTGTACAAGGCAAAGGACGGTGCAGTGGTGATGGCCCGACTGGCAGATGTTCCCATTGTTCCCTTTGCTTACAACTGTTCCCGGAAAAAGGTGGTGAACAGCTGGGATAAATTTATTGTGCCAATGCCCTGTGCCCGACATGTTTTCACTTTTGGTAATGTCATCCGGGTAGGGCGGGACGATGATATTCAGGAAAAACGCTTGGAGCTTGAAAACGAGTTGAACCGCATCACAAGACAGGCCGATGAATGGGAGTTTTGATATGAGAAGTATGACAGGTTTTGCAGAAACAGAGGTAAGCGGAGATGGATTTTCGATTTTTCTTCGAATGAAATCCGTCAACGGGCGTTACCTGGATTGTCAATTCCGTCTGCCGGACCGTTTCGCAGGGTTGGAGCCGGTCCTTCTGGGTATGCTGAAGAAAACGGTTTTCAGAGGCCGGGTTACCATCTGGATGGAGTTGCGAATTGAGGATCCGACAAAGGCAGGTTCGCATATAAATACTTCAATTCTAAATACTTATGCGAAGGAATTTGAATTACTTCAGGACCAGTTCCCCATGCTGAATTTCAGTGTTCCCATGACAGCCCTGTTTAACCGGGATGCCAACCTGCTGCTGCAGGAGCCGGATAGTGAATTTCAGGACGCAGTGAAGGAAGCGGCTCTGGCGGGTTTCGATGAACTGGTTGCGAAGTTCAACGAAGGGCGACAAACTGAGGCTGATTTTCTGCAAAAGGACTTTGAGGCACGGCTTTTGTCTCTTTCTGAAAACCTGGCGGAAGTGGAACAGCAGCGGGAGGGATTCCTGGAGCGGCAGCTGGAAACCTTCCGCGCACGGTTGGAGAAAATCCTTCCCCGTGAACAGCAGGATGAATCCCGAATGATGCAGGAGGCGGGCTTGATGGCGGATAAACTGGATATTACCGAGGAACTGGTCCGTTTTCATGCTCACCTGGCGGCTTTTCGTGCTGTTTTTGCTGAAACCGGGGCGGTGGGTAAAAAACTGGATTTCATTCTTCAGGAAATGAACCGGGAGGCCAATACCATCGGGTCCAAATCAAGGGATGAAAAAATTTCACACCGAGTGGTGATGATGAAAACAGAGCTTGAAAAAATACGCGAGCAGGTGCAGAATATTGAGTGATTCTGCGTTATTTTGAAAATAATTGCTGGAATCGGTTATTCTAACGTGAAAGGACGGGGGATTTTGATGTTTCTTTCCATTGGCCATGAAAACTTTGTAAACAGTTCAAAAATTGTTTCGATCCTGAAACCGGGGTCTGCACCGCTGAGAAAGCTAAAAGAACAGGCAAAGTCAGCGGGAAAGCTGGTGGATGCCACGGCGGGAAAACCCACCCGTTCTTTCATTCTGATGGAAAACGGGATGCTCATTCAGTCTGTAAACACTCCGGCAACGCTGTCGGCGAGGGTTGGAAACCGGGAGACGGGAGAGTTCAGTGGAAATTGAGAGAAAAGGCGGCTTGTTCATCATTTCAGCGCCGTCTGGCAGCGGGAAAAGCACAGTGATTCAGCAGGTGATGGAAGAAGTGAAAAATCTTTCATTTTCTGTTTCTTATACGACTCGTGAGCCCCGGTCGGGTGAAATTCACGGGAAGGACTATTTTTTTGTCAGTGAAGCAGAATTCGAGGCCATGATTGCGGCAGATGAATTCCTGGAACATGCCCGTGTATTTGATAAATTCTGGTATGGTACAAACCGGAGGCAGGTGGAAACACTGCTTCACCGGGGCCAGGATGTTATTATGGATATTGATGTGCAGGGCGCATTGCAATTGATGGTGCGGCAGGACATTCCCCACACTTCAATTTTTATTATTCCACCGGATGACACGGAACTCAAGAAGCGGTTGGCAAACCGGAATCGGGAGGGGGAGACAGAAATCCAAAGACGGTTGGAAACAGCGAAAAAGGAAATCAGGAGTCTCAATTCTTTCGATTTTCTCGTGATAAACGATGTTCTGGATAAGGCTGTGGAAAACGTCTGTGCCATTGTCCTGGCTCAGCGCCTGAAGATCAATCGAATAAAAAATGTTAAGCAAGTTACAAATCTATTCAATATGGAGGATATAGATGACTGAAAACAAAGTGGATCAGCGGATTGTGGAAAACAAATACCGCTACATTCTCATTGCAGGTGCCAGAGCCAATCAACTGCTTCTCGGAGCACACCCGAAAGTCAGCATTGACGCAAAAAAGAAAACTTTCATCGCTCTGGAAGAAATCCGGCAGGGAAAAGTCGTGGTTACCTTTCCCGGAGCTGAAGAAAATCCGGTGGAATTGAAGTAGCGCGGGTAAGAAAAACGTGAAGCTCAACCGCAGTACAGTTCAACGAATCGTCATCGGAATTTCCGGTGGTATTGCCGCCTACAAAACTGTGGGGGTAATCCGGGAACTGCAGAAACGGGGCTATCGAAACATTGAGACGATTCTCACTGCAAACGGGGCTCGTTTTGTGACGCCGGTAACCCTGGGGGCCATCACCGGAAAAGTACCGTATACCGACACTTTTGAATCGGGACGGGCGCTATCTCACATCAGCCTTGTCCAGCCCTGCGGCATCCTGGCGGTTGTGCCGGCAACGGCGAACACGGTCGCAAAGTTTTCCGGGGGAATCGCCGACGATTTCCTGTCCACTGCTTATCTGGCCTGTACAGGGCCGGTTCTGGTGGCGCCATCCATGAATGCTGAAATGTACCGTCATCCTGTAACTGTTCGGAACCTCACACAACTGAAAAAAGACGGAGTTCATGTGTTGGATCCGGATGCCGGTTATCTCGCCTGTGGAACCGAGGGCCCGGGACGGATGCCGGATTCAGAAATTGTGGCAGATATGATTGAATACGCAATGCATCGTCACATTGGCGGCCCTTTTTCTGGAAAGAAAGTCCTGGTTGTCAGTGGTGGAACGGCTGAGCCCGTTGACCCGGTACGCACGCTCACCAACCGTTCTTCCGGGCGGATGGGAAAGGCATTGGCGGAGGCGTTTGCCCTGGCTGGGGCAGAGGTAGAAGTCATCGCAGGTACCGGAACGGTACGCTATCCGGCTTACTGTCCGTTGACCCGGATTGAAACGGCTTCACAAATGCTGGACGCAGTGTTGGAAAAAGCGACTGAAGCGGATATCGTGGTGATGGCGGCGGCAGTGGCGGACTACACCCCGGCAAAACCTGAGGATGAGAAGAAGAAGAAGGATAAAAATGACCTGAAACTGGAACTGAAACCCACTGTGGATATCTTGAAAACACTGGGATCCCGGTATGCCGGAAGTAAAATCCTGGTGGGATTCGCGGCGGAAACATCCAATGTCACCGAATACGCAAAGAAAAAACTGACAGAGAAAAAAGCAGATCTCATTGTCGGGAACCAGGTTGGCGTTCCGGATTCAGGCTTCGGTGCGGAAAAGAGCCGGGGAACCCTGGTGTCAAGAGACGGGACGGTAGAGCCTTTCAATACTGTCAGAAAAGACGAGCTGGCTTTTCACATTGCCGCCAAAGTGGCAGCCATGATGGAGCTTAATTGATGAATGATGCGATGGATTATCTTCGTTTTCTGAAAGAAATCGGAGTGGACACTGTTCCCCGTCCGTTGGCTCTTAAGTTAAAGGCCGCCCTTTCCCCATCTTCCAATCCGCAACCGGCAAAGAAAACGTCCGTGGATGTAGGGGAAAGGTTTGCGGAATTGGCCGCACAGGTAGCGGCCTGCGAAAAATGCGGGCTGGGAAAAACCCGGAACAAAGCGGTATTCGGTGCCGGAAATGTTAGAACAGACCTGATGTTCATCGGAGAAGGGCCAGGTTTTGATGAAGACCAGCAGGGGATTCCATTTGTTGGAAAGGCTGGCCAGCTTTTGACAAAAATTATAAACGCAATTGAGCTGGCCCGTGAAGATGTGTACATTACCAACATTGTGAAATGCCGTCCCCCGGGAAACCGGGATCCGTTTCCGGAAGAGGCTGAAGCCTGTCATCCCTACCTTGCAGAACAGATCCGCCTGATTCAGCCGAAGGTCATCTGCACCCTGGGGCGCCATGCCAGCCAGGTTATTTTGAATACAACCGAATCCATTTCAAGGCTTCGGGGCCGGTTTCACAATGTCAATGGAATCATGGTAATGCCGACTTACCATCCCGCCTATCTCCTTCGGAATTCCGGTGGAAAACGCCCGGTGTGGGAAGACATGCAGAAAATCCGTGACTATCTGAAGGAAAATTCCAACATGTATCAGAGGAACCATCATGGCCGGGATAGTCGTTCCCGTTGAAACCAGCCACGCCCAATTCACGGTAAAAGGCTCCAAGTTTATTGCCGCTGTATTCCCCGTTTCGGATGAAGAAGCGGCGAAAGCCATTCTGGCTGATGTTCGGAAAAAGTACTACGATGCAACCCACAATTGTTATGCCTGGCGAATTCATCCTGGGATTGAGAAATCGTCAGATGACGGAGAACCCGCCGGTTCGGCGGGAAAGCCCATCTTGCAGGTATTGAAGGGAAGTGGCCTGGCAAACATAATGGTTGTGGTTACCCGTTATTTCGGTGGCACAAAGCTGGGAATCGGGGGCTTGGTCCGGGCATACGGAGATGCTGCGGCACTGGCATTGGAAAAGGTAAAAGCTGTAACCTTGTATCCGTTGATTGTGCTATCCTGTGCGGTGTCATTTCGGGAATCGCAGTCTGTGTATCAGACGGTGAACCGGTTTCCGGATGTGAAGATAGCAGGGGAAAAATACGATGGCAACGGCGTCATCTTTTCCCTGAAGCTGAAAAAAGAAAACCTGGAACCATTTCGGGAAGCACTTCAGGAGCATCTGAACCGGGTACCGGAATTGGCCATATTGGAGGAAATCCTTGATCAAATTTAAGACAAAGCAGGATATTGAACAAATGCGGGAACCGGGGTGGATCACTGCAAAAGTATTTGCACACCTGAGCCCTTACATCCAGCCGGGAATCACCACCCGGGAACTGGATCGGATTGCCGAGAAATTCATTCGCAAACATGGCGCGACTCCCTCGTTTAAGGGATACATGGGATTTCGCCACACCCTTTGCACTTCGGTGAACAATCAGGTGGTTCACGGCATTCCGGGCCACCTTCGCCTGAAGGAGGGGGATATTATTTCTGTGGACGTTGGTGCCTTTAAAAATGGTTTTCACGGAGATGCCACCCGGACCTTTGCGGTTGGGAAAATTTCCGATGATGCCAGAAAACTGGTGCGGGTCACCTACAAAGCCATGATGCTGGGCATTGAGCAATGTCAGCGGGGAAACCGCCTCGGCGATGTGGGCCATGCTATACAATCATATGCAGAATCAAATGGTTATTCAGTTGTAAGGGAATACATTGGTCACGGCGTCGGTCGTCAACTCCACGAAGACCCGGAAGTCCTGCACTTCGGCAAACCGGGAAGGGGAATTACATTGGAACCCGGTATGGTCATCACTGTTGAGCCGATTTTGAATGCCGGCAAGCGATATTGCAAAACCCTGAAAGACGGGTGGACTGTTGTTACAGAGGACAGGAAATGGTCCGCACAGTTTGAAAATACCCTCGCCATTACCCCCAATGGCCCTGAAATCCTCACTGCCACTGAAGACAGAAGCGACATTCCCGATCTGGTGAAAGATATTCTGTAGGACGGGAAGTGTTCTGTTTTCAGTGTTCTGTGTTCTGAAAGAGTGAGATTCTCTTCTTTCTTGTTCTTCCTTTGTGGCTTTGTGTGTGGGGAGTTGGGTGTGGGCGTTGCGAGTCAGAGTAAGACAAGAAAGGGAGTGTTCAACTCTCTGCCTTTTTCCGGTCAGAACACAAAATACCTTTTTCTTTACTTAAACTGAAAAGAGGGGAGCCAATCGGCTCCCCTCTTTTTCTTCTACTCCGCTTCAATGGCGGCAAGTGTTTTGCCGTTTTTGGGGCCGAATGCCAGATATCCGTTTATGGGGTATTGGCCGGCAACTTCAATCCAGCCAATCTGTTGCACCAGGTTATCATCCGTCACATAGTCATGAATCTCACCGGAGGATACGCCACCGGCAGGAATGAGAACGCTGACAGTGGAAAGAAGAGTTCCATCCGGCTCGTGAAGTCGTAATTCCACAAGATTGCTGTATTCGGACAAATTCCACATGGCGATAAAAGAATCCCAGTAAAAGGTTTGCGGTGCAATGTGGGTGAAATAGATTTTATTCATTCCCTTGCTGAACAGGTATAGTGTGTCGTAATATCCCTGTTCCTGATTATCAAAGACCTCATATGTTGCCAGTTTCCTGTCGGACACCACGCGGGCTGCCATGATATCAGAACCGATTGTAAAGGTGTCGCCAATGCTGAGAGATGCTGCGCCCTGGGCCGAAATGGTTAACGAAGAGCTTTCTACCGTGTTTCCACTATCATTAATAGTGGAAATGCTGACGGTGGCGACCTCGTCGGTTAGATTTACCATGTGCAGTTCCGTGGTCCCACCGTTGTGTTCTTCCAGGCGGGCTGCCATGTAAGTGAAAGCCTCCGGTACCGTTTCAGCAGGTGTGGTAACCGTCACGCTGTTGCTGGCGGAGGACTGGTCACCCCCGGTGACACCCACGACCACAAAGGTATATTCTGTGTTGGCAGTCAATCCTCCGGCAATGTATGATGTATCGGTTGTTTCTCCAATAAGGGTTTCCAGATCCACTCGGGGGCCAAACGGTGTGCTGACCACGGTGGCTGTCCAGACCTGGTAGGAATCAGGAGCTCCTGTGTCCGGGACTTCCCAATCCAGTTCGACTGATGATGCATTCAGAATAGTAGCGTTCAGATTGTTGGGTGCATCGCCTGCTTTCAGATTGCCTGCAGTCGTTTTGAATGATGTTTTTAGTGCCTGCTGAAACGCACTGTCTTCATCCAGTGGCAATGCGCTGAGCCCTGCAAGGCCCCGTTTAATGCCCTGTTCTTCATCCCCATGGGTGCCGAAGAGCTCAAAGCCGATACAGGGCTGATTTGACACAACTTCCACAACTGCTGTTCCTGTGGGCAGCGTCTGTTCTTCAAAGAAATTCTGTGCTTCATCAACAATTTTGCCATGGGCCGGCAGGGGCCATGTCTTGGAACCGCTCAACTCAGTACCCTCTGCATCATACGCGTAGAATGTAACAGTCCCATCCGTATCCCCGGTGTTGATGAGGGCGATACCGGTCCAGTAGGTGTCATCTACTTTGATGGATGGGAAGAGCAGTTTGCTGGATGGGGTCTTGGAGATTTTCACTCCGACCATTTCTTCTGAATCATTGGTGCCGAACAATTCAAAACCGTTGAGGGGCTGATCTGATGTAACCCGCCACCAGGCAGCATTTGCCGGAACATCTCCATCGAACAGGTCATGAATCGTATAAACCAGCTTTTGCCCCGCAGCCAGCGTACTGAATTCAGGTAGTGTTGCCACAATGTCACCTGCGGCTGAATAGAATTCAAAGCCGATATTGGCAGCCGTGTCGCTGGTGTTCACCAGTGCAAATCCGGTCCACCACATATCGCTGGAATCCAGGTGTGGGAAATATACAGTGTTGTCCACGGCACTTTCTTCAGGTACATTCACGTTGAGCAGTGAGAATGAAGAGGCATTTCCTGCCCGGTCCAGTGCCCGCACTTTATACTGATAGCTGGACCCTGCCACCACTGTTGTGTCAGTCCAACTGGTAAATACCGTAGTGGCAACCGGTGCGGCTTTGCTTTTCTGTTTGAATGGAGTACTGGAATCCGTGCGATAGACTTCATAATAGTCCACACCGGACCCATCGTCCACACTCATATTCCAGCTCAGGGTCACTTCTGTACTGGTAATATCGGCCGTAAGGCCGGAAGGAGTAGTGGGTGCCACCAGATCTTCCACCGGAACGGTTGTGCTAATGGTATCTGTTGGGTCTGACAGATTGCCAGCGTAATCTTCCGCAGTGACATAGTAACTATAGGACTGGTCTTCAACTACATCCGTATCTTCGTAAGTCGTGGTTGAAATGTCCGCCACCAACGTGCCATTCCGGTATACATGATATTGCCGGATACCGCTTCCGCCATCGTTATCCACCGCCGCGTCAAAAGCAATGATGATATGAAAGCTCCTTACCTCCGAGAAATGAAGGTTCGTCGGCGGGAATGGCGGGGTTGTGTCATTTGCCACATCGGGTGTGGTTACCATCGTTGGTAAACTGAAATCCGATTTGTTATCCGAAGTGTCAACGGCTTTTACTGAAAAATGGTATTCCGTTGCCGGTGTCAGCGGATTTCCATCCTTATCCTCTGTGACATGGGTACTGGTTGTTGGGGCAATTACTGTTTGTAATAGGTGATGCTCATCCCCGAAAGGGCCGCCGGTAATGTTCTGATACACCTCGTAGGAGGCGACGCCTTTGTTGTCGGTAGAAGCTGTCCATTGGAGCAGGATGTCCTGGGCCGACTGGGCACTGCCCGTGAGGCCGGTGGGGGTTGACGGAGGTTCTGTGTCAACGGCACTGTTCGTTGTGGTCAGTGTTACTTCATTGGAATAGCCGGATACGTTCCCGGCACCATCCACAGCCCGGATCCGGAATCGATATTGAGTTCCCGGAGTCAGCCCGGCATTGTCAAAGGTTTGTGTCGGCGCGGAAATAAATGCCAGAACAGTGGTATAACTGCCATAATCATTTCGAAACACCTGGTAGCCGGACAGCCCGGAACCCCCGGCATCGGAAGATGCGTTCCAGCTCAGATGGACGGAAGTGTCGGAAGTGACAGAGCCTGTGAGGCCGCTGGGAGTTGTGGGGGGAGTTGTGTCGGCAGTGGTGCCGGCTGTGCTGACAGTCAGGCCGGAGCTCAGGTTGGACCGGTTCCCCGCATTATCCAGCGCCCTTACAAAATAGGTATAGGAAGTACTCTCCTGCAGCCCGGAGTCTGAAAAATAATTGGTTGTGACACTGCCGACCTGTGTTCCGTTTCGGAAAACTTCGTAGCCGTAGAGCCCGGATCCGCCAGTATCGGTGGACGGGTTCCATCCAATAGATATGGAAGTTGTTCCCGCTGAAATTTTGTACAGCCCCTGGGGAATGGATGGGGCAATCTCATCATTGGCCGGTGCCGGCGTAGTGGCCTGGAGGATATTAGAGAATGCCGAGAGATTGCCGGCATCGTCCCTGGTCTGTACTTTGTAATTGTAGGTTGTTTCCGAATGGACCGTATTGTCTGTCCAGCTGATCAGGCTTCCGTCCACAGTTTTTATTCTCGTACCGTTCCGGTAAATGTCAATGTAGTACGAAGGAGACCCGCCGTAGTCAAACACACTGCTCCACACCAGCTGGACATCTGTTTCATCCAGTGGATTTGCCTGAGTCAGTGTAGGAGTGTCCGGCGGGATAATATCCAGATGAAT